>CALMSN010000183.1 GCA_937872325.1 uncultured Xanthobacter sp. | reverse complement strand
GGCGACAAGGTGCTGCCCTATTTCGACAATGCCGCGGCGGAGGAGAACCCGGCGCTCGGCTGGCGCGCGATCCGCCTGGCGCTCGACCGGCCCGGCCTGTTGCGCACGCAGATTCGCGCGCTTCTGAAGGCGGCGGGCGGGCGCGAATTGAAGCTGATGCTGCCGATGGTGACGGAACTCGGCGAGATCGCCCAGACGCGCGAGATCATCGACCGCGAGGTGCGGCACCTGTCGCGCTTCGCCCACCATCTGCCCACCAGCCTCAAGCTCGGCGCCATGCTGGAGGTGCCCTCGCTGCTGTTCCAGCTCGACGAGATCCTGGCCCGGGCCGACTTCCTCTCGGTGGGCTCCAACGACCTGGTGCAGTTCCTCTACGCCGCCGACCGCTCCAACATGCGGGTGGCGGACCGGTTCGACCCGCTCTCGCCGCCGGCGCTCCGGGCCTTCCGCATGGTGGCCGAGGCCGGGGCGCGGCATCGCAAGCCCATCACTTTGTGCGGCGAGCTGGCCTCCCGCCCGCTGGAGGCGGTTGCGCTGGCCGCGGTGGGCTACCGGGCGCTTTCGGTCTCGCCCGCAGCGCTGGGGCCGGTGAAGGCGACCCTGCTGGAGCTCGACGTTGGCGCCGCCCGCCGCGTGCTTCTCCCGCTGCTGGAGGACACCAGCGGGATGGTGGACGTGCGCACGGCGCTGCGCGCCTTTGCCCACACCAGCGGCCTGCCGCTGTAGCATCCCGCCATGACAACCCTGCCCATTGCCCGGCTCGACCAGCTGGTCGCGCGCCACGCCGAGATCGAGGCCGCCCTCGCCCATGGGGCGGAAGGCGACGCCTATGTGCGGCTCGGCCGCGAATTCTCCGAGCTGTCCCCGGTGGTGGAGAAGGTGCAGGCCCTGAAGGCCGCCGAGCGCGATCTCGTGGATGCCCGCGAGCTCGCCGCCGGCGACGACGCCGAGATGCGCGACCTGGCGGAGGGCGAGGTGCTCCGGCTGGAGACGGACCTCACCGCCCTGCGCCACGAGGTGCGCCTCGCCTTGCTGCCCAAGGACGCCATGGATGCCCGCGGCGTCATCCTGGAAGTGCGCGCCGGCACCGGCGGCGACGAGGCGGCGCTTTTCGCCGGCGACCTCTACCGCATGTACGCGCGCTATGCCGCCGAGCATGGCTGGAGCGTGGAGGTGCTCGCCGAGAGCGAGGGCACCATGGGCGGCTACAAGGAGATCGTCGCCGCCATGCACGGGGCCGGCGCCTATGCCCGGCTGAAGTTCGAGAGCGGCGTCCACCGGGTTCAGCGGGTGCCGGCCACCGAGGCGGGCGGGCGCATCCACACGTCCGCCGCGACGGTGGCGGTGCTGCCCGAGGCCGAGGAGGTGGATGTGGACATCAACGAGGCGGACCTGCGCATCGACGTCTTCCGCGCCCAGGGGGCGGGCGGCCAGCACGTCAACAAGACCGAGAGCGCGGTGCGCATCACCCACCTTCCCACCAACACGGTGGTGGTGGTGCAGGACGAGCGCTCCCAGCACCGCAACAAGGCCCGCGCCATGGCGGTGCTGCGGTCCCGGCTGCTCGACGAGGAGCGCCAGAAAAAGGAGGCCGGCCGCGCCGCCGAGCGCAAGGGGCAGGTGGGCTCCGGCGACCGCTCGGAGCGGATCCGCACCTACAATTTCCCCCAGGGCCGGGTCACCGACCACCGCATCAACCTCACCCTCTACAAGCTGGAGGAGGTGATGGCCGGCACCGCGCTGGACGAGATCGTCGATGCCCTGGTCACCGAGCACCAGGCGGCGCTGCTGGCGGCGGAGGAGGGGTGAGGCCGCCGGCCTTCACCGCTGCGGCGTTGTTGAAGAGCGCTTGAAACGTCGCGATGGGGGTGGGAACCGCCATCGGATCCGGCCTGACCGTTCGTGATGACGCCCGCCACCTGTTCCCAGGCTGTTTCAGGGGCTTGTCAAACAAATCCCTGGAGGGCGCATCCTCCATCAATAATCTTGAGCACGATCGGCGTCATGAGCGGTCGCAATATGAGTGGGGATGGGGAGACCGTTGCGGCTTTGGGCCGGCGGATGGCGGCGGCGCTCGCCGCGGACGGGGTGCCGACGCCCGGGCTCGATGCCCGCCTGCTGCTGGCCGCGGCTCTGGGCTGCGAGCCTGGCGAACTGCTGGCCCGCGGCGATGAGGCCGTCGCACCGGAAGCGCTCGCGGCGGCGACCGGGATGCTGGCCCGGCGCCGCGCCGGTGAGCCGGTGTCCCGCATCCTCGGGCGCCGGGAGTTCTGGAGCCTCGACTTCCACCTCTCCGCCGAGACCCTGGTGCCGCGTCCCGATACGGAGACGGTGGTGGAGGCGGCGCTGGCCGCCTGCCCGGAGCGCGGGGCGACGTTGCGGATCCTCGATCTCGGCATCGGCTCCGGCGCCCTGCTGGCGGCCCTGCTGAGCGAGCGGCCGGCCGCTTTCGGCATCGGCGTCGACCGGGCCGAGGGCGCGGCGCGGACCGCCCGGGACAATCTGCGGCGTGCCGGGCTCGGCGGGCGCAGCGCCGTGATCGTCGGCGATTGGGCGGGGAGCCTGTCCGGCGTCTTCGACCTCGTGGTGTCCAACCCGCCCTACATCCCGCGCGCCGATCTCGACGGGCTCGACCCGGAGGTGCGCGACCACGATCCGCGCCTCGCCCTCGACGGCGGGGTGGACGGGCTCGACGCTTACCGCGCCCTTGCCGCGGCGCTGCCCGGCCTGCTGGCGCCCGGCGGCGTGGCGGTGCTGGAGCTTGGCATCGGCCAGGCGGCGGCGGTTGCCGGGCTGCTCGCCGCCGCCGGCCTGCCGCCGGAAGGATCGCCGCGCTGCGATCTCGGCGGCATCCCGCGCGCGCTGGTCGCCCGCCGCCCGGCCGCGCCGGCCGATGACACCTGCGGCAACTGCAGCGGCGATGCGTAAAAATTCACTTGGAACCCAAAGCGGAAGTGGGTAGTGTCCTCGCAGGAATCGAACCGAGGCACATGCCTTTACAGGCTTGAGCCGGCCTTCAGGTCCCGAAGTCGGGATCCGGAGATGCGAGTGGCGAGGTCCGGCGACGCGCAGTTTATTGCAGCGCCCGGAATTCCCTTCATCGGCGCGATCGATCACCGAATATCGGTGCCTCACCGGTTGGAGCATGCTCCGCCGCGTGATCCCGATGGTGGGGTCAGGACGAGGCAGCCGGGCCGAGAGGTGCCGAACGAGGCGCGATGACCGGACAGAGATCCAGACGTTGTGACTGACCTGCCGGCGGTGTCGGACGTGGCGTCGCTGTACGCCGGTTTCCGCACCGAAGGCATCGCGCGGTCGCCGGATTGGGCGGCGATCTGAGGTCTGCAGAGGGATTTTCGCAATCCGTCTGGCATGCGGTGCGGTCCCGTATCGGCTGCGCTGTCCGTCCTCGCGGAAGCCGACGCAGGGTTTGCGGGACGCAGAATTTCCGGCGGGGGCGAGCGGCGCGGCTGCTGCCCTGAACGTCGAGGGTTCCGGATGTTGGCCGGCCGGGTCGCGATGCGATGCGGATGGTCCATGCCCCAGGGTTCCGCCATCGCGGAGCGTTGCGGGCCTTGAAGTCGCCGCCCGCCGTCCCCCGGCCTGTCCGGGGCCGGCCTCGATGGTTGCGTTTTACGCACCGCGTGGGCGGCGCCATGCAGGCGCAGACGGCGGGTGAGACGCCGAGCGGGTAGAGAACGATCCAGATGAGAAATGGTCAGCAGAAGCGTTTGCGCGGCCGGAACAACAACCGCCGCAGCTCGAATCCCCTGACGCGCGTCTACGAGTCCAACGGACCCGACGTGAAGGTTCGCGGCACCGCGCATCATATCGCTGAAAAGTATCAGCAGCTCGCCCGCGACGCCCAGTCTTCCGGCGATCCGGTGGCGGCCGAGAATTACCTCCAGCACGCCGAGCATTACCTCAGGATCATCGCTGCCGTGCAGGGCCAGTTCGCCCCGCAGGCCGGCTATGGGCGTGAGGACGAGATGGACGACGAGGAGATGGACGACGTCTCCGCCCTCGATGCGCCCCAGCCCGGCTTCAACCGCTTCGACTCGTACACGCCGCGCGAGATCCAGCCCCGCGAGGGCCAGGGCTCTCGCGAGGGGCAGGGCTCCCGCGACGGGCAAGGCTCGCGGGCCGGGCAAGGCTCCCGGGACGGGCAGGGCTCGCGGGACGGTGGGCCGCGCGAGGGGCAGCCGGCGCGGGAAGGCCGCGGCCGCGACCGCACCAGCTTCCGCCGCAACCGCGACGAGGACGCCCAGGACGGGCAGCCGCGCGAGAGCTTCCAGCCGCGTGAGGCCCGCGAGCCCCGCGAACCGCGGGAGCCCCGTGAGTATCGCAGCCGCAACCGTGGCGACGATGCCGGGGAGGGCGGCTACGCCCCCCGTGCCCGCCCGCCGCGCGAGGATGCAGAGGCGCCGCGCGAGGCGCCCCCCCGTCCGGCCCGCACCGCGCGGGTGGATGAGGAGCAGCCGGACATCGCCCTGCCGTCCTTCATCACCGGTGCTCCGGCCAAGGAGCAGCCGCGGGTGGAGCGCGAGCCGGAAGCGGTGGTCGATGCCGACGCCGCCGCCGATCCGCGGCTGGGCCGCCGCCGTCGCCGTTTCCGCAGCCGGGCCGATCGAGCCGAGGGCGAGGCGGCCGGCGAGGGCGCTCCGGAAGCGGTGGGCGAGCAGAGCGCCGACCTGTTCGAGTGACGCCCGGTCTCCTCTGCGGATCAGTCTGATCGAGAGCGAGCCGACCAGATGGAGCCGCGTGGCGGCTTCATTTGCCAGAAGAAGCGATGCCCGGTGCGGGTTTGCGTGCATCGGGCCGCGAGGTGTTTTTTCGAACCGGCATTGCGTGAATCAAGCGCGATGCCTCATGGAGCCGGCGCCTTTCCCCGCACCCAAGCGAGGGAAGGGATGATGGGTCGATGCATCGGCGCAGCCTCCGGAGCCCAAGCGAGCACCGTTTCAGCGAGATCGCGCCAAATCATCGACTGCATCCGGCCCTGGATCTGCCGGTCGGATCCGAGCAATGCGATGGGGCCGTGCCCCGGCCCATAAGATACCGTCCGCGCTGTCCAACATGATCGCGCCGATCTGCCCAATCCCCAGCATGCCGATCGCTTCAAGCGCGATGGCTCAGAGACCCCGCGCCGGGGTGATCAAACAGCGGATCTGTGATCCGGCCTTCTCAGCCTTGCCCCGGCCCGGATGGTACCGATCAACCCGACCCCCCGTATCCCGACCGCTTCAAGAACGACCGCCGCGAAACGCTGCACCGGGCCGCATGAAAACGCCGGATCGGTGACCCGCCGCCTCGGCCGCGAGGCATTGCCGCATCGCGCCTAGTCGACTTGCAGCGCCGGCCAAGCGTCACAGACCCCGCGACACGTGAGCGAAAAGAAAAGCGGCCGGGGCCTGATGGCCCCGGCCGCTTCTTTCTTCAGAAAATACCGGCGCTGGGCGGCGGTGGCCGCCGGACCGTCAGATGGCGCCGTTGATCCACTGCACCAGCTTCGCCTTGGGGGCGGCGCCCACCTGGCGGGACGCGATCTTGCCGTCCTTGAAGAGCAGCAGGGTCGGGATCGACATGATGCCGTACTTCGAGGCCGTCTGCGGATTCTCATCCACGTTCAGCTTCACGATGCGCACCTTGTCGCCCATCTCGCCGGAGACCTCGTCGAGGATCGGGCCGACCATCCGGCAGGGGCCGCACCATTCCGCCCAGAAATCGACGATCACCGGGGCGGAGGACTTGATCACGTCCTCCTCGAAATTCTGATCGGACACCTTATCGACCGCCATGGCATACCTCGTGGGGCAAACTGTGGGAAACCACTGAATCTGGATTTGGAAGGTAGGAAGCCCCTCCCCCTCCCGTCAAGGCGCGTCACGCCGGGGTGAAGCCGGGGACGCCAGCAGGCGGGCCAGCGCCGCCTCCAGAACCTGCGGTTCGAGGGTGAAGACGCGGGGCCCGCGGGTGAAGACGAGCCGGGCCTCCAGCTGCTTGCGGGGATAGATCCGCCGCAGCAGCGCGCCATAGAGGGCGAGCTGGTCCACGTAGCCGGCGGCAATGGCCTGCGGGGTTTCGGGCGGCACACGGTCGGTCTTGAAGTCGATCAGGATCACCCGATCGCCGGCCACCATCAGCCGGTCGAGCCGGCCGGAAACCTCGACGAGATTCCCGTCGGCGGCCACCAGCCGGCCGATGACGGGCACCTCAGCCCGGCTGCCGGCGCCGAACAGTTCTGCGCACGGCGCATGACCCAGAACCCCCATGGCTTCCGCCAGCACCCCCGCCCGCTCGGGCTCGCCGATCCCCGGGGCGGCGAAGGCGAGGAGGCGGCCGGCAAGTCCCGCCCGCGCCGCCTCGGGCACCTCCGGCAAGGCGGCCAGCAGGCGGTGGACGAGATCGCCGCGCATCAGCGGCGAGAGCGACTCGGCCGGTCCGGCGGCGGGGCCGGCGCGCTCCTGCGAGGCGACGCCGTGGGCGGCCGAGGGACGCAGGCGTCGCGGCGGCGGGGCCGACGGGGGCAGGGGCGCGAGGGCGGTCGCGGCCTCTGCCGGCGAGGCGGCCTGCGCCATGGCCGCGCCGATGCCAGCGCCGGCACCGACACCTGCACCCTTGGCCCAGCGCAGCACCTCGCCGGCGAAGCCGAGGGCCGGGGCGGGCGAAAGATCGGGGCCGAGCGCGTCGCCCACCAGGTCGTACCAGCAGCCCTCGGCGCGGGCGTGGGGCTTGTCCTTGCCCGGCAGCCGCTGCTCGGCGCCGCAGACGATGAGCGCATCCTCGGCCCGGGTCAGGGCGACGTAGAGCAGGCGCCGGTATTCCGCCATCTCGCGGGTCGCCGCCTCGGCGCGGGCGGCGGTGAGGGCCAGCGGATCCTCGCCCTGGCGCAGGGCCAGCACCGGCACCGCCGGCTCCGTGCCGAGCCCGACGAAGCCGCCCTCGGTGCGCGGGCGGGGCACATCCACCGTGTCGGCGAGGATCACCACCGGCGCCTCCAGGCCCTTGGCGCCGTGCACGGTCATCACCCGCACCTCGTTGCGGCCGGAATCCATGTCGCGGCGGGTCTCGGCGGCGCCGGCGCGGAGCGCGGCGAGGAAGCCGGCAAGGCTCGCCGCCTCGGTCTGCTCGTAGGTGCGGGCGAGGGTCATGAACTCGTCCAGCACGTCCGCCGCCTCCGGGCCGAGCCGGGCGAGAATGGCGGCGCGGCCGCCGTCGCGGCCGAGGATCCGGGCGTAGAAGTCGAACGGCCGCAGCGCCAGAGCATCGCGCCGCCAGCGGGCGAGGCGCGCCGCCGCCGCGGCGGGGCGGCCGGGGGCGGCGGCAAGGGCCGAGAGCAGCCGGCCGCCGCGGTTCGGGCACAAGGCGATGAGATCGTCGTCGGTGAAGCCGAACAGCGGGCTCTTCAGCACGCAGGCCAGGGCCAAATCGTCGTCGGGGGAGACGAGGGCATCGCCCAGGGCCATCAGATCGAGGGCGGCGATGTGCCCGGTCACCACCAGCCGGTCGGCGCCGGCCACCGCGATGCGCGGGTCCTTCAGCTCCTTGAGGGCGCGGATGACGGCCTCGAAGACCTTGCCGCGGCGCCGCACCAGCACCAGCACGTCGCCGGCCTGCATGGCCCGTCCGCCGCGCGCCGGCATGGCAAGGCCGGCCTCGATCCCGGCCCGGATGAAGCCGGCGATGCGCCGGGCAAGGCCATTGGCCGGATCGTCCGCCGGCACCGCGTCGAGGGGCCGGCGCCAGTCGTCCACCGGATCGCGCGGCTCGGGGGTGACGGTGGGCCAGATCTCCACCAGGGCCGGAGCGTCGGCGCGGATGGCGGCATGGGCGGGGGCGACCGCATCCAGCGACAGGCCGGCATGGGCGGCCGGCGGGCGGAACACGGTGTCCACCGCCTCCAGGACGCCTGGGGCGGAGCGGAAGGAATGGGGCAGTTCCACCCGCCGGAAGCCCTCGGCCCCGGCACGGCCGGCGAACAGCGCCCGCATCTCGCCGAAGGCCCGCGGATCGGCGCCCTGGAAGGAGAAGATGGACTGCTTCTCGTCGCCCACCACGAAGATGGTGCGGGTCACTCCCGCCCGGGCGCCGGCGCCTGAGAAGAAGTCGTCGGTGAGGCCGCGCACCACCTTCCACTGCTCGGGGCTGGTGTCCTGCGCCTCGTCCACGAGCACATGGTCGATGCCCTGGTCGAGCTTGTAGTGGACG
The DNA here is from genome assembly GCA_937872325.1 of uncultured Xanthobacter sp. Classification (GTDB taxonomy): domain Bacteria; phylum Pseudomonadota; class Alphaproteobacteria; order Rhizobiales; family Xanthobacteraceae; genus Xanthobacter. The sequence goes on along the minus strand of CALMSN010000183.1, from coordinate 51,388 downwards.
AAGGAGGCCGGCACCCGCTCCAGCAGGGCGACAGCGCGGGCGATGAGGTCGTCGAAATCGAGCAGGCCGCGCACCGCCTTGTCGCGGGCGTAGCGCCGGCACAGCTCGGCACCCAACATGAGGGCGGCCTCGGTGCGCTCCAGGACCAGCGCGGCCCGCAGTTCATCGTCGAGCGCGGCGAGGCGGTCGCGCTCGGCGATCAGGCCGGCATGAAGGTCGGGAAACGCTTCGGCGACGGCCTTGGTGACGAGGTCCTTGTCGGAGCGCGGCGTCTGGTCCTTCTTGAAGAAGACGTCGCGATAGGCGGCCAGCGCCTCGGCGTCGGTCCCGGCGGCGAAGGCGGCGCGCAGGGCGTTGGCGCGGTCCTGGTCGGTCTTCTTGTCGGAGCGGGCGATCTCGTCGGCGATGCCCGGCCATTCGGTGCGGGGGAGGAAGCAGCTCTCCAGTATCTCGGCGCCGACCCGCGCGCTCGATGCACCGGGATCGATGTCGAGCCGGGCCGCCACCTGCGCCCGCCGCGCCGCAGCCGAGGGGCCGAGGGCGAGGATGCGCGCCCGTGCGCCGATCGCCGCTTCCAGCATCCGGTCGATGGCGAAGTCGGACATCTCGGTCATCAGCCGGGCGAGCGCCGCGCCCAGCGGGGCTTCGGGATCGGCCGCCGCCTCCACCACCAAGGCGGCGCGGATGCGGGCGAACAGAGCCGCGCGGCCAGTATCGTCCAGCTCGGAGAAGCCGGCTGCCACCTCGGCCTCGAACGGGAAGCGATGCAACAGGCCGCCGCAGAAGGCGTGGATAGTCTGGATTTTCAGCCCGCCGGGGGTCTCCAGCGCCGCCGCGAACAGCCGCCGCGCCCGCGCCCGCAGCTCCGGCGTGGGCCGGGTGCCGGCGGTGGCGAGAAGGGCGGCGTCGAGGTCGGCGTCGGAGAGGCCGACCCAGGCGGCGAGGATGTCGAGCACCCGGTTCGCCATGTTGGCGGCCGCGGCCTTGGTATAGGTGAGGCAGAGGATGCGGGCGGGCGGGGTGCCGGCCAGCAGCAGCCGGATCACCCGCCTTGCCAGCACATGGGTCTTGCCCGAGCCGGCATTGGCCGAGACCCAGGCCGAGACGGCAGGATCCGACGCCAGCCCCTGCCGGCGGGTCGCCTCCGCGCGCGGATCGGAGGCGGGTTGGTGCGGGGCGTCAGGCCGGTCGGCGGGCGGCTTCGGGCTCATTCCGCCTCCTCTCCGCCCAGGGCCCATTCGCGGACCCGGGCGAGATGGTCGTAGTCGCCGAAGCGGCCGCGCCATTGCGGGGCGGCGAGCGCCCGGTAGCCCTGGGCCTCATCGGCGAGCGCGGTGAGCAGCCCGGTGAGGCCGGAAAGCGCGGTCTCGGCGAGGTCCATGGTGGTGCGGTTGCGCAGACGGACCGGCTTCTCCGCCCCGCCCTCGCCGCTGCCCTTCAGCTCCACATAGGCGATGTCGGCCACCTCGGCGGCGGGGATGTCGGCGAAGGCACCGCGCGCCGCCATGGCGGCCTCCAATGTGAGCTGCGGCGCCAGCGAGGCCGCCTGGGCCGGGGTGGGGGCGGTCCCGGTCTTGAAGTCGAGGATGGCGAGGCGGCCGTCGGACCGGGCCTCGATGCGGTCGGCACGGGCGACGAGATGGAACGGCGCCCCGGCGATGGAGAGTTCCAGCCGCCCGCGCACCTCGGCGGCGAGGGCGGCCAGCTCCGGCCGCCGCGCCCGCTCGAAGGCGACCAGGAAATCGGCGGCGCGGCTGAAGCGCGCCCACCAGATCGCATGCTCGGCCGGGAACGCCTCCAGCGGGGCGAAGGCGGCGCGGCCATAGGCCAGCAGCGTGCCGCGGGCATCCTCGGGCAGCGCATCGGGAAAGTCGCGGGGGAAGGCGCCCCCCGCGGCATGCAGGGCCGTGCCGCGCTCGGCGGCGCCGGGGGCCTCGTCCAGGCCGTCGAGCACGGCGAGCCCGAGGATGTGGCGGGCATAGATGGAATAGGGATCGCGCAGCAGGGTCTCGACGTCGCTCACCGAGAGCCGCCGCGGCCGCAGCGCCATCGGCGGGGCGGGGGCGGGGCGGGTGGCGCGGGGCACCGGCGGGCGCACATCGAGGGCGCGCGCCAGGGTGCGCAGCCGCTCGCCCTTCGCCTTCGCTTCCGCCCAGAGCGCGGGGCCGGCGACGGTCTCCAGCCGGTGCAGGAAGCGCGAGCGCACCTGCTGCGCGCCGCCCACCTTGGCGGCATAGGTCAGCACCACCTCGCGGGCGCCGAGGCCTTGCACGAAGTCATGCGCCGACAGGCCGATGCGCCGTTCCGGCAGGTCGAGGCCCAGCTCCGTGCGCATCGGCCGGCTGAGCCAGGGGTCGGTCTCCTGCTGCTGCGGCCAGGTGCCCTCGGCCAGCGCGCCGAGCACCATCCGGTCCACACCGACGAGGCGGGCCTCCAGCGGCCCGAGGATGCGCACCCGGGCGCCGGGATCGGCGAGGGGGCGGACGATCCGCTCGCCGAGCAGGGAGGGGAGGATCTCGGCATAGTCGGCGAGGGTGAAGGCCGGGCCGCTGGTCGCCACTTCGGCGACCTCGGCGAAGGCGGCGGCGAGCGCGGCTTCCGCGGGATCCTCGGCGTCGGGATCGAGCGGGCCGGCGACGCTCTCCAGGGCGCTGCGATGGGCGGCCACGAGGTCGGCCAGCGGCACCGCCCCGCCGGCCGCATCCAGCGCCAGGAGGGGGCCGAGGGTGGCGGCGATGCGCTCGACGAGGTCGCGGGCGGCGGCGATGGCGGCACCGTCGAGCCGGCTGCGGGGATCGGCGGGGCCGAAGCGGTCCGCATCGAAGGCGTCGAGGGTGGCGGCAAGGCCGGCAATGCCGAGGCGCGGCCGCGGCCCACGCAGGGCGGCGAGCTCCAGCGCCGCGACGGCCCGGGCCTTGGCCGCCGGATCCAGGCCGAAGCCGGCGCCGGGATGGCTGACGAGGGCGAACAGCGCCACCGGCGCGAGCCCCTGCGCGGCGGCATCGGCGAGGTGGCGGGCGAGGCGGCCGGGGCCGGTCTCGGCCAGCGCGGTGCCGGCGGAATCGTCCACCACGAGGCCAAAGCGCGCCATCTCCCCGGCCACCCGGCGGGCGAGGTCGCGGTCGGGGGTGACGAGGGCGGCGGTGGCGCCCGGCGTCGCCAGCGTCTCGCGCAGGGCGACGGCGACGCATAGAGCCTCCTCGCGCGGATCGTCCGCCGCCACCACGGCGATGCCGTCCAGCGCCGCGGCGCGGGTCTCCGGGGGCAGGCGGATGTCGAGGCTGGCCCAGAGATCGGTGGTCTCGGCCTCGCGCATGGCTTCGCTCGCCAGCCTTTCGCGGCCGAACGGGGCCGGCGGGGCGAGGGGGCGCACGTCGGCGCGGGTCGCCTCCAGGGTGCGCAGCAGCCGGGCGAGGCCGTATTGGGGATGATCCGGTGCCCCGGTCGCCGGATCGGCGAGGCGGGCGAAGGCGGCGTCCTCGAGGTGGAGATCGAGCCCCGGCAGCACCACCGCGCCCTGCGGCAGGCGGGAGACCGTCTTCAGCAATTGCGCGGTGGCCGGCAGCGAGCCGGTGGAGCCGGCGGCAATCACCGGCCCGGCGTCCGGTCCCAGCGCATCGAGGCGGCGGGCTTCCGCCAGCACCAGCGCATCGCGCCGCACCGCCGGCTCCACGCAGCCGGCGGCGGCGAGATAGTCGGCGAAGCCGGCGCGGGCGATGCGGACGAAATCGAGGCTCAGGCGGAAATAGTCGTCATGCTCCTCGGGACCCAGGGCATCGAGCCGCGCGGGCGGCACGGCGGCGGTGGTGAGGTCGTCGAACAGGCGGGCGAGGGCATCGGCGAGGGCGAAGGTGGCGGCGGGCCCGGCGGCCACCGCGGCCCGGCCGTCGCCGGCGGCCAGGCTGTCGCGCCAGGCGCCCACCAGCCGGGCGAGGACCAGCCGGCGATGCACCGGCGAGACGGCCAGCGGCGCGGCCAGCGTCGGGGCGTCCTCGGAGAAGGCGAGGGCATCCTCGTCCACATCGCCGAGGGGCAGGATCCGCGGCAGAAGAAGCGCGTCACCGCCGGCTTCGGCCAGCAGGGCCTCGGCGAACAGCCGGCCGGCGCGCCGGGTGGGCAGGAAGATGGTGGCGCCGGCCAGCGCCATGGGATCCCCGCGCGGCGCGAAGCCGGGCACCAGGGCGCCGTCGAGCAGCGCCCGCGCCAGTTCCGGCAGGAACGCGGCGGATGGCGGGAGGGTGAGGATCCGCGGCACGCTGTCTCCGGGCTGGCAGGTTGGGGGCTTGCCCCCGGCGGTTTCCCCTCTCCCGCGTGCGGGGGAGGGCGAGGGTGGGGGCCTGCGAACGCCTCGGCCCCGTTTCCCTCCGGCAAAATAGGAGACGGGGCCGGCGTTGTCTCGCCTCGCGGCGCGGGGAAGAGGGAGGCGCAGCCTTGGCCTCCCGCTCCCCGGGATGGGGTTGTCCGCCAAGGCGGCGGCGCCCCCGGCTGACGCATTGAGGGCGGGCGGTCCCGGGGGATGCCCGCTCCCGCACGCAGGCGGCGAGAGGGCTCCCGTTCCATTCCGCAGGCCCGGGCGGCCCGGCCCTTCTCCTCTCGTCAGCCCTCCCCGCAAGCGGGAGAGGGGGGTATTGCCCCGGCTGGCGCGACGGTCGCTGGCGCTCCCGGAATGGCCTTGCCTTCAAAGCAGCGGCTTCCTGCGGCTGGCGCATCCAAGGCGGGCGGCCCGGGCGGGATGAAACACCCGCTCCCGCGCGCAGGCGGCGAGAGGGCTGCCTCTTCATTCCGCCGGCCCAAGATTGCCCGGCCGGTTTTCTCCATCGCCAGGTCTCCCGGGAAGCGGGAGAGGGGACCATCGCGCCCGCTGGCGCCTCCGTTGCGCGCCTCCCGATTGGATTTGTCCGCCAAGGCGGCGGCGCCCCCTGCTGACGCATCCAGGGCGGGCGGCCCGGAGGGAGGAAATGCCCGCTCCCGCCCCCAGGCGGCGATGAGAGCTTTGTTTCCATTCCGCCGGCCCAGGCGGCCCGGCCCGTTTCCCCTCCCCAGCCCTCCCCCGCAAGCGGGAGAGGGGGCCGTTGCCGGCTTGGCGCCTCAGTCGCTGGAGCGCTGGATGGCTTCCTCGGCCAAAGCGATGGCGTCGGGCGTGCCCACATGCATCCAGATGCCGTCGAGCCGGAGGCCGAACAGCCGCTCCGCCGCCATGGCCTTGTCGAAGATGCGGTTGAGGGAGAAGGCCCCGTCCGGCGTGCCGGCGAACAGCTCCGGCTTCAGGATCGCCGCCCCGGCATAGACGAACGGCGCCACCAGCCGTTCCCCCCGGCGGATGAGGCGGCCGTTGGTGTCCATCAGGAAGTCGCCGAGCCCGTCATAGCCGATGGAGAGCGCGCTCGGCGCCAGCAGCAGCAGCGCGTCCATCCGCGCGGGATCGAAATGCTCGGCGAGGCGGACGAGGTTGGCCCGCGCGCCCTCGATCCAGATGGTATCGGAATTGATGGTGAGGATCGGCGCCGTCCCGAGCAGCGGCAACGCCTTCCGGACCCCGCCGCCGGTCTCCAGCAGGACGCCGCGCTCGTCGGAGACGGTGATCCTCGGCGCCCCGCCGCGCCCGGCGAGATGGGCCTCGAGCAGGTCGGCGTGGTGATGCACGTTCACCACCGCCTCGGGGATGCCCGCCTCGGCGACGCTGTCGAGCACCCAGTCCACCAGCGGCCTGCCGGCGACCGGCACCAGCGGCTTGGGGATGGTGTCGGTGAGCGGGCGCATGCGGGTGCCCATGCCGGCGGCGAGCACCATGGCGCGGCTGATGGCGATCACTGGCCGAGATCCTTCGCCGGCAGCACCGATTCGTACCAGGTACGCAGCGAGCCCAGCTCCTGGTGGCCGAGGCAGCGCGCCAGGTAGCGGCGGATGCGCGGCAGGTGCTTCAGATACTGGGGCTTGCCGTCGCGCCGGTCGAGGCGGGTGAAGATGCCGAGGATCTTGCTCGCCCGCTGCGCGCCCATCACCGCGTAGGAGCGGGCGAAGCTGCGCACGTCGAAGGTGGGATCGGCCTCGCGCCGGGCCTTGGCGTAGAGCCCGACGAGATGCAGCTCCATCTGCTCCGGCATGTCGATGCGCGCATCCTGGGCCAGCGAGACCACGTCGTAGGCCGCCGGCCCCAGAACCGCGTCCTGGAAGTCGATGAGGCCGACCCGGCGCAGCCCCTCGCGCCCGTCCAGCCAGATCAGGTTGGGCGAGTGATAGTCGCGCAGCACCCAGGTGGAGGGCTCGGCCAGGACCGGGTTCAGCGCCGAGCGCCACAGCAGGTGGAACTCCTCGCGCACCACGCCGTCGAGCTTGATGTTGCGCCAGGGCAGGTACCAGTCGAGCATCAGGTCGATCTCGGCCAGCATGGCGGCGACGTCGTAGCGGGCCAGGGTGCGCTCCACCCGCGGCGCCACGTGCAGCGTCTGCGGCAGGGTGCGGGTGTGCAGTGCCGCCAGCACGCCCATGGCGGCCTCGTAGCGCTCTCGGATCGGCTGCGGCGGATCCCCGGTCACCACGCCCTCGCGGCCGAGATCCTCCAGCACCAGCAGCCCGGCATCGATGTCGGCGGCATAGATGGTGGGCGCGGACAGGCCCTGCGCCAGCAGCGCCCGGTCCATGGCGACGAACGGCTTCACGTCCTCGGCGAGGTGGACCAGCCGGCTGTAGGGCAGGCCGCGATGCACCGGCGGCCCGTCCGGCTGGGCGGGGGCATTCATCAGGATGGCCGAGCGCTCGGCCATCACCAGCCGGGTGTAGGAGCGGCTAGAGGCGTCGCCCTGAAGGTGCACCCGCTCGGCCGGATCGAAGCCGGCGACCTCGATCAGCCCCTCGGCGATGTGCAGCCGGCTGAGCCGTGCCGCCGCCGCGCCGTGGCCGGTGAGCACCGCGACCCGCGCATCGGGGCCGATCTCGGGCGCCATGTAGAGGACGAGGTCGATCCGGTCGGCGGGCAGGCGGCCGTCGGCGCGGTCGGGCCACTCCACCAGCAGCAGGGCGTCGTCGCCCACCTCGTCCCAGCCGATCTCGTCCAGCTCGTCCTCGCCGGTGATGCGATAGAGGTCGGCATGCACCACCCGGCCGCGGGGAAAGTCGTAGGAGACGATGAGGGGGAAGGTGGGGCTCGGCACGTCCAGGAGCGGCTCGCCGGCATAGGCGCGGATCAGCGCGCGGGCGAGCTCGGTCTTGCCGCTGCCGAGGTCGCCGGCGAGGGCGAAGGTGTCGCCCGTGCCGAACCAGGCGGCGAGCCGGCGGCCGAGCCGGTCGGTGGCGGCCACATCCGGCAGCTCGACCTGGAATGCGAGGGGCTGGCCGGCCACACGCTGGATGAAGCCGCTCATTCCGCCGCCTCGCGTTGGGGGGTCCCGTCGAGCGGGAAGATGCAGGTGGCGAGCGTGCCCGGCGCCCCGCCGGCGGGCGTGCCCGGGCCGGTGGCGACGACGCTGGCGGTGCCGCCGTGAAGCGCTACGAAGGACTGCACGATGGCGAGCCCGAGGCCGACGCCGCGATGGCGCGGGCCGGCACTGCGGCTCTCGAACCGCTCGAACAGGGTGTCCTTGACCTCGGCCGGCACGCCGGAGCCCTCGTCGCGGACGCTCAGCGCCAGCGCCCCGGGGCGGCGCTCGGCGCCGAGGGTCACCGTGCCGCCCTCCGGCGAGACCGCGATGGCGTTGGCGAGCAGGTTGAACAGGATCTGGCGCACCCGCCGGGCATCGCCGACGAAGCGGCCGGCATCGGCGGCGCCGACCAGCACCAGGCGCACGCCGGCGGCCTCCACCTGGTCGCGAACCGCTTCCGCCACCCCGTCCATCACCTCGCGCACCTCCACCTCGGCGAGGTCGAGAGCCATGGTGTTGGCGTCGATGGAGGCGAGGTCGAGGATGTCGTCGATGAGGGCGCGCAGTTGATCGGAGGAGGCCCGCATGTGATCGAGGAATTCCCGCTGGCGATCGTTCAGCGGCCCGGCGAGGCCTTCGCGCAGCATGTCGGCGTAGCCCATCAGCGTGTTGAGCGGGGTGCGCAGGTGGTAGGAGACGTGGCCGACGAAGGCGTCCTTGAGCTTGTCCGCCGCCTCCAGCGCGTCGGCGCGCTCGGTGAGGGCGCGGGCGACGCGGACGCTGTCGGTGACGTCGCGGAAGGTGACCAGCGTGCCGCCATCGGGCAGCGGCTGGGCGGTGCCGTCCAGCACCTTGCCGTCGGGCCGCTCCAGCCGCAGCGCCCGCGGCTCCCGCTGGTCGAGGGCGGTGACCACGGCGCGGATCTGGGCGAAGGCCGAGGTCTCGCCGTGCAGCGGCCGGCAGAGCGCGGCCACCGCGTCGATGTGCGGCTTCTGCCCCAGCGCCTGCGGGGTCAGCGACCACAGCGCCAGGAAGGCGGGATTGTAGAGGTTGAGCCGGCCGTCGCTGCCGAACACCGCCACCGCCTCGGCCAGGCCATCCAGGGTCTCGCCCTGGATGCGGATGAGGGTGTTGTAGCGGGCCTCGAGCGCCATGTGCTCGGACAGGTCGTCGAACAAATAGGTGACGCCGCCCTCGGCATTGGGGGTGATGACCACCCGCAGCATCTCGCCGCCGGGCAGGTGCCACCAGTCGTTCACCGGGGTGAGCGAGTGGTACGCCTTGCGGATCTCGGCCCGCCAGCGGGCGAAATTGGCCTGCTCGGGCACCTTGCGGCGGGTGCGCAGGATGTCGAGCACCTCGCTGTCCGACGGGCGCTGGGCGAGCAGCGAAGGAGCGAGGTCGAACAATCGCTCGTAGGCCGCATTGTGGAACACCAGCCGCTCGTCGGCGCCGAAGATGGCGACCGCGGTGGAAAGCTGGTCCAGGGTGTCGCGGTGAGCGGCCTGGATGCGAACGGTCTCGGCCTGGGCGGTCTCGGCGGCGGTGGCGTCGATGGCGAGGCCGGCCCGGCCGAAGGCGCCCGACACCTCCATCACGTCGAACTGCCGGCGCACCCCGCCGGCCACGGTGCGGACCCGGCCGCGGAACCGCCCGTCGGGGCCGGCGGCGGCGGCGCCGTCCACCAGGTCGAGCCCCTCGGTGCGCGCTTCCTCCACGGAGGTCGCGCCCACCGCGGCGAGAAAGGCCGGGTTGGCATAGGTGAGGGTGCCGTCGGCGTCGCGCAGCCAGGCCGGGGCGGTGGCGTCCTCCAGCAGGGCGCCCACCGCCTCCGCCGGGAGCGGGCCGGCATGCCCGGCAAGGGGGCGGATGCCCGGTGCGGCGGCGGGCGCGAATGCGCCGGAAAGCGGGCGCACCAGCAGGAGGCCGGCGCCGTCGGCGGTCCGGCCTTCCAGCCGGGCGCGGCTGCCGTCGGCGAGGGTCAGCGCCGCATCGTCGGCGCGGCCCACGCTCCTGAGCGCGGCCAATGCGGCATCCCACTGCGCGGTCGCATCGGGGCCGAGCCAATGGGCGCGGGCGTCGGCGGCCAGCCCGAACGGTTCGGGGGCGGCATCGGCGGCGCTCCAGAAGACGCCGCAGGCGGCGCCCTCTCCCAGCAGCGACTTGAAGGCATGGGCATCGGCGCGGGCCCGGGCGGCGGCGCGCGCCGCCGCGGCCTCGGGCTGCGGGCCAGCGGCTTGGGTCGCCCGGTGATGCTGGCGGCTGCGCAGGCGGGTGAGGCCGCCGGCCAGCGCCGCCGCCAGGGCCGCCGCGGCGAGGGGCAGCCACAGGCCGGTTCCGGTCGGTTCGGCGGGGATTTCGGTCGCGGCGATGGCAGGGGCCGCCGAGATCATCGTCGCGCCGAGCGCCGTGGCGGCCAGCAGGCGATGCCGGGCGGATCCTCCCCAAGCTGCGCTGCCGCGGCCGAGGTGGCGCAGCCGGACCGGCGGATCCCTGCTCGCAGGGAGGCTTTGCAGGCGGACCTGCGGACAGGGGAGGGCAGAGGGCTGCGAGCCTGCCGGCGCGGCAGCATCAGGCCCGATCCGGCCGGACGCGGCATCGCCTGCCGCGGCGCGATCGCCGGCGGATGCGCCGATGCCTGAAGTCCGGAGGCCTGCGCCCATCCGTCCCGGTGTCCTTCCCCCGCGGCGGCCGGCGTTTGGCGCCTCCGCAGCTCCCGCCCGAATCGATGGTTCCAGTCTAACGGAGCGTCCGGTTGGGTTGAAGCCCGGCTTGCCTGCCGGCTGTTTGGATGCCGGGTGCCCGGAGCCGGAAGAGCCCGTGTTCGGGGGGAGCAGGATCAGGGACATCCGATCGAACGCCCTCACCCGCCTGCGGGAAAGGGCCGGGAGGGAGGCGCGGCATCCTCTGCCCTTCGAGGCCTGCGGGCCATCGGGAAAGACTTCCCCTTCAGCCTTTCCCGCCAAGGCCGCAGCGCCGGCGCACCCGACCCGCGGCCGGATGACGCGTTTCCGTCTAGGACAGCACCTCGGCCAGGGTCGCGGCGATGGCGCAGGTGGCCTTGTGAAGGTCGGAGAGCTTCAGGTTCTCGTCCGCCCGGTGGCCGTTGGCCTCCTCGATGGTGCGCGGCCCGGCGCCGTAGAGCACCACCGGGCAGCCGGCCTCGGCATAGAGCCGGGCGTCGGTGTAGAGCGGCACGCCCGTGGGCTTCACCTCGCTCCCGACCGCCGCCGAGGCGTTGCGGCACAGGATGTCGGCGAAGCGCGACGCCGCCTCGGTGGGCACCAGCGGCCGGGCGAGCAGGACCCGCCGCACCTCCACCTTCGCCGCCGGGAAGGCGCCCGCGGCCTCGGCGATCACCCCGCGCACCTCGGCCTCAACCGCCTCCGGCATCTCCTCCGGAACGATGCGGCGGTCGAGGCGGAAGGTGATGCGGTCGGGCACCACGTTGGTGTTGATGCCCCCCACGATCAGGCCGACATTGAGCTGCGGCGCGCCGATGCCGGCGATGGCCGAGACCTTGCCCGACAGCGTCCGCCGGTAGGCATAGAGGGCGGACAGGATGTGGGTCGCCGCCTCCAGCGCGTCGATGCCGGTAGACGGGATGGCGGCGTGGGCCGACTTGCCGATCACCTCCACCTCCAGGTGCAGGCAGCCATTGTGCGCCACCACCACCGCATAGCTGAAACCGGCGGAGACCACGAAGTCCGGCGTGCTCAGGCCCTCGGCGAGGATGCGGCCGGGGCCGATCTCGCCGCCGATCTCCTCGTCATAGGTCAGGTGCAGCTCCACCGTGCCCTTGAGCGGCAGGCCGGAGCGCTTCAGCGCGTCGAGGGCGAAGGCGTAGGTGGCGAAGTCGGATTTCGAGACCGCGACGCCGCGCCCGTACATCACCCCGTCCACCACCTGGGCGGCATAGGGATCGCGGGTCCAGCCGGCGCCGGGCGCCACCACGTCGCCATGGGCGTTGAGCGCGACCACCGGGCCGTCGCCGAAGCGGTGGCGCACGATGAGGTTGGTGGCCGAGATCATGCCGGCGGCCTCAGCCACCTCCGGCGGCACCGGATGGCGCTCCACGGTGAAGCCGAGGCCCTCCAGCAGTTCGGCGGCGCGGGCGCCGTGGGGCGCGCAATCGCCGGGGGGATTGTCGGAGGGCACCTTCACCAGCTCGGCGAGAAAGCGCTGCTGGTCCGCCGCGCGCGCCGCGATGAGGCCGGCGAGGCGTTCGACGGGCGTCTGGGGGGAGGTCATGGTCGGCGTGTCCTTGTCGTTGGCAGGCGCCCGGGGCGGGGCCGTGGTGTCGATGGGCGGCAAAGGGGCGCGGCAGAGGGGCGCGTCAGTCCTTGAGGGTGCCGGCGCCCCAGGCCTTCAGCAGCAGCCTGTCCTCGGCCGGCAGCTCGGTGATGTTGTTGGGCGGCATGGCATGGGTGAGGCCGGCCTGCATCACGATCAGCTCCTTGTTGCGGGCGATCTCCTCCACGCTGTCGAGGCGGATGCCGCGGGGCGCGACGGCGATCCCCTCATAGACCGGCTCCCTGGCATGGCACATGGAGCAGCGGCCCATGACGATGTTCTGCACGTCGGCCGGCACGGTGGGCGGCGGGCCGGAGCGGGCGTGGGCGCTCGACACCAGGGGCGGCAGGCCCAGCGCCGCGCGGCCCTCGGCGGTGGTGGTCATGGAGATGAGGATGCCCATGAGCAGGCAGGCGGCGGCGACCGCCCAGCACCACGCCTTGTCGCCGCGCCCGGCATGCCGCTCGTTGTAGAAGTAGCGCACCACGGTGCCGCCCACCAGCGCCAGCGCCACGATCACGTAGGCGTAGGGCGTGGAGTAGGTCAGCGGGTAGTGGTTGGAGATCATCAGGAAGACGACCGGCAGGGTGAAGTAGTTGTTGTGCGAGGAGCGCAGCTTCGCGGTCTTGCCGTAATAGGGATCCGGGATCTGGCCGGCCTTCAGCATCGCCACCACCTTGTGCTGGTTGGGGATGATGACGAAGAAGACGTTGCCGGTCATGATGGTGGCCATCAGCGCCCCGGTATGGATGAAGGCGGCGCGCGGCGAGAACACCTGCTGGTAGAGAAACGCCGCCACCACCACGCCGGTGAACACGATGATCCCCACCAGCATCGGATTATTGCCGAGGCTGGAGCGGCACAGCCGGTCATACAGGAACCAGCCCAGCGCCAGCCCGCCGAGGCCGATGACGAAGGCCGGGAACGGCCGCAGCGTCATCACGCCCGGGTCGATCAGGTAGATGGATGACTTGTAGTAATAGAGCCAGATCAGCAGGAAGAAGCCGGAGATCCAGGTGGCGTAGGACTGCCACTTGTGCCAGATCAGGTCGTCGGGCAGGAAATCCGGGGCCACCAGATACTTCTTCACCTGGTAGAAGCCGCCGCCATGCACCTCCCACGCCTCGCCGCCCTTGCCGGCCGGGATGTCCGGCGCCGGCTTCATGTGGGCATCGAGGTGCATGAAGTAGAAGGACGAGCCGATCCACGCCATGCCGGTGATGATGTGGGTCCAGCGCAGCAGCAGGCTGCCCCATTCGTGCAGGATAGGTTCCATCTCAGATCAGCCCCGAAGAATTGGATGTTGAAATCTGTTCGTCCCGCGGCGAAGCGGGGCAAGGCGGGTTTGGTGCTGCGGGCGGCGTTGCGTATCCTGTCGCCGCCGCAGGCTTGAAGGGTCGGGACCGTGCTGGACAACATGCGGGCATTCATCATGTCGGTGGAGAGCGAGAGCTTCTCCGATGCCGCCCGCCGGCTGCGCCTCTCGGCCAACGTGGTCAGCCACCGCATCCAGATGCTGGAGAAGCACCTGGGCTGCCGGCTGTTCAACCGCACCACCCGGCGGATGAGCCTGACCGAGCAGGGGCGGGTCTATTACGAGACCGTCACCGAGGCGCTCCGGCTGATCGAGGCGGCGGAGAGCTCCATCTCCGAGCTCGGCGCCCTGCCGCGCGGGGCGCTCAGGGTCACCGCCCCGCTCAATCTCGGCCGCCGGCTGGTGGCCCCGGTGGCCGCCCGCTACCAGGAAGCCCATCCCGAGATCGACGTCCGCCTGCGCCTGTCCGAGCACACGCTGGACCTCGTGGCCGAGTCCATCGACGTGGCGCTGCGGCTCGCCGCCTTCGAGGATTCCTCCATGATCATGCGCAAGGTTGCGCATGTGCAGCGCATCCTGTGCGCGGCTCCGGCCTACCTGGAGCGGGCCGGGATGCCGCGCCGGCCGCAGGATCTGCTCGCTCATCAATGCCTCCTCCTCCGTTTCGCCAGCCTGCGCGAGCTGCGCTGGATGCTGAGCGACCAGGGCAAGGAATTCGCCGTCCCGGTGACCGGGCGGCTGGAAGCCGACGACGGCGATGTGCTCACCGTGTGGGCGCTGGAGGGGCGGGGCATCGTGGCGAAGCCCCGCTTCGAGGTGGCCGAGGCCCTGGCGGCGGGCCGCCTGGTCCCGGTGCTGGAGGACTTCCCTCCGGTGCCGATGACGCTGGCGGTGCTCTACCCCGCCCGCCAGCTTGTGCCGCTGAAGGGGAAGGCCTTCGCCGACATGCTGGTGGAGCAGGGCCGCCGCCACATCGCCAAGGAACTGGCGATCCTCGGCGAGCGGCTCATCGCCTGAGCCGCCCGCCGAAAGCCCCCACGGCCTCGGCTGAAGCCGCGAAGCTCGCGCGGCGCCTGAGCGAGGCCCACTCCGCATCGGCCGTGGCCGATGCCGAAGGCAGAACACCCGCGCGGCGCCTGAGCGCAGGCCGCCCGGCCTCGGCCGTGGCCGTGGCGGAAGGCGCTAATGCGCCTCGGCCTGCTTGGCGGCGGCGACGATGTCCTCGGTGGAGGTTCCCTTCACGCCGTTGAAGAAGACGTTGAGCAGCACCGCCACGATGGCGCAGAGCAGGATGCCGCTCTCCAGCAGGGGATGCAGCTCGTGCGGCAGGTTCCGGAAGAAGTTGGGCGAGACCAGCGGGATCATGCCGAAGCCCACCGAGATGGCGACCACGAACAGGTTGTAGCGGTTGGTCCTGAAGTCGACATTGGTGAGGATGCGCGCGCCGGTGGCCGCCACCATGCCGAACATCACCAGCCCGGCGCCGCCGAGCACCACCTGGGGCACCGCCTCCACCAGCGCCGCCATCTTCGGCAGCAGGCCGAGCACCACCATGATCGCGCCGCCCATGACGGTGACCCAGCGCGAGCGCACGCCGGTGACCCCCACCAGGCCGACGTTCTGCGAGAAGGAGGTGTAGGGAAAGGTGTTGAAGATGCCGCCGATGAAGGTGCCGACGCCATCGGCGCGCAGGCCGCGGGCCAGCGCGGTCTGGCCCACCGGCTTGCCGGTGATCTCCGAGAGCGCCAGGAACATGCCCAGCGACTCGATCATCACCACGATCATCACGATGCACATGGTGACGATCGGCACCAGGTGGAACGTCGGCATGCCGAAGTGGAAGGGCACGATCACGTCCACCCACGGCGCCGCCGCCACCTTCTCGAAGTGCATGAGGCCGAGCGCCGCCGCCAGCGCCGCGCCGGCGATGATGCCGAGCAGAACCGCCACGTTGGCGAGAAAGCCGGTGCCCCATCGGATGAGGGCGACGATCACCAGCATCACGAACGCCGAGATGCCGATGCCCTGCAGCCCACCGTAATTGGGATTGGCCACCTGCACCACCTTGCCGTCGATGGTCTGGGTGAGGAACGGCAGGCCGCCGCCCGCCCAGTTGATGCCCACCCGCATCAGCGAGACGCCGATGATGAGGATGATGGTGCCCGTCACCACCGGCGGGAAAAGCGGCAGCAGGCGAGGGGTGGACGGCGCCGCGGTGATGGAGAAGATGCCGGCCGCGATCACCGAGCCGTAGATGCCGAGCAGCCCGATATCGGGCGAGTTGGCCATTGCCAGCATCGGGCCCACCGAGGCGAAGGTGACGCCCATCATCACCGGCAGGCGAATGCCCACCCCCAGGAAGCCCAGGCACTGGGCGAGGGTGGCGAGACCGCAGGCGAACAGGTCGGCGCTGATGAGGAAGGCGATGTCCTCGGGCGGCAGCTTGAGCGCCCGGCCGATGATCAGCGGCACCGCGACCGCTCCGGCATACATGACCAGTACATGCTGGAGGCCGAGCACGAAAAGTTTCGGCGGTGGCAATACCTCGTCTACGGGATGAACGGCTTGTGACATGCAGATCCCCTGAGTGGTTCGACGCATCCGGAAGCTGGGCGGTTTCTTTTGATTATTGCTGGCGCGGCACGCTGCGGTGCGAACGCTGCAGTGCATCAGAACGCACTTCGCCGGCTTAGAGAACGCTGGGGAAATCAGAATATCTTCCGATTTTTTTGGGAAATCGCGGTGCTCGCATTCGGCTATGCTTCGCGGCGCAACATCTCGATAAGGAGCAGGCAGGCCATGGGGCGGCTCACGACGCATGTTCTCGATACGGTGTCGGGGGGCCCGGCGGCGGGCGTGAAGGTGGAGCTCTTCCGCATCGCAGCAGACGGGGAGCGCCGGCTGCTTGCCGCAACGCAAACCAACGGCGACGGGCGCACCGACGCGCCGTTGCTGGCCGGCGCCGACTTCGCCGCCGGCACCTACGAGATCGCCTTCCACATCGGGCCGTATTTCCAGGCCGCCGGGGCCAAGGTCGGCGAGCCGGCCTTCCTCGACGTGGTGCCGCTGCGCTTCGGCCTCGGGACGGAGGGGCACTATCACGTGCCGCTGCTCTGCTCGCCCTGGAGCTACTCGACCTACCGGGGCTCGTGAGCGCGATGGCTGAGTTTCCCAAGGCCGCCATCGTGAGCGACGCCGTCACCGGCGGCCCCTATCCGCGCGATCTCGTCGGCTACGGCCGCACCTCGCCCGATCCAAGCTGGCCGGGCGGGGCGCGGCTGTGCGTGCAGTTCGTGGTCAATTACGAGGAGGGGGGCGAAAGCTCGATCCTCCACGGCGACAACGCCTCGGAGGCCTTCCTCTCGGAGATCGGCGGCGCCGTGCCCTGGCCGCGCCAGCGCCACATGAACATGGAGTCCATCTACGAGTACGGCGCGCGGGTCGGCTTCTGGCGGCTCCACCGGCTGTTCACCGAACGGGGGCTGCCGGTGACCGTGTTCGGCGTCGCCACCGCCCTCGCCCGCAACCCCGAGGCCGTGGCGGCGATGCAGGAGGCCGGGTGGGAGATCTCCAGCCATGGCTACAAGTGGCTGGAATACAAGGACTATACCCGCGAGGCCGAGCGCAAGCACATCCTCGAGGCCATCCGCATCCACACCGAGGTGACGGGGGCCCGGCCGCTGGGCTTCTACCAGGGCCGCTCGGCCGAGCACACGGTGCCGCTGGTGATGGAGGAGGGCGGCTTCCTCTATTCCGCCGACAGCTATGCCGACGAGCTGCCCTACTGGATTTCCGGCCCCCACGGCCCGCAGCTCGTCATTCCCTACACCCTCGATGCCAACGACATGCGCTTCTCGGCGGCGGCGGGCTTCGGCTCGGGCACCGACTTCTTCGATTACCTCAAGGACAGCTTCGACCTGCTCTATGCCGAGGGCGCGACGGCGCCGAAGATGATGTCGGTGGGGCTGCATCCGCGCATCGTCGGCCGGCCCGGCCGGGCGGCGGCGCTGGCCCGCTTCCTCGATTATGTCGCCGGCCATGAGGGGGTGTGGGTGGCCCGCCGGGTGGACATCGCCCGCCACTGGATCGCCCGGCATCCGCCCGCCGGCGGCTATCGGCCCACCGCCATGCCGCGCGGGCTGTTCGTGGAGCGGTTCGGCGGGGTGTACGAGCATTCGCCCTGGATCGCCGAGGGGGCCTTCGATAGCGGCCTGACCGCGCAGGAGGACACCGCGGCCGGGCTTCATGCGGCGCTGAGCCGGGTGCTGCAGGCGGCGCCGCGGGAGCTGCAGATGGCGGTGATCCACGCCCATCCCGACCTTGCCGGCAAGCTGGCCGAGGCGAAGCTGCTCACCGCCGATTCCACCGCCGAGCAGGCCTCCGCCGGCCTCGACCGCCTGACCGCGGAGGAGAAGGCGCGGTTCACCGCCTTGAACACCGCTTATGTGGCGCGGTTCGGCTTCGTCTTCATCATGGCCATCCGCGGCCGCAGCAAGGCCGAGATCCTGGACGCCTTCGAGCGGCGGCTGAAGAACGACGCCGAGACCGAGCTCGCCGAATCCCTGGCGCAGGTGGACCGCATCGCCCGCCTGCGCCTCGACCAGATGCTGCCCCCATAGGCCTGGCCACGCATAGGTTCGTGGCGCCGTCGACCCGTGGCGCCGCCCCCCGCCGCAGGCCGGCGCTGAAGGATCCCTGGAATGACACCGCCGCTGCCCGCTTTCCCTCCGGATGCCGCCGCCTCGCCCGTCGACGGCGCGGCCATCGTCGCCCGCCTCAAGGAGCTCGCCGCCTTCACCGACGTGCCGGGCGAGCTGACCCGCCTCACCCTCTCCCCCGCCCACAAGCGGGCGGCGGCGCAGGTGGCGTACTGGATGCGCGAGGCCGGCATGGCCGCGGTGGGCATGGATGCCACCGGAACCATCGCCGGGCGCTACGCCGCCGACCGGCCGGATGCGAAGACCCTGCTCATCGGCTCGCACATCGATACCGTGCGCAATGCCGGCATCTATGACGGCAATCTCGGGGTCATCACCGCCATCGCCGTGGTGGCGGAGCTGAGCCGGCGACAGGTGCGCCTGCCGTTCGCCATCGAGGTGCTGGCCTTCGCCGACGAGGAGGGGGTGCGCTTCCTTTCCACCCTGACCTCCTCCAAGGCCATTGCCGGCCGGTTCGCGCCGGCGAGCCTGGAGGATGCCGACGCCCAGGGCATGTCCCGCGCCGAGGCGCTGCGCTCGTTCGGGGCGCCGGCGGTGGGCTTCGACACCTGCCGGCGCGATCCGGAAAAGGTGCTCGGCTATGTGGAGGTGCATATCGAGCAGGGCCCGGTGCTGGAGGCGGAAGGGCTGCCGCTCGGCATCGTCACCGGCGTCTCCGGCGCCTCGCGCGGCCACATCCGGGTGCGCGGGCAGGCCGGGCATTCCGGCACCCTGCCCATGGGGATGCGCCACGATGCGCTGGCTGCCGCCGCCGAGATGATCCTGGCCGTGGAAGCCCGCGGCCGGGCCGATGCGGAGCGGCTCGTCACCACGGTGGGGACGCTGGTGATCGCCGGCGCCGGGGTCAACGTGGTGCCGGGCGAGCTGCAATTCTCCCTCGACGTGCGCTCCCTCGACGACGCCCTGCGGGCGCAGGCGGTGGCCGACATCCGTGCCGCGGTAGAGGAGATCGCGGGGCGGCGCGGGGTGAAGGCCTTCTTCGACATCGGCCACGCCATGCCGGCGGCGCCGTGCGATCCCGCCTTCATGGACCGCATGGCGGGCGTGGTGGACGACCTCGGCGTGCCGGTGCGGCGGCTGCCCTCCGGCGCCGGGCACGATGCCATGGTGTTCCGCGACCTGCTGCCCATGGCGATGCTGTTCGTCCGCTCGCAGAACGGCAGCCACAATCCGCGCGAATACGCCGCCCCGGCCGATATCGGCCTTGCGGCGCAGGCGCTGCTCGGCTTCCTGATGAAGACGGCCGCTGCCGCTTGAGGCATCCTGCCCGCTAGGCTCAGGACCTATTAATTTGCGTTGAGTTGTGATTCACAGTCTCCGTTGCGGAGGCTGCGATGGGTGATTTGTTCCTGTTGAGCGCGCGTCAGCTGGCGCGGATTTCGCCGTTCTTTCCCTTGGCCCATGGGGTGCCGCGGGTCGATGACCGACGGGTGGTGAGCGGGATCGTCTACGTCATCCGCAACGGCCTGCAATGGAAGGACGCACCCAAGGGCTACGGCCCGCACAAGACGCTGTACAACCGCTTCATCCGCTGGAGCCGGCTCGGCGTGTTCAACCGCATCTTCGCCGCCCTCGCCGGCGAAGGGCCGAAACCCGAGTGCATCATGATCGATGCCACCCATCTCAAAGCCCACCGCACGGCGGCGAGCCTCTTAAAAAAGGGGCTGTTCCCCGCCGTATCGGGCGCACCAGAGGAGGCCTGAACTCCAAGCTCCACACCGTCTGCGACGATAAGGGCCGGCCGATCATCATGCTGTTGTCGGAAGGCCAGATGAGCGACCACAAGGGCGCCCGCCTTGTCCTCGACGCCCTGCCGCCGGCCCGAACCCTGATAGCTGACCGGGGTTATGACAGCGCCGGGCTCCGAAATGCCCTGGCCACCAAGGGCATCACCCCCTGCATTCCTTCATCCAGGAGCCGAAAGCGGCCCTTCGCCTACGACAAGGCCCTCTACAGGCAGCGGCACAAGGTCGAGAACCTGTTCGCCAAACTCAAGGACTGGCGCCGCATCGCCACCCGATACGACCGCTGCGCCCATACCTTCTTCTCTGCCATATGCATCGCAGCGTCCGTCATCTTCTGGCTCTGATCAATGAGTCCTGAGCCTAGAAATCGGCAGAAAGAAATTATGATTAATATTTTTTTGCGTCATTGTCGATGATAAAAGTAATCTCGAACTTATGCGCGATATTTCGAGATTAGCGATATGCCGAAACGCATGGCCAATGTTTACGCTCATTCCTTGCCCGGCGTTCCCGTGGACCGATGGGAGCACCTGTGGGATCACGACGAGGCCGTTGGCGCACTTGCGGCCGAGTTCGCTGAGCCTCTGCGCTGGACGGAGGTCCTGCGTCTCGCCGGAAGGCTTCACGATATCGGCAAACTGTCACCGGAATTCCAGGACTATATCGCCGGCCGGCGGACCTCCGGCGGCGACCATTCCTCCGCGGGGGCGCGTGTCGCTCTGGACCGGTATGGCCCACATTTCGGCAAGATCCTTTTTGCCATCATCGCCGCTCACCATTCGGGCTTGGCCGATGGCGAGGATCTGGTGCGCCGCATGGAAGCCGCCAAGCGGCTGGTTCCGTTCGGTTGGCAGGACCATACTGGGCCCCTGCCGGAGCCTGCGGAGCTTGCGCGGGTGCCTCTACCGGCAGGAGGCCCGAAGGGTTTCGCGCGGAGTTTCCTCATCCGGATGCTGTTCTCCTGTCTTGTCGATGCCGATTTCATCGCAACCGAGCGCTTCTATGCCGAGGCGGCGGGCCAGGAAGTGGAGCGCGGCGGGCATGCCGACCTATCCATTCTGCGTGATCGCCTGCGCACCTACATGGCAGCCAAGCGCGCTGGCGTTGATCCCACCCCCCTCAATACACTGCGCTCCAGCATACTCGACCACGCGCTGGACAAGGCGGCCCTTTCGCCCGGACTTTTCAGCCTCACCGTGCCGACCGGCGGCGGGAAGACCCTCGCCTCATTGTCCTTCGCGCTGGAACATGCCGTGCGCCATGGTCTTCGGCGGGTCATTTATGTCATTCCCTACACATCCATCGTCGAGCAGACGGCGGATGTGTTCCAGCAGGCCCTTGGTTCCAGCGGCGATATTCTGGAGCATCACGCGAGTTTCGACTGGGAGAAAGCGCGCAGCCAGCGCGTGGCCGACGACGAGGCTCCGGACGTCCTGACCAAGTTACAACGGGCGGCCGAGAACTGGGATGTGCCTATAATCGTTACCACCGCGGTGCAGTTCTTCGAGAGCCTGTTTGCCAATCGCACATCGCGTTGCCGTAAACTTCACAATATCGTCGGCAGCGTGGTCGTGCTGGACGAGGTACAGACCTTGCCGCTGCCTCTCCTTCTGCCGAGCTTAGCGGCCATCGAACAATTGGCGCTGAACTACCAGACCAGCGTGGTGCTGTGCACGGCGACCCAGCCGGCGCTGCGCAAGATCGACGGGGCGCTGCGCGGTGCCAGAGACGTGCCCATGGGCCTCGACCTGCCACCCGAGCGGGAACTGGCACCGGACCCCGCCGGGCTCTACGTGAAGCTGAAGCGTGTGGCGGTGGAACGGATGAAGGAGCCCGTCACTGACGGCATCATTGCCGCGCGCTTCGTCGAGCAACCGCAGATGCTGTGCATCGTCAACACGCGCCGACACGCGCGGATGCTGTTCGACGCCATTGGCGATCTGCCCGGGGCCGTGCATCTTTCCACCCAGATGTGCGCCCGCCATCGTCGCATGGTGTTGGCCGACTTGAGGAACAAGCTGAAAGCCGGTGCGCCCGTCCGGCTCGTCGCGACCTCGCTGATCGAGGCGGGCGTGGACATCAGCTTTCCCGAGGTATGGCGTGCCGCGACCGGCGTGGATGCCATCGCCCAGGCCGCCGGAAGGGCCAACCGGGAGGGCGAGTTAAAGGATGAAGACGGCCGGCCCGGATTGGGGCGTGTGGTGGTCTTCGAGCCGGCGGAGGGCCACCTGCCTCACGATATCAAGTTGCGCTGGGAGGCGGCCCAGCCCGTGCTGGACAAGCAGGCGGACCCGCTCGATCTTCAAGCGGTGAAGGGGTATTTCTCGGAGCTTTACTGGCGAAAGGGCGACGCCACGAAGGTGTTCGACACAGCCAGGGTGGGGGCCTACCCCGGCATCCTGCGGGCTGTCGAAGAGACGACAGCCACCCAGGAGTTTCCGTTCCGGTCGATCGCCGAGGCCTTTCGCATGATCGAGGACGTCATGGAGCCGGTCGTCGTGCCGTGGGTGGCCGGTCCGGAGGATGACGACGCAGAGACGCTTTTGACGCGCATCGCCGTGCAAGAGCGACCACGCACCGCGGACCTGCGGCGGTTGCAGCAATATGTGGTGCCGATCCCGAAGAAGGAGCGTGACGAATGGCTGAAGCGCGGCGTGCTGACGCCGGTCCATCGGGCGCTCGGGGATGCGATGCTGAAGTTTGCCGACCTGTCGCATTATCGACCGGAGACCGGGGTCGACCTGGAGAATCTGAGCTATCGCGATACGGCCCAGAATGTCTTCTAGGGGTGTGTATTCCAGCAATTTATAAATCAAAGTTCATTGTCGTGCGTTGTAAACGCCGTATTCAATGCTTGATATTGCCCCGCCCTAGTGGCCTTGTGGTCACGTAACGGAGGCTCTCATGCGTCGACAGCGCATCACGATTCTGAGTCATCCCGACGGTTCGCTTGAGATTCACATCGAGCCAATACCAGTTCCGTCACGCTGACCGGGCGTGGATTGAAACATTGTGGCGCGTTGTAATGCCACTAGACCCCCAGATCCAATTTCATGCCGTCGGACACTTGATTGTTCGGCTCTCGTGCTCTCGCATAGGTTGATCTGCAAGGGGCGATTCGTATGTCCTATGGTGTTCGGCTTAACGTCTGGGGCGAACGGGCCTGCTTCACGCGCCCGGAGATGAAGGTGGAGCGCGTCTCTTATGACGTGATGACCCCCTCCGCCGCGCGCGGCATTCTCGAGGCGATCCATTGGAAGCCGGCGATCCGCTGGATCATCGACAGCATCCATGTGCTGAGGCCCATCCGCTTCCAGTCCTTCCGGCGAAACGAGGTCGGCGCCAAGGCCAGCGCCGCTACCGCCGGGACCGCCATGCGCGCCCGTACCACGGCGGGCATCGGCCTCGTGGTCGAGGACAACCGGCAGCAGCGCGCCACATTGTTCCTGAACGACGTCGCCTACGTCATCGAGGCGCATTTCGAGCTAACTGCAAAGGCCGGGGCGGAGGACAGCGAAGCCAAGCATCTGAGCATGTTCAACCGTCGCGCGGCGGCGGGGCAGTGCTTTCATCGCCCCTGCCTCGGCACCCGCGAGTGCGTGGCCGACTTTGCCCTGGTCGAACCCGGTGCGCCGCTGCCGGAGAGCACGCTGCCACCGGATCAACGCGAGCGCGATTTGGGCTGGATGCTCCACGACATCGACTTCGCCGATAATGCGACCTCGCGCTTCTTTCATGCGCAGCTCATCGGCGGCGTGCTCGACGTGAAACGCTGCCTCGCCGAGGGCACCGTGTCATGACCATCCTGCGGTCGCTCGACGGCTATTACGACCGCATGGCCGAGCGGGGGGAGGCAGAGCCGCCGGGCTTCTCTCGTGAGAAGATCAGCTTTGCCATCGAGATTGCGCCGGATGGCATGCCGGTCGGGGTCATCGACCTTCGGGCGGCGAGCGGCAAGCGCCTCATTCCGCAATTGCTCTCCGTGCCCGCTGCGGTGAAACGAACCGCCGGCATCCTGCCCAACCTGTTCTGGGATAAAAGCGCCTATGTGCTCGGCCGCACGGCGGGAGACGGCAAGCGCACGGCGCTGGAGCACGAGGCCTTCAAGACCACACACATCGAATTGCTCGCAGGCGCTGGCGATCCGGGCCTTCTCGCCTTGCATCGCTTTCTCGAAGGCTGGGCGCCGGAAGGCTTTGATGCACCGCCTTTTAATCCAGACATGCTGGACGCCAACATCGTCTTTCGCCTCAAGGGTGAAAACGGCTTCATCCATCAGCGCGCGGCGGCCCATGCGCTGCTGACCTCAAGGACCGGAGACGAAGGCAGACTTGTGCCCTGCCTTGTCACCGGGAGGCTATCCATTGCCCAGCGGCTTCATCCCACCATCAAAGGTGTCAGTGGAGCGCAGTCCTCGGGGGCGGCGCTGGTCTCGTTCAATCTCGATGCCTTCGCTTCCTATGGCAAGGAGCAGGGCGAGAATGGACCGACCTCGCAGGAGGCCGCCTTTCGCTATGGTGCGGCACTGAACGGTATGTTGGAGCGCACCAGCCGTAACCGCCTTGCGCGCGGCATCGGCGACGCGACGGTGGTGTTCTGGGCAGACACATCGCAGACGGTCGACGAGGCGCAAGCGCGGGCGGCGGAAGACGTGTTCGCTGCCTTCGCCGAACCGCCGGACGATCCGGACGAGGCGAGGAAGGTCCGCGAGCAGCTCGAAAGTGTCATGCAGGGGCACCCGGTCGAGATGCTCGATCCCCGCCTCAGCCCAGGCACCCGCTTCCATGTGCTCGGTCTTGCGCCGAATGCCGCGCGGCTGTCGGTGCGCTACTGGCTGTCCGACGATTTCGGCGCCTTCGTACAGCGCCTGGCAGAGCATTATCGCGACCTTTCCGTCATGCCGCGGCCGTGGGGCGAGCGACCTCCTTCCATCTCCTGGCTGCTGTTGAAGACCACGGCGATGCTGGAGAAATATGAGAACATCCCGCCCCAGCTCGCGGGCGAGGTGACGCGCGCCGTGTTGGAAGGCACGCGTTACCCGCGTTCTCTGCTTGCGGCAGCCATCATGCGGGTGCGCGCCGGTGACGATCCTTCAACCGGCTGGCACGCCGCGGTGATCAAGGCTGTCCTCAGACGGGACGCCCGGCTGCGAAGCGCTGGCCCGCAGACATCCGACAATTTCGACCTCGCCAAGGAGGACCCACCGGTGAGTCTTGAAAGGGACAATCCCCACCCGGCTTATCAACTCGGCCGCCTGTTCGCCGCCTACGAGACGGCGCAGCGCATGGCGCTCGGCAAGATCAACGCCACCATTCGCGACCGTTATTTCGGTGCGGCCTCGGCCACGCCGGCGAGTGTCTTCCCGCTGCTGATGCGCGGCGCGCAAAACCATATGGGCAAGCTGCGCAAGGGCGGCAAAGGGGCCTGGCTGGAACGCGAGGTCGAGGAGATCGCCAATCATCTCGGCGGCTACCTGCCGCGCTCGCTTCCGCTCGAGGCACAGGGCCGCTTCGTGCTCGGCTACTACCACCAGCGCAGGGGTGAGTTCGCCGATCGCGAGG
Organism: uncultured Xanthobacter sp.; assembly: GCA_937872325.1. GTDB lineage: Bacteria > Pseudomonadota > Alphaproteobacteria > Rhizobiales > Xanthobacteraceae > Xanthobacter. The sequence continues at coordinate 26,398 of CALMSN010000183.1, read as the reverse complement.
CCGAGGCTGAGCTCGCCGTTACGGATGCAGAGGACACCACCAATGACGAGTGAATCGACCGGCCTCTCGCGGCGGCACGAATTCGTACTCTTCTTCGACGTCATCAACGGGAATCCGAACGGAGACCCCGATGCCGGCAACATGCCGCGCCTCGATCCGGAGACCAACCAGGGGCTGGTCTCCGATGTCGCGCTGAAGCGCAAGATCCGCAATTACGTGGCGCTGGCGCGGCCCGATGCCCCCGGCCACGAGATCTACATGCGCGACGGTGCGACCCTCAATAACGAGCACAAGCGCGCCTGGGCTGCGGTGATGCCCGAAGTAACCAAGGCGGATGAACTCAAGAAGGGTCCGAAGGACGACGCCAAGGCCCGCGAGCTGACCCGCTGGATGTGCGCGAACTTCTGGGACATCCGCAGCTTTGGCGCGGTGATGACCACCGGTGTCAATGCCGGCCAAGTGCGCGGTCCGGTGCAGATCAACTTCGCTCGTTCGGTGGAGCCGATCCTGCCGCTTGAAATCTCCATTACCCGACTTGCCGCGACGACGGAGGCCGACGCGGATGCCAAGGGCGGGCGCACCATGGGCCGCAAGCACATCGTGCCCTACGGGCTCTATCGCGCCCACGGCTATGTTTCGGCTCCCCTTGCTTCCCACCCCGTCAAGGGCACGGGCTTTTCCGATGCCGATCTCGCCCTTCTGTTCGAGGCGCTCGCGAACATGTTCGAGCACGACCGCTCCGCCGCGCGTGGCGAGATGGCGACGCGCAAGCTCATCGTCTTCCGTCACGCCTCCGCCCTCGGCAATGCACAGGCAAGCGGATTGTTCGACCGCGTCGAGACCTGGCGGATGTTCCGGGGCGAGAAATATAAGCCCGGTGACGAGCGCCTCGATAACGCGCCCCCGCCACGCAGCTTCGAGGATTACGCCATCACCATCGAGCGAGGTGCCCTGCCGGACGGCATTGAGATCCTCGAGCCGTAGAAGCGGCATCCATGGCCGCCGCCATTATCGACAGCGAGACGGAGGATGCGCTGATCCCGCTGTCGGCGCTGCAGCATTATCTGTTCTGCCCGCGCCAGTGCGCGCTCATCCATTTGGAGCAGCTCTGGGCCGAGGATGCCGCCACGGCGGAAGGACGGTTGCTGCACGAGCAGGCTGATTCCGGGCGATCCGAAACCCGCCCAGGTGTGCGCATAGCCCGGAGCGTGGCCCTGCGCTCCGTGGCGCTCAGGGTGACGGGCAAGGCCGATGTGGTGGAGTTCCACGGGAACCAGCTTGGCAAGGACGTCCGTCCATTTCCCGTAGAATACAAGCGGGGCAAGCCGAAGGCGCACCGGGCGGATGAGGTCCAACTCTGCGCCCAGGCGATCTGCCTCGAAGAGGCATTTGGGGTGACGGTGCCCGAGGGCGCGCTTTTCTATGGCGAGACCCGTCGCCGCCAGAGGGTGGCGTTCGACGACGACCTGCGGGCGCTGACAGGCCGCACGGCTGCAGCGGCCGGTGCCATGATCGTGTCTGAGGTCACGCCGGCTCCGGTCCACATGCCGGGGTGCCGGCGCTGCTCGCTAGAGGCGTTGTGCCAGCCGTCCCGGCTGGAAAAGCCCCCCTCGGTCGCGCGATGGCTGGCCGTAAGGCTCGAGAAGTGAGGCTGTGATGCGGCGTATGCTCAACACCATCTACGTCACGAGCGAGGACTCCTGGCTGAGAAAGGACGGCGCCAATCTCGTGGTCGAGGTGGATGGCGCCGAGCGCGGTCGCGCGCCCCTTCACATGCTGGACGGTGTGGTCAGTTTCGGCCGACCGGGTGCGTCGCCGGCTCTGCTCGCGGCCTGCGCTGAGGCTGGGGTCACGGTGTCGCACCTTGATCCGAATGGCCGCTTCCTGGCCCGCGTCGAGGGACCGCGCACCGGCAACGTTCTGCTGCGGCGGACCCAATTCCGTATAGCGGACACCCCTGCGCGCGCCGTCCCGATTGTACGTGGCATCGTGGCGGCAAAGGCCGCTAATCAGCGCACCGTCATCCGCCGCGCTCTGCGCGATCATGGCGGCACTGTGCCGGCGGGCGGCCGGGAAGCGCTGGAAGCGGCCGAACGGCGGCTCACGGATGTCGCCCGTCGCACACTCGTCGCATCGGAGGTGGACCTGTTGCGCGGGCTGGAGGGTGAGGCGGCGCAGATCTATTTCGGCTGCTTCAATTATCTCCTGCGGAACGACGATCCCGCCTTCGTCTTCGGCGGCCGCTCGCGCCGGCCGCCGCTCGACCGGGTCAACGCCTTGCTGTCGTTCCTTTATGCCTTGCTCGGCCATGATTGCCGGTCTGCTCTGGAAGCCCATGGGCTCGATCCCCAAGTGGGCTTCCTCCATGCTGATCGGCCCGGCCGCGCCAGCCTTGCTTTGGACCTGATGGAGGAATTGCGACCCGTACTTGCGGATCGGCTGATGTTGAGTCTCATCAACCGTCGGCAACTCGAGCCGGGGGACTTTCTGGTTGAGGATGCCGGCGGCGTGCGCCTGACCGACGAGGCGCGTAAGCGGGTACTGGTGGCATGGCAGGAACGCAAGCGGGATGAACTGACCCATCCCTTCCTGGACGAGGCGATGCCGCTGGGTCTTGTGGCGTATGTGCAGGCGCAGCTTCTTGCCCGCCATCTGCGCGGTGACCTTGATGGCTATCCCGGTTTCATCTGGAAATGATGCATGCTGATGCTGGTTGCCTATGACGTCTCCACCGAGACCGCAGCAGGTCGCCGGCGGCTTCGCCGCGTGGCGCGGGCATGCCTCGACTATGGTCAACGCGTGCAGAACTCCGTATTTGAATGCGAAGTCGACCCTTCGCAATGGGTTGCTCTTAGGGCTCGGTTAATCGCTGAAATCGATGCCACGACCGACAGTCTGCGTTTCTACAAGCTCGGTGCGGAAGGCAGACGACGGGTCGAACATGTAGGCGCCAAGCCTGTCCTGGATCTTGACGGCCCCTTGCTGTTCTGAGTGGCCGCGCGAACCCCAAGCGCGCACGTGGTGCCCGTGGGGTTCGCGCAGCCGATATCCCGTTCGGATCGCAGTGCTTTGTCCTGAGCGAGACATCCACCTTGCAGTCCCGCGCCGCTCAGCCAGCAGGATCGCGCATGTGGAGGAATTTTCTATTTTGGTTCCAGATGTTAGAGATGGGACGGTCGCTCCCCACGCGGGGGCGTGGATCGAAACAGGCGGTGGCGGGTCGTCCTGCCACTTCACAACGGTCGCTCCCCACGCGGGGGCGTGGATCGAAACGCCGTTGCGGAGCGCCTCACGGATGAACGCCTTGTCGCTCCCCACGCGGGGGCGGGGATCGAAACAAGCTGAACGGGCGCGACCCGGTCAACTCCTACGGCCGCTCCCCACGCGGGGGCGTGGATCGAAACGCGCCACTCTCGCACATTTTGCGGAGTGATGCAGGTCGCTCCCCACGCGGGGGCGTGGATCGAAACTTCCGTGAGTACTGCGAGGCGGGCGGCATGACGCGTCGCTCCCCACGCGGGGGCGTGGATCGAAACTGCCGCTCTTCCGCCCGGCTCCAGCGCACCTTGCGGTCGCTCCCCACGCGGGGGCGTGGATCGAAACAAGCTGAACGGGCGCGACGCGGTCAACTGCTACGGTCGCTCCCCACGCGGGGGCGTGGATCGAAACTCTCCGTACCGGGTCAGCTTGCCCACCAGCTGCACGTCGCTCCCCACGCGGGGGCGTGGATCGAAACGCCAACACCCTGCCGTCAGGTCCTGCGGCAGGCCAGTCGCTCCCCACGCGGGGGCGTGGATCGAAACTATATTCAACTCGTACAGGGTACTTCCGCTTGGGCGTCGCTCCCCACGCGGGGGCGTGGATCGAAACTGCTGCCGCAGGTGCGGCTGCGGCGGCGGCTCGAGTCGCTCCCCACGCGGGGGCGTGGATCGAAACAAGCGCGCCAGCGACGCAGTCGGCAATTTCCTCGAGTCGCTCCCCACGCGGGGGCGTGGATCGAAACACCGAGGGGCATGAAACCCTTTACCCCAAGGGGCGTCGCTCCCCACGCGGGGGCGTGGATCGAAACCGTCAAAAGCATTGATCGGCGCAGATTGATCGAGTCGCTCCCCACGCGGGGGCGTGGATCGAAACTTCCCGGCTGATCGCCTGCCGGATGTGGCTCACAGGTCGCTCCCCACGCGGGGGCGTGGATCGAAACACCGTCGCCGATGAGGGGCCGTTCAAGCCGAAGCGTCGCTCCCCACGCGGGGGCGTGGATCGAAACTTGATGGGTCGATCGGATACCCATCAAAGCCTTGGTCGCTCCCCACGCGGGGGCGTGGATCGAAACACCCATACGGCGCACTCAATGCCGCGTTGCTTGGCGTCGCTCCCCACGCGGGGGCGTGGATCGAAACGCGGCCTGACCCCATCGCAATGGCTGGTGGACGCCGTCGCTCCCCACGCGGGGGCGTGGATCGAAACCCCCATCCTCGCCCCGCGAGGATCGCCCAAACGAGTCGCTCCCCACGCGGGGGCGTGGATCGAAACATGTGCTGCACTGCGTCTGACGTTGCGACGTGCCGTCGCTCCCCACGCGGGGGCGTGGATCGAAACGAGAACACCTCCCATGCCTTCGGGCTCTCCAGCAGTCGCTCCCCACGCGGGGGCGTGGATCGAAACAGGTCCACGGCCCGCCCATTCTGGCGTGCCGCGAGGTCGCTCCCCACGCGGGGGCGTGGATCGAAACAGGCATCGCCGCCGCTGGGGAGCGGTGGATGCGGGTCGCTCCCCACGCGGGGGCGTGGATCGAAACGCGTCGGCCCTGCATCCATCCCTCGACGGTGCGCGTCGCTCCCCACGCGGGGGCGTGGATCGAAACGGCGAGCGCGGCGGTCGCTGTCGGGGATGCTGTCGTCGCTCCCCACGCGGGGGCGTGGATCGAAACGACCAGATCACTTCGCACGAGACGGAGCCAGTCGTCGCTCCCCACGCGGGGGCGTGGATCGAAACGTCTGAGAAGCCTCGCCTCTTTCCGCTGACGCTGGTCGCTCCCCACGCGGGGGCGTGGATCGAAACTCCGGTAAGCGTGGCCTGATCGGAGGATGGAGCGGTCGCTCCCCACGCGGGGGCGTGGATCGAAACAGGCGCACGGGGCGACGATCTGGGCCGAATGGGCGGTCGCTCCCCACGCGGGGGCGTGGATCGAAACACGCGGACCCGGTGCAGGCCCTTAAGCCGAACGTGTCGCTCCCCACGCGGGGGCGTGGATCGAAACGATGGCGTCGGCCTCGCGCTCTTGATCGCCACGGTCGCTCCCCACGCGGGGGCGTGGATCGAAACGTCCGGCGATTGCTGAGCAAATCGACCAAGGGGGTCGCTCCCCACGCGGGGGCGTGGATCGAAACTTCTCCAGTTTCTCCGCCGTCATGGCGCCGCGGCGTCGCTCCCCACGCGGGGGCGTGGATCGAAACGGCCTGGGACTCTGCATCGTCCAGATATTTCGCGTCGCTCCCCACGCGGGGGCGTGGATCGAAACTTTGACCCGGTGCTGTCCTGCATCAGCGTGATGGTGTCGCTCCCCACGCGGGGGCGTGGATCGAAACATCAGATCGTGCGCCATTAGGATAATCCGCCTCGTCGCTCCCCACGCGGGGGCGTGGATCGAAACTGAGGTAAGCCGGGGCGGCCTCCGGGTCGCCCCCGTCGCTCCCCACGCGGGGGCGTGGATCGAAACTGTAAAATGTTGAAAGCGTCACTTGCATCGCAATGGTCGCTCCCCACGCGGGGGCGTGGATCGAAACGGTCCACCCTTCTCCCCATCCGAAGCCCTCACGGGTCGCTCCCCACGCGGGGGCGTGGATCGAAACGCCAAAGTGGTATCCGCTCGCGCAACGAGACGGAGTCGCTCCCCACGCGGGGGCGTGGATCGAAACAGGAGCGGATCGCGCGGGTGATCTACGAAAGCCGCGTCGCTCCCCACGCGGGGGCGTGGATCGAAACTCCTGCATCGTGGTGGAGCAGCCCGGGAAGGACGAGTCGCTCCCCACGCGGGGGCGTGGATCGAAACAGCGAGGCGACGAAATCCCCCACCACGGGGTCGAGGTCGCTCCCCACGCGGGGGCGTGGATCGAAACAGGCTAATGAGGCCTCTGCGCGCCATTTCCACGAGTCGCTCCCCACGCGGGGGCGTGGATCGAAACTGGATGACCAAGGGCGATGAACCCCGAACCATCCGTCGCTCCCCACGCGGGGGCGTGGATCGAAACGGCGCGCCTGTCCTCTCCCGAGCGCTCGGCGGGGGTCGCTCCCCACGCGGGGGCGTGGATCGAAACGTCGAAGCTGCCCTGTCCTGATAGGAGAGCCCCGTCGCTCCCCACGCGGGGGCGTGGATCGAAACTCATGCCCCGGGAGGCCGGTTGCCTCGAAGTCAATGTCGCTCCCCACGCGGGGGCGTGGATCGAAACCGGCGCGGGGCGGAGGCGAAGTCCCTCTTCGACCGTCGCTCCCCACGCGGGGGCGTGGATCGAAACAGCACGTACGCGACCTCCGCGACTACACGTCTGGTCGCTCCCCACGCGGGGGCGTGGATCGAAACACGTCGTTTCCCTCTGGTGGCTCGAACTAGCCGGCGTCGCTCCCCACGCGGGGGCGTGGATCGAAACTCGCCCAACATCGCGGGAATGAGCGAACCCACCCGTCGCTCCCCACGCGGGGGCGTGGATCGAAACTCGGCTCTGAAGAACGGGGAGACGACCGTCGAGGGTCGCTCCCCACGCGGGGGCGTGGATCGAAACGCGTTGGAGGCCAGCAGATCGGGGTCGTTCTGGAGCGTCGCTCCCCACGCGGGGGCGTGGATCGAAACGGATGACGGTGTAGGCCGCAAGGAAAAAGGAACCGTCGCTCCCCACGCGGGGGCGTGGATCGAAACGGGAACCGAAGCTCCGGGCTCACCGGGACGCGGGTGTCGCTCCCCACGCGGGGGCGTGGATCGAAACATCTTGCCCAGCGTGACGGTCCGGATCCGCGTCGTCGCTCCCCACGCGGGGGCGTGGATCGAAACTCGAAGGGTCTTTCCTTGCGTCAGGATAGACGCGGTCGCTCCCCACGCGGGGGCGTGGATCGAAACGCGAAGGCGTTGCCGGAGAGGGCCAGAATGCCGGCGTCGCTCCCCACGCGGGGGCGTGGATCGAAACATCCCGATCGGCGGATCGCGCCGGTCATAGACGCCGTCGCTCCCCACGCGGGGGCGTGGATCGAAACCACAACACCGCGCTGGCGGCCCAGTTGATCTATCGTCGCTCCCCACGCGGGGGCGTGGATCGAAACTGGAGCCCGGATGCAGATGAATTACCCGACGACGTCGCTCCCCACGCGGGGGCGTGGATCGAAACATCCCCATCAAAGGCGAGCACCACCACGTCAAACGGTCGCTCCCCACGCGGGGGCGTGGATCGAAACCACATGTGGTGCAACACGGTGGTCCGCGAGCGGATGTCGCTCCCCACGCGGGGGCGTGGATCGAAACTTCGACGGCGGGTTCCGCACAGCGGATCGTCCCGGTCGCTCCCCACGCGGGGGCGTGGATCGAAACACGGCGCCGTCCTCAATCACGATCGCGCCCGGCCGTCGCTCCCCACGCGGGGGCGTGGATCGAAACAAGCAGTACGAGCAGTACGAGCAGCGGTCGCTCCCCACGCGGGGGCGTGGATCGAAACACCCGCGGCACCATCGGGGAGGCCGGCGAGAGCGTCGCTCCCCACGCGGGGGCGTGGATCGAAACAGACCGTCCGATCCCCTTGATGGCGTCGGGGCGATGTCGCTCCCCACGCGGGGGCGTGGATCGAAACCCATGCTCACGGCGTTCCCGATGCTCGCCGGCAAGTCGCTCCCCACGCGGGGGCGTGGATCGAAACCGGCCCCGCGCCATTCCACCACGCCCCTCCGGCGTCGCTCCCCACGCGGGGGCGTGGATCGAAACCACGAGCTTACCCGGCGTCGCGGGGTCCGTGATCGTCGCTCCCCACGCGGGGGCGTGGATCGAAACCAGCGCGACGGCGTCAAACGCGCGGCTTTCGAAGGTCGCTCCCCACGCGGGGGCGTGGATCGAAACAGGGTGTCGATGCCGGTCGCGACCTCGATCTTGAAGTCGCTCCCCACGCGGGGGCGTGGATCGAAACGAGATGCAGACCCCGGCCTGAACGGTGTCGTGGAGTCGCTCCCCACGCGGGGGCGTGGATCGAAACACCGCCGGGTTGAGCCCGAGCCGCGGCAAGTGGCGTCGCTCCCCACGCGGGGGCGTGGATAGAAACTGGGGCCTACTTTTGCCCGACGCCATCACCCAGTGTCGCTCCCCACGCGGGGGCGTGGATCGAAACTCGGGCTCGCTCCGGAAGCGCTTCGCGGCGCTGACGTGATCGCCGTTCGCATCCGGTTCGGCCAGCGCTTTGCAGTCGTTGGGTCGCCGGCCTACTTTCGGGGTCGCGCGCAACCACTAACACCGTATGATCTGCAACATCATGACTGCATCCGATACCGGTATCCGAGCAACCGGATGTATAATTGGGAATTTGAGCGCGGCCATCAGACGGTCGCCGTTGCAGTCGACGGCCGGTTACACTGGACAGCCAGGAATTGATGGTCGAAGCGGCCCTGCAAGGCTGCGGCTTGGCGTTCGTCTGAGAGGATCGCGTCAGGTCGCATATCGAGACAGGCGCCCTGCTGAGGTGCCTGGAGGAGTGGTGCCCGGTCGCGGACGACCTGTTCCTCTACTACCCAAGCCGCCGCCATCTTTCCGGAGGATTGCGCACGCTCATCGATATGCTTCGGGCGCGCTCGGCGCCGACCGAACGCGAAAGATGACGATCTCGCCGTTTTTGCCCGATGAGCTGATCTGTTGCAGGGAACCGATGCAGTGCAGACCGATGGAGGAGCGGCGCGCTCGGCGCACGCGACGTAACGCTCTCCACCCCGCAGTCCTAAAGATCGGCGAAATCGTCTCGGGCTCGGAGTTCGCAGCCGCCCTCAGTTCGATGTCTCCCGCTTGCGGCGGGCTTCATAGGACTTCAGGTGAGCATATGCCATGGCAAGGATGGGCGATGCCCCGAGCTTGCGAGCGCGTTCAAGCATATCGCCTATGATCTGATCGGCTTCGATAGCCGATTTGTTTTCGATGTCGCGCAACATGGATGTCGAGATCGTCGAGCCGGCCTGGGTGACATATGCGCGAACACCCTCCAGCGCGGCGTCGCTCGCGGCATAGCCGGCAGCGTCAGCGACCGCCGCGCATTCATCGACGAGTTGCGAGGCCAGCGGAGCGGCGCCTGCCGCGACATAGTCGCCGATCGCCGATCGCATCAGGCACGTCATGCCGGCGCTTGATGCAATGAATATCCATTTGTTCCACATCTCTTGCATGACATTGTCGCTGAGGACCGCATCAAAGCCGGCATCGGAAAGTTGTTTTGCTATGGCTTCGATACGAGGCGTCAGTGGATCGCCGCGCTCGCCAAATGTCAGCCTGTGGGTGTCGTTCAGGTGGAGGATCGTGCCGTCAGCCGCCGTCGTCGACGAGATGAAGCACATTCCGCCGAGAACCCTGGCGGCTCCGAACCGATCCTCAAGAACGGCAAGATGCGCCATGCCATTGAGAAGGGGCAGGATCGCCGTGTTCCGTCCGACCGCCGGAGCGAACGATTCAATGGCGTTCGTCAGGTCGTAGGCCTTGCAGCTCAATACGATAAGGTCGAACGGCTGCGCGATCTGATCCGCCGTGACAAGCTGCGGCCTGGCCACATGAACGTCACCCAGCGGACTGCGAATAGACAGCCCGCCGGAGCGAAGAATGCCCGCCCGCTTCGCGCGAACGAGAAACGTTACATCCCTTCCTGCGACCGCCAGACGTCCGCCGAAATAGCCGCCTGTTCCTCCAGCGCCCACCATGAGAATACGCATGCTTGCCCGCTCCAGTCCGCGTTGAATTGAGCCGCCCAGGCGTGACCATCGAGGTCGATGCGACCAGCCGTTTCGTCGACATTGTCGGCGAACGCTAAGATCTCGCCATTCGCCCGCGGACAGCAATAGCTTCGACCGACGGCAAGGCTCTACGACGGGTCGATGGATCTTGGTCCACCCGACCGGTCACGGCGGCGAATTCGCCAGGGATTGTGAGCCCAGATTGTCCCGCGCCGTCCTCACGGCGGCGACGATGCTGTCATAGCCGGTGCAACGGCACAGATTGCCGCTGATCGCGCGCCGTATATCGGCATCGTTCGCATGAGGGTTTTCGCGGAGCAGTTCTCCCGCAGCAAAGACCATCCCGTTGGTGCAGAAGCCGCATTGGAAACCGTATTCGGACACGAACGCCTGCTGGATGACGTCGAGATCAAACGCGCCCTCGATCGTGACGATCTCGCGGCCCTCGGCTGCGACGGCCGGCACGAGGCAGGATTTTATGACCTTTCCGTCGATGCGGAGCGTGCAGGCGCCGCAATCACCCGTCAGGCATCCCATGCGGGTGCCACTGAGCCCTGCGACCTCGCGCACGAATTCCGGCAGGAGCAGGCGCGGGTCGATCTCGTGACGGACCTGCACCCCATTGATCGAACAACTGAGAGTAAACTTGCGGGTCATCAGCTAATCCCCACCATCTCACGAAGGACGCGCTCGAGGACGGTTCTCGCCACAGCCCGCCGATAGCCTGGCCCCGCCAACTCGTCGGCCCATTCGACCGTCATCCTTGCTATGAGCGCATCTGCGATCGCCGACGCGTCGGATAGGTCCGGCGTGGTGTCGAAGGTCCAGATGCCGGCCAGAGGCGCCGGTGCCGCAGCACCGAGGCTCGCCCGCACGATGTGGACGCCATCCTCCCGCCGCGTCGTGAAGGCGGAAGCCGTCACGATCGGCCAGGAACTCGCGGCATTCTTCAGCTTGCGATAGCTGTTGCGCCCCATCGGCGTCTCCGCCGGGATCACCATCTCAATCAGAATCTCATCGGGGCGACGGCAGGTCGAGAACGCGCCCAGAAAGAAATCGGCAGCCGGCACCAGCCGCTCGCCCGCGACCGAGGCGAGACGAAACCGCGCATCGAGGGCGGCAAGGCAGCCCGGACCGTCGGCTGAAGGGTTGGCGAGGCACACGGCGCCGCCGAGCGTCGCAAGGTTCCACAGTCCGGCCCCGCCCGTAATATCGGCGACCATGGCCGCGAGCAGGGGCAGGCGCTCACGGATCACGGTACTCGCGGCAAGCGTCGCATAGGTCGCGCGGGCACCGATACGCACCGTCCTGGCGTCGGCATGGACGCCGTCCAGGTCGAGCCAAATCGGATCGAGAATGAGACTGGCTCTGTCGAGGCCAGAGGAGAGGAAGGGAACCAGCATGGAGCCGCCTCCCAGCACGCGGGCCTCGGATCCGGCTTCGCGTAGCAGCACGACCGCCGCCGGCAGCGTCCGCGGGCGCTCATATTGAAAAGCATGGCGGATCATGGCGTGCCGCTCCCACTCAGAAGAGCCATCAGCCGCGGCGGTGTCGCCGGAACGACGGTCGTGGAAGGTGCGGCGGCGCCCAACGCGTCGGCCACGGCATTGGTGACTGCGGCCAGCGATCCGCCGAGCCCGGATTCTCCGGCGCCCTTCATCCCCAGCGGATGGAACGGGCTGGGCGTGCACATATGACCGATCCGCAGCGGCGGAAGGTCCGTGGAGCGTGGCAGCAGGTAGGTTTTGAAGCGGTCGGCGACGAGGGCCCTGCCAGCAGTATAGGTCAGCTCTTCCCACAGCCCGGCGCCGACACCCATGGCGATGGCGCCCTTCAACTGGCCCGTCACAAGGGCGGGGTTCACCATCACGCCGCAATCATGCATGGCCGCGAAGTCGAGAAGCTTGACGACGCCCGTGCCCTCGTCGAGCGCGACCGCGGCCGCGTGAACCGAATAGGGAAACGAGGAATATGTCGCGATCCGCCCCTTCTCGTCGGGCACGACCTGGACGTTGCTGGGCTGAAAGCTGCGGGTGGCCTCCAGGGGCAAGTCGATGCCCTTGCCGACCCGGAACGGATCGGTGTGCACCCCGAGCGCGATATCCTTGAGCGAGACGCTGGCGCCATCGGGACCGATGGCAAACCCGTCGGCGAACGAGATCGTTTCGGGCGCGACAGCGAGGAGATTTCCGGCGCAGATCGCGAGCTTGCGCCGCAGATCTTCCGCCGCGAGATGAGCGGCCGGCCCGCCGTAAAGCAGCGCGCGGCTGCTCGCGTTGCCGGTGCCGACGGGCACCACGTCGGTGTCGCCCTGCAGCACGCGGATCGCGTGCGGAGGCAGGCCGAGCACGCCCGCGACGATCTGCGCGATGCCCGTCTCGTTGCCGCTGCCCGGAGAGGTCACGCCGATCGCCACCTGGACCGTGCCGGTGGGCGACATCCGGATGCTGGCCGTCTCGAACCCGCTGGGAAAGGCACCGGGGCGGGCTCCGCCTTCCGGCGTCAGCTCGAAGCCCAGGCCGATCCCGATGCTGTAGCCTGTCCCGCGCGCCGCCTGCTGCCGGGCGCGCCACTCGTCGTAGCCGAACAGCGTCTTCAGCCCTTCCAGCGCCGCGGGATAGTCTCCGCTATCGACGTTGAGGCCCGAAGGAAGCCGGCGGGGCAGGGCCGTGGATGGCAGGAGATTGCGGGCGCGCACGAGAGCGGGGTCGAGCCGCAGCTCCCGCGCCAGGCTGTCGATCGCCCGCTCCATGACGAGATTGGCAGCCTCCTTGCCATAGCCCCGAATGGGTTGCCACGGCACCGCATTGGTGGCGGCCAGGGTCGCCGACACCTCCACATTCGCGACGTCGTAGACGGTGGGAAACACCGTCGCCGTGACCATCGGCATGGTCCACCCGTTGCCGGGCCCGACGATGCCGACATCCGCCACGAAGCTGTTGCGAAAGGCGACCACGCGGCCATCGCGCATGCCGGCGATCTCGAAGACATGGCGCTGTTCACGCGAATGGGCGAGAAGATTGTCGCGGCGGTTCTCGACATAGGCGACCGGGCGCCGCAGCATTCGGCTCAGAAGGGCGACCAGCCCTTCCTCCACATGCCCGGCCATCTTCAGGCCGAAGCCGCCGCCCATGGCCGGAGCGACCACGCGCACATCCGCCTCGCTCATCCGCAGCGCGGTCGCGATCTGCCAGCGCGTGGTGTGCGGGTTCTGGAACGAGCCCGTCATGGTCAGCCGGCCGACGCGATCGTCCCAGTCGCCGATATAGCAGACGGTCTCCATGGGTGCGGCGGTGGAGCCGTGCATCACGACTTCGCCCCGCACCACGCAATCCGCCTCTTGAAAGGCGGCGTCCACGTCGCCGGCGACGATGCGGTCCTGCGCGACGATATTGGAGCTCCAACCGGGATGAACGATCGGCGCATCCGCAAGCAGGGCCCGATCGGGATCGAGAACCGGGTCGAGGATTTCGTATCGCACCACGACGGATTCAGCGGCAGCCTCGGCCTGATGAATACTCTCGGCAACGACCGCGACGACGGGCTGCGCGGTGTAGGCAACCTCATCCACCGCAAGACACCGGCCGATGACCTGCCTGTCGGCGTGTGGCGGACGGAACGGCAGCGCCGGCGGCATGGGATCGCAGAGGCTTGCCGCCTCCGCCCCGCCGATCACGGCGACGACGCCTTCCATGGCGCGCGCCGCGTCCGCGTCGATTGCGACCAGGCGCGCACGGGGATGCGGGGAGCGTACCAGGGCCAGATGAAGCGAGGTCTGCGGGATCAGGTCGGCGCTGTAGCGCACGAGCCCCTTCGTATAGCGAAGACCGTCGATGCGCGGGACACTGTCGCCGATTCCGCCTCGACCCGAAGCGTGATCGTGCGAAGGCGTCGTCTGCCTTGCCTGACCCTGCGGCTCCCCGGCTTTGTCGGGACGAGACTGGCTCTCGTCCCTTCGCGTTTGCGCCATGGACCTCGAGTCCAGCGTGGGCGCATCATTTGTCGTAGACATTTTCATTCGACATCGAGTGGATTCGGCACTGTAAACCGCGCCGATGACGCCACCCATCCTCCCTAACGACTTGACTCAAATTACGATTTCATGCGCGCCATGCCTTCGAGGGCGAGGCCGTAGCCGAGCAGCCCCTGCATGCGTGAACGCAGTTCCTCAGTCAGCGCGATCCGAGTATACCGGCGCACCAGCCTGGGCTGCAGCATCAGCTGACGAGCCAGCTCCCAGGCCCGGTCCTTGAGTGCCGCCCGCGGCAGCACCTCGTTCACCAGCCCCATCGAATGGGCTTCGGCCGCCGAAACCTTCTGGCCGGTCAGCAGAAAATAGCGCCCGCGGTTGAAGCCCATGAGCAGCGGCATGACGATGTGCATCCCGTCGCCCGGGACCATGCCGCCGGGATAGTGGGCTGTGTCCTGCAGAAAGGTGTCGTCAGTGGCGAGCACGATGTCGGCGAGCAGCGGAATCTCGGCATGTCGTACCGCCGGTCCGTTGATCGCCGAGATCACCGGCGCCTCGATCGAAAGCAGATGCGGCAGGAGCTGCTTGCTCTCCCAGAAGATCGGGTCGTAGGTCTCGGGCGTCATGATATTCCGATTGGGGTGCTTGCCCGGCTCGATCGCCGGTCCGCAGAACTCGTCCCCCGTCCCGGTGAGGATGACGACGCCGGTGGCGGGGTCGCGCCCCACCTCGAGGAACGCCCTTTCAAGCTCGTTGTGTGCAAGCAGGCTCCAGCGCAGCGGCCCGCCATCGGTGTGAAGCTGCATCTCCAGGATGCCCTCCTCACGCCGCATCCGGATCGTCTTGAAGAGGTCCTTGTAGGTGTCGAACGTGGTTTCCGGGCGCTCGATCTGGCTCATGCTCATGATGTCTGCTCCTCAGCGGGTTTCGTTGTCCAAAATGGCGACCGCGCGTGTCCACCCGGCAGAAGCGGCGTGGATCTTCACGGGAAAGCAGGCGATGCGGAAACCGTGGTCGGGCAGCTGATCGAGGAAGCGCAGCTTCTCGATCTGGCAGTATTCCGCATCGCGCCCGGCCTTGTGCCCCTCCCAGATGATGGAGGCGTCGCGGTCGCGCGCGTAACGTTCGGCGACGTATTTGTAGGGCGCGTCCCAGCTCCAGGCGTCTGTGCCGACGACGCGCACGCCCATGCCCACCAGGTGGAGGGTTGCCGCGCGTCCCATGCCGCAACCGCTTTCGGGATAGGCAGGCGTTCCGAAGCGCTCGCCGGCCGAGGTGTTGACGACCACGATGTCGAAGGGCTGCACAGTGTAGCCGATGCGGGCCAATTCGCGGTCGATATCATCCGGCGTGACGATGTAGCCATCCGGAAATCTGCGGAAATCAAGCTTGAATGCTGGCCGGAAGAACCAGTCGAGCGGCATTTCCTCGATGGTCCGGGAGGGTGAGCCATCGGTCATCTTCGAGGAGTAATGCCAGGGCGCGTCGACGTGTGTGCCGTTGTGGCTGGAGAGCGTGATGCGCTCCAACGCGAACGCCTCGCCGCCGATCAGCTCTTCCGCCTTCAGGCCGTCGTAGCGCTTCTGCAGCACGGGGACCATATCGGCATGGCTGATGTAGTCGATCCGGAACTCGTATCCGGGAGGGTCCGACGGCACGTCATTCTCGAGCGTCATGGACAGGTCGATAAAGCGCATGGCTATTCCTTTCGGATTGAGGCGCGCTGCCCTTAACGCGTCTGGCGGAGCGATTCCGCACTCACGGTGATCAGCAAGGACAGGCCGCCAACGACGAGCACGCCGGCCACCAGCCAATTGCCGATCACCAGTGTCCCCGTTGCGGTTTTGATCCAGCCAAGGACGAACGGGCTGACGAAGCCGCCGATGAGCCCGAGGCTGTTGACGAACGCGATGCCGCCGGCCGCCGCCGTGCCCTTCAGATAGGCGGTCGGGATCGTCCAGAAGAGCGGCACGGTGGTGAAGATGCCGAGCGCGCCGACCGAGAGCAGGATGAAGGAGACGATCAGGTTTCCTTGCACCTGCGGCAGCGCCACGAGCGAAGCCGCGCCGATGAAGGCCGGTATCGCGCAATGCCAGCGGCGTTCCAGCGTGCGGTCCGAACTCATGCCGACCAGGATCATGCCGAGCGTTGCAACACCATACGGGATTGCTGCGAGAAGGCCGATATGCAAGGCGTTGGAGAACCCCATCTCCTTGATGATGGTCGGCAGCCAGAAGCTGATCATGTAGATGCCGCATATGAAGCAGAACCAGCTCAGCGCAAGCCCATAGACCTTCGGATCGCGCATGGCGGTGAGATAGGCCCCGAGACCGTGGCTGCTGGGCGCGCCGGCATTCTCCCGCTCCAGATCGGCACGCACGACGGCTTTCTGCTGGTCCGAAAGCCAGGAGGCGTCATCCGGCCGGTCGTCAAGATAGAAGAAGACGAACAGCCCAAGCAGCACCGTAGGCAGGCCTTCAAGGATGAACATCCATTGCCAGCCCTGCAGGCCCATGACGCCTCCCATGTCGGTCATGATCCATCCGGAGATCGGACCGCCGAGAATGCCGGCCACCGCAAAGGCGCTGCTGAACAGGGCGATGACGCGCCCCCTGTATTTCGCCGGATACCAGAAGGTGAAGTAGAGGATCACGCCTGGAAAGAATCCGGCTTCGAAGACGCCGAGCATGAAGCGCAGGACGTAGAATAGCCATGGCTCGTGGACGAACGCCATCAAGGCAGAGATCAGGCCCCACATGACCATGATGCGGGTAATCGTCTTGCGGGCGCCTATTTTTTGGAGCCAAAGATTGCTTGGCACCTCGAACAGAAAATAGCCGAGGAAAAAGATGCCCGCTCCGAAGCCATATACAGCATCGCTGAAGCCAAGTTCAGACTTCATCTGCAGTTGGGCGAAACCGACATTGATCCGGTCGAGATAGGCCGCCACATAGCAAATGAACATGAGGGGCAGAATCCGGAGTGTTATCTTTCGATACACGTCTCGGATAATTTTTGCTTTTCCGGCGTCGATTGATTGGTCAGCAGTAATAATTCCCGACATCGCTCTCCTCCCAAGGGGCGTATATTGTTTTTTATACTTCGTCTCGGCCCGTCAGCGCGGGCCTTTACGATTTCGCGGACCATGTCGGCGCATGGACTTGAAGTCGTCGCCTGCCGGATCAACGTCGGTTGGAACGCCTCCGACTTCCGTAAAAACTCCAGGCCGGTCCGCTGCGGATCATTTTCGAGGCCTTAACCTAATGGCGTCGCGTGGCCTCACAATCGTAAACATACCCTGATCGGTCGATCAGTCAAGTAGTAAGGTGGCATTCTGCGCTCTTGTTTGTCGTCGTTCCGAGCGGTTCGGCACGGCGTTGTGGGTCCTAAAAGCGGGCAAAGTCTGCTATTTTCAGGCCGCACCGATTTGGATGGACCGCGTAAGTATAGTGATGAAGAAGAAAAACAGCATGGCCACGATCACCGCCGCCAAGCCTGCGTCGTCTGCGGCAAACGACACGCAGAGGGGGACGCTGCATGCCATATTGGATGCGGCAGAGCAGATCTTCGGCATCCACGGCTTCGATGGAGGCGGGATGCGTGCGATCGCCGAGCAAGCCGGCATCGCGCAGTCTCTCCTCCACTATCATTTTCGGAACAAGGCGACCCTCTATGAGGCCGTCTTCGAACGGCGCGCGAAGGTCATCCGTGAGGTTCGCCTCAACCGGCTCGACAAATTGTTTGCGGACGAGGCTTCCGTCCGGCTGGAAGATGTCCTGTCGATCCTGTTCATGTCGCTCGACGATCTTCTTGGTGAATCGAAGGGGAAGCTTCGTTATTATGTTCAGATGCTTGCCGCGGTCACCATTTCCGCCGATGAGCGGTCAATTGCGATCGTTCGCAAGTTTTACGATCCATCCGCGCAGAACTTCATGGTGGCCTTTCGCAGGGTCGTGCCCGGCCTGACGCAAGAGGAAGCGGCCTGGGCTTATCTTTTCGCAATCGGCGCCCGCCTTCAGGCGCACTCACCGAGCGGTCGCGCCGAACGGCTCGGCGCCAAGAGCAGCGGCGAGAAGCCTTACGCACTGCTCGTCCGCTTTGCTGCTGCCGGCATCGTGGCACTGGTAACGGATTGATCGCCGGCACACGCCCGAGTGTCGCCGCTCGATTGGAGCGGCATGCCTCAGCTTCGTTGGAGGGCGATCGCGATGCCCTGTCCGACGCCGATGCACATGGTGGCAAGCGCGAAACGGCCACTGGCCTCCGCGAGTTCCAGCGCCGCTGTGCCGGTGATGCGCGCACCGGACATTCCCAGCGGATGCCCGAGAGCGATCGCGCCACCGTTGCGATTGACGCGGATATCGTCATCCGCGATCCCAAGTTCGCGCAACACGGCAAGCCCTTGGGAGGCAAAGGCCTCGTTGAGCTCGATAACGCTGAACTGCTCCTGCTTCATGCCCAGCCTCGCCATCAGCTTGCGCGTGGCCGGAACAGGGCCGATGCCCATCACCCGCGGCGGCACCCCAGCTGCCGCGCCACCGAGAATGCGGGCGATCGGCGTCAGGCCATGTTTCCTCGCCGCCGCCTCGGAGGCGATGATCAGGCTCGCAGCGCCGTCGTTGACGCCTGAGGCGTTGCCGGCGGTGACGGTGCCGCCCGCTCGGAACGGCGTCGGAAGCTTGGCCAGCGTCTCCAGCGTCGTCGCGCGCGGGTGCTCGTCCTTCCCGACGACGATCGGATCCCCTCTGCGCTGCGGGATGGTCACCGCGACGATCTCCCGCGCCAGCCGGCCACTCTCCTGCGCCGCTTCAGCCTTGGCTTGCGAGCGCACGGCGAAGGCGTCCTGATCGTCGCGGCTGACCTTGTAGTCTTCCGCTACGCTCTCGCCGGTTTCGGGCATGGAATCGACGCCGTACTGCGCCTTCATCAGAGGATTGACGAAGCGCCAGCCGATCGTGGTGTCGTGGATCTCGGTATTGCGGGAGAAGGCGGCATAGGCCTTGGGCTGCACAAACGGCGCACGGCTCATGTTCTCGACACCGCCTGCGATGACGAGCTCGGCCTCTCCGGCCTTGATGGCGCGGGCCGCCATGATGACGGCATCCATGCCCGATCCGCACAGCCGGTTGACGGTCGTGCCGCCCACCGAGACCGGCAAGCCCGCGAGCAGCGCGGACATCCGCGCGACGTTGCGGTTGTCCTCGCCCGCTTGGTTGGCGCAGCCGAAGATCACGTCGTCCACCGCTTCCCAGTCGAGAGCGGTGTGGCGCGACATCAGCGCCCTGAGCGGCACGGCACCAAGATCGTCGGCGCGAACGCCCGCAAGCGCGCCGCCGAAACGGCCGATCGGGGTGCGGATATAGTCGCAGATAAAGGCTTCGGTCATGGCGGCCCTCACAGTTCCGGCGCGACGAGATCGGTGACCGGCCCATCGAGGTGCAGCGGTGCGCCCGTTATTTTCTGAAGCTCATCAAGAGAGAGCTCGGGG
The DNA here is from genome assembly GCA_937872325.1 of uncultured Xanthobacter sp. GTDB lineage: Bacteria > Pseudomonadota > Alphaproteobacteria > Rhizobiales > Xanthobacteraceae > Xanthobacter. The sequence continues at coordinate 6,983 of CALMSN010000183.1, read as the reverse complement.
AGCTTCTCGCGCAGCACAAACCTCCCCGCCGCAATGTCGATGACGGCATGGCTCGTATAGACGCGGGTGACGCAGGCGACGCCGGTGAGCGGAAAGCTGCAGCGCTCCACCAGCTTCGGCTCGCCCGTCTTGGTCAGATGCTCGGTGATGACGAAAACCTGCTTGGCCCCATGCGCGAGGTCCATGGCGCCGCCCACCGCCGGCACGCCCTTCTTGCCGACGCGCCAGTTGGCAAGGTCGCCATTCTGCGACACCTGGTAGGCCCCGAGTATCGCCACGTCGAGATGGCCGCCGCGCACCATCGCGAAGCTGTCGGCATGGTGGAAGAAAGATGCGCCCGGCTTCAGCGTCACCGCCTTCTTGCCGGCATTGATCAGGTCCCAGTCTTCCTCGCCCGGCGCGGGCGGCTCGCCGAAGTTGAGAATGCCGTTCTCGGTGTGGAAGATCGCCTCGCGCCCGGGCAACTGATAGCTCGCCACCATTTCCGGGAAACCGATGCCGAGATTGACATAGGCGCCGTCGGCGATGTCCTGCGCCGCGCGCCACGCGATCTGGGCGTTGGAGAGCTTGGCGTTGTGAGAGAGTGCGAGGGTCATGCGTATACCGCTCCGGCCCGGATGAGGTCTTCTTCCTGCTGGGGATCGGCGACTTCAACGACGCGGTCGACGAAGATGCCGGGGGTGATCACGTTCTCCGGGTCGATGCCGCCGGGCGGCACGATCCTCGAAACCTGGGCGATGGTGGTGGCCGCCGCCATGCACATCAGCGGGCTGAAATTGCGCGCCGCCTGGTTGTAGGTGAGGTTGCCCTGCGTATCGCCCAGTTGCGCCTTCACCAGCGCGAAGTCCGCCTTTAGCCAGCGTTCTTGCACGTAATGGCGTCCCTCGAACTCGGCGACAGGCTTGCCCTCGGCGAGCTCGGTTCCGTAGGTGGTCGGGGTGTAGAAGGCCGGGATGCCGGCCCCTCCCGCACGGATGCGTTCGGCGAGCGTGCCCTGCGGCACCAGTTCGAGTTCGATCTTCCCGGCAAGATAGCGTTCAGTAAAGGCTCTCGGATCGGACGAGCGCGGGAAAGAGCAGATCATCCTGGCGACCATGCCGGCATCAATCATCGCGGCAATGCCGATGCTTCCGTTGCCTGCGTTGTTGTTGATGACGGTGAGATTCTTCAAGCGCTTGTCGATCAGTGCATGGATCAGTTCGATCGGCGCGCCAGCTCCGCCGAAGCCCCCGATCATCACGCTCGCGCCATCGCCGATGTCGGATACAGCGTCCGCAAGCGCCTCGACCGTCTTGTCCATCTTCACCCTTCCCGCTTGCCGTCCTGTTCTGATGCTCGACGGATAAATCTGCCGCATCTCGACATCAAGTTATTTGTGCGCTATTTGATATTTGTTCATATATCGCACATTAAGGGACGGATCTTGAAACAGACTGATTTCGTGGGCGGATTTGCCAAGGGGCTGAAGGTGATCGAGGCGTTCGATGCCGAAAGCCCTCGTCTGAGCATCGCGGATATCGCTGTCTCCACCGGCCTTGATCGCGCCACCGCACGACGATGCCTGCTCACCTTGGTCGAGCTTGGCTTCGCCCGCTACGATGGCAAATACTTCGAGTTGACGCCGAAGGTGCTCCGGCTCGGCCACGCCTATCTGGCGGCGACGCCGCTGCCGCGGCTCATCCAGCCGCTTCTCGACCATCTCTCCGAAGACGTCGGCCAGAGCGCTTCGGCAAGCGTGTTGGAGGGTACGGAGATTGTCTACATCGCGCGGGCGTCGCAAAGGCGGGTGATGTCGATCAATCTCGTGCCGGGCTCGCGTCTTCCGGCCTGGTGCGCCTCCATGGGGCGCGTTCTGCTGGCGGCGCTTCCGGTGTCGGAGGCGCGTGCCGTGCTGGAACGCTCGACCATCCAGGCCAACACGCCCTCGACCAAGGTGTCGATCCAGGCGCTGCTTGCCGAACTCGATCTGGTGCGCGAGCAGGGTTTTGCGCTTGTCGATCAGGAGCTTGAGCTGGGGCTGTGCTCGATGGCGGTGCCGCTTCTCGACACGCGCGGGAGCGTGGTGGCCGCGGTGAATATCGGTGCCCCGGCCGTGCAAATGGCCGCATCGGAAGTGCGCGCGCGCTACCTGGCCGGGCTGAGGCATCTCCAGGCGGAGTTGCGGCCGCTGATGAACTGAGGTGGGGCCCCGGAAGGGGTGGGCACGTAAAGCGAGGCGCGCAAGACGGGATGCCGCCCTTGCGGAAGCGCCCTGGACCAGCCGGGCGGTTGGCAGCGACTCCGCCTGACTCAAGCCGGGTACTCTGAAATCTCGCTCGCCCGAGCCCCCTTATCCCAGGCTGGCGGAAGATGGGGCTGACGCCTCAGAGAGCCCGCCCAGCCAATGCTGATGATCCGGCAAGGTCTCGCAAGCAGGGAGTTGGGATCGCATTGTAAAGGACAAGTGGTGGCGCCGTCACCGTGAGACGTTTGCCCCCGCTGGGTTGTCCGCCTCTCAAGGCTTGCCGGCATCAAGGCCCGGCTCGGCCACAAGCGGCGAGCGGGCAGCGATACCGGCAAACCATCTGTCGTGATCGATCCCTTTTCACGTCGTGCATCGGCCGGCTCGATGCATGGGCGGCCGATGCGGCCATCGAACGATAAGGAGCATTCGCCATGAAGGTTGGTTTTATCGGCCTCGGCGCCATGGGCACTGCCATGGCGCGCAATCTCATCACTGCCGGCCATTCCGTCAGCGCATGGAATCGCTCAGGCAATCCCGGCATTGACGGCATCACGATGGTGCCCCAGCCGGCCGACGCGCTTCTGGGCGAGGCCACCTTCACCATGCTGTCCGACGACCCCGCGATCCGGGCGGTCCTTCTCGACAGCGGGGCGCTGTCAAAGGCCCGGGCGGAACTGGTGCATGTGATGACGGCGACAATCTCCGTCGCCTTTGCTGAGGAACTGACCGGGCTGCACGAGAAGGCGGGCATCGGCTATGTCGCAGCTCCCGTGATGGGCCGGCCGGACGTTGCGGCGAGAGCCGAGCTGAACATTCTCGCCGCTGGCAAGCCCGACGCCGTCGATCGCGTCCGCCCGCTGCTCGATGTCCTGGGAAAGAAAGTGTGGGACATGGGCGAGCAGCCCAAGCGCGCCAATGCCGCAAAGCTCGCCGCAAACATGATGATCACCATGGCGATCGAGGCCATGGCCGAAGCCGTCGCCATAACCGAATCGAACGGCCTTCCCCGCGCCGCGTTCTTCGATCTGATCCTGAACACGCTGTTCGGCGGGCGTTCCTACCAGACATACAGCTCCAACATCGCTCAATGCAGGTATGAGCCCGGCTTCAAGGCCCGGCTGGGCCTGAAGGACCTCCGGCTCGCGACTGCCGCAGCGGAGGCGGCCGGACACAAACTGCCGATGCTGGACGCGGTGCGCGAACAAATGGCCGAGGCTATCGACGCCGGTTGGGGCGAACGCGACTGGTCGGTGCTGGCCAATGTCATCTTAAGGGATTCGCGTTCGCCAGACGTGGCGTGAACGCTATGTCGTTAGTATGCAATTCGTGCCGCAAATGCGGCTTACTGCGTTACACGGTAGCTTCTGTTTTATTGGCGGCTATCCGATGTGTGCGCTAAGGCCAGATATTATTCTCTAGGCCCGCGTGATGAATTCATATTTCTAGATCAATCAAATTCTGTTTTCTCAACTCTAATCGAGAGGAGATGCATCATGACGGCTGTCACCAATCCGCTAATCAGAAGAGCTATCAGACGGAATGAACTGCGCGAGACGGTGCCGTTGGCTGACGGCACGATCTACGAAATGGACCAACGGGGCGAGTTGGGATCGGTCGCGAGCATCGCGAACCTGTCGATACCAATTTCCAAATGCTCACTCCCGTCCAGAGACTTATTCGCCTCAATACGAGTCGGAGGGGGCGCTGCGTTGTGGCGCGGGGAACCCGATCGACCGACCGAGATCGGTAGTGTGGCAACCGGAGAGTACCAGCGCGACGACGCAAAAGGCAGCGAAACGAACCATTTTTGACCTCAATTGCAGTGGGCTGTGTCTGCTCGCATTGGGGAATGCCCAGTTGTGCCCGCCCGCGTCTGCGCCCCCCTCTTGAAAAAGCGGGGGGCTTCAGGCAAGTGCTTTCAGGAGGGTCAAAAAGCTGCGACGATGAAGTCATCCGCACTGGATCGTTCGTGGTGATCAACGACACCGCCGTGCTCCGGATGATACGCTCGGTCCTGGCAGCAATAGAGGCAAGCAGGGTTGTCGGCGACGACGGTAAGAACGGTGGATTATGGTGCTCGCCGATAGCAAAGACATCGAGCCCGACCTCGTCGGCGCGCCGGGCGATCTTCACGATCGCGTCGATCCGCTCCGCCTCACTTGGTGTGATGCCCGTCAACGGGCTCCTGGTGATGTCGCCGACGCTGAAAATTCCAAACTGCATAGTGATCGATCTCCCAGCCGCGTGTTGCTCGCGCCGAACCTCTTGGTCTGATATCGGTTCATGTGCCGGGCGAGCGGGGCGGCTCGCCCGGCACAGCCGAACGACCTGCGGCTGGGGGCAGGGGGCGTTCGGAACGGTACGCGGGAGATGGGTGCGGCCCGCGTCGCCTTTGCGCGGGACTAACGGACCCGCTTCGGCTCGCTTATGCGGCAAGCGCTTTGATGGAGGCTTTGGCGTTCGCCAAGGCTGCGGCCTTGGCATCTTCGCTAATCGCCAGGCCTTCGGCGCGAACAATGGCGACATCAGTCAGGCCGATGAACGCGAGCGCAGCCTTGAGATAGCTTTCCTGGAAATCGAGCGAAGCTGCGGGGCTGTCTCCCGTGTAGATGCCGCCGCGAGCCGAGGCGATGATCACCTTCTTGCTATTCGGCACCAGACCTTCCGGACCATTCGCCGTATAACGGAACGTGCGTCCGGCCACGAGCACCCGGTCGATCCAAACCTTCAACTGCGAGGGAATGGTGAAGTTGTACATCGGTGCGCCGATGACCATGATGTCAGCGGCGAAAAGATCTTCGATATACTGGCCGCCGCGGGCGATATCGGCACCAAGCTCAGCCGATTCCGGCGAAGCGCCCTGAAAGGCGGCGAGATGAAGACCCGACAGATGTAATGCCGGGTCTGCGCCCAGATCACGATGGACGACGGTCGCGCCGGGATGGAGCTCGAGCTGGTGCGCCACGATTTCTGCCGTAAGGAGGCGGCTGACAGAATTTGCGCCGAGAATACTGGAGTCGATCTGCAAAATGGTCGTCATCAATAGTCTCCGAGTTGACAGGTGCCGGACTGGTCCATGCCCAGTGGGCTCCCTTCGACCTTGTCCCTGCCATTGCCATCTGAATAGCCGTTATTATAAGATACTATCCATCTCTACCTGAGATGGATTGAATCTGCTCATGTTGGATGGCTTGTCGCTCGACCAGATCCGAACGTTCATCGCTACGGTCGAGGAGGGAAGCTTCTCTGCCGCTGCCCGCAAGCTCGGGCGGGTCCAGTCTGCCGTCAGCGAGCTTATCCGGGGGCTCGAGCATCAGCTCGGCGTCGAGCTCTTCGACCGAAGCGGCCGCTATCCGCAGCTAACGCACGCAGGACGGATGTTGCTGGCAGGCGCCCGCGAGGTCGTCGCCAGGGTCGACGCGCTCAAATCGCAAGCCAAGGGCATGGCATCCGGCCTTGAGCCGGAACTGTCCGTCGTCATCGACGTGTTCTTCCCCATCAGCGTCATCGCAGAGTCCGCCCGGGATTTCCGCGAGCAATTTCCCACAGTCCCGCTTCGGCTTTTTGTCGAGGCGCTCGGTGGCACCGTTCAACCGATCCTCGATCGCCGGGCAAACGTGGGAATCGTCGGGACTCTCCCCGTGATGCCCGCCGGCATATCGACCGAGCCGCTGGGCACCGTGGACTTCGAGGTGGTCGCAGCCGCGAATCATCCGCTTGCATCGATCAAGGGGCCGATCCCCCGCCGTGAGCTCGGCAAACACATCCAGCTCGTTCTGACCGACCGGACGGATCTTTCGCAGGGCCGGGAGTTCGGCGTGATCTCGCCGCAGACGTGGCGGCTCGCCGATCTCTTCGCCAAGCACACGTTCCTCGTGAACGGGCTTGGCTGGGGCGGCATGCCAGCCCATGCCGTGAACGCGGATATCGAGGAAGGGCGTCTGGTCTCGCTGCAAATCGAGGATATTCCACCAAGCGAAATGAAGCTGCCGATGTCCATTGCCTATCGCGCTGATGACCCGCCTGGGCCTGCCGGAAGATGGCTCATCCAGCGGCTGGGGGCCTGCGCGCGTCACCAAGCGGCCTCCTGACGCGCGCCCGAAGCAATCCTATCGATCGGTGTCGTCGCTCTGATACACCCGGCATATCGCAATAAAGCGGTGCAACGCGCATATACATGCCGTCACGATCGCTGATCGTTGTAAATTTTTTCTTTTTAATTTAAAAAATAGAGATGATCTGAGCCTTGCTCTCGATCGCCCAGTTAATCGCGGTGAAGAGGGTCGCCGTCGAGCCTCCACCCGGCCCAAGCACCTTGCCGATGACGGCTCTCGTGATTCCCTGAGCGACCCCGATCTGCGTCCCGCTGACAGGCCGGCCGAAGATCGTTCCCGCGCAGTGGGTGCCGTGGCCCTTGGTATCGCTGAAATCCTGTTCATCCCCGCCCGTGAAGTTCCGGCCGATGATCTCGATGCCCGAGAACGCGGGATGGTCCTTATCAATCCCGGTATCGAGCACCGCGACCGTCACTCCCTTTCCGCTAAACGGCGAAGTTGACGCGCCTACAGCCTTCACACCCCAGGCGACCTGATCCGCAGCCGAAATCGCCACGACGCCGTCGGACGTGGAAGCGGGCTCGATCAGCGTCAACGGCATAGGCTCAGTGGCCCCTAGGGAGCGGGCTCATAACGCGTTGATCCAGATGCGTGTTGCGGCGAGCTTGAGGGCTGCGAGGAAGTTGTCGGGTCGCCTGTCGTAG
>CALMSN010000182.1 GCA_937872325.1 uncultured Xanthobacter sp. | reverse complement strand
GGCCCCCATGGTCCGGCGGGTAGAGCACCGCCAGCGGGCGGAACCGCCCGGCGGGGGTGCGCCCGTCGCCCTCGCGCTTGTCGAAGCCGGTGCCGCCGCGGCCCAGGGCCACCCGCAGCGGCCCGATCCCCGGCGCCCGGAGCACCCCCTGCCGGGGCGCGCCGGGGCGGGCGCGAATCACCACATCGCCGATACCCACAGGCTGCTGCCTTGTCATCGTTTACCCGCCTACCGCCGTTAACTACCTTCCGCATGGAAATTTGCAGTGAGGCATGAGCATGCTCTACTTGCACGATTCGCGCGCCTGCAAGGCCGCAGGAGGAATGGGAGGCCAAGTGCGGGGAAAACCCGGGTGGGCGGGAACCCCCCGGGCCCCGGCGCCGCCCGGACCGAGCCGCTCCCCCTGAAGAACGGGTGCGCGCCGGTTCCCGCCGCCACCGCCGCGGCCGCCATCGCCGCCGCGAGGAACGGGGCCATCGACATCGTCATTATGGACGTGGGCCTGCCCGACATGGACGGCCGCGACGCGGTGCGCCAGATCCGGCGCAACGGCTTCAAGGCGCCGATCCTGATGCTCACCGGCCACGACACCGACAGCGACACCATCATGGGGCTGGAGGCCGGGGCCAACGACTATGTGGCCAAGCCCTTCCGCTTCGCGGTGCTGCTCGCCCGGCTCAGGGCGCAGATGCGCTCGCACGAGGCGAGCGAGGACGCGGTCTTCGCCATCGGCCCCTATTCGTTCCGGCCCGGCGCCAAGCTGCTGCTCACCGAGCGCGGCTCGAAGATCCGCCTGACCGAGAAGGAAACCGCGATCCTGCGCTATCTCTACCGGGCCGGGAAAACGCCGGTGCCGCGGGAAACCCTGCTGCAGGAAGTGTGGGGCTACAATTCCGGCGTCACCACCCATACCCTGGAAACCCACATCTACCGGCTGCGGCAGAAGATCGAGCCGGATCCCTCCAATCCCACTCTTCTGGCGACACAGGCCGGGGGATACAAGCTCGTTCCCTGAGGGCCCCAAGATCGCCCGCGTCACAAGGAATCGTCCGTGAGCCTGGAGAAGGACATCGCACTGCTTCGCGGGGTTGCGACCTTCGACATGCTCAATGGCGAAGCGCTGCGCATCCTCGCCATCAGCGCCGAGATGCGGGACCTGACGGACGGCGAGACCCTGTTCCGCGCCGGCGAGACCGCCGATTGCGCCTATGTGGTATCGGCCGGCCTCATCCATCTGGTGGCCGACCTCGCCGGCGGCGACCGCCGCACCCTCTACGAGGTGAAGCCCGGTGCGCTGATCGGGGAGACCGCCCTGGTCGCCGCCAATCCGCGCCCGGCCACCGCGGTGGCGGCCGAGCCCAGCAGGGTGATGCGGGTGTCGCGCTCCACCTTCCTGCGCATGCTGGAGGAGTTTCCGGAGGCGACGGCGAAGCTGCGCCGCACCTTCGCCCGCCGGCTGGAGACCACCATGCGCGCCCTCGACAAGGTCCGCACCCAGCTCGAGGACCCTCCGGCTTTGCCGCGGCGGCGCTAGGGCCTCTCGGTTACCGCCGAGACTTCAGGCCAGAGGCGCCGGGCCCCGGGGCCGGATGGAAGCGCCGCGATGCGACGGCGCCTGGCCCTTCAAGCGAACGTCAGCGCCACCGGCACGTGGTCGGACGGCTTCTCCCAGCCGCGCGCCTCCTTCAGCACCGCAAGGCTGCGGGCATGGGGGGCCAGCGCCGGGTTGGCCCAGACATGGTCCAGCCGCCGGCCGCGATCGTTCGCCGTGTAGTCCGGCGAGCGGTAGCTCCACCAGGTGAACAGCTTCTCCTGCGCCGGCACGAAGCGGCGCATCACGTCCACCCACTGCCCTGAGGCCTGCCAGCGGGTCAGCTTCTCCACCTCCAGCGGGGTGTGGCTGACCACCGAGAGGAGCTGCTTGTGGCTCCAGACGTCGGTTTCGAGCGGCGCGATATTGAGGTCGCCCACCACCACCGCATGGCGATCGGGCGCCGCCGCGTCGGCGAGGAGGTCGGGCCAGGCCGTCACCTCGTCGAGGAAGGCGAGCTTGTGGGCGAACTTGGGGTTCAGCTCCGGATCCGGGACGTCGCCCCCGGCCGGCACGTAGAAATTGTGGATCACCAGCGGCTTGCCCAGCCCCGCCTCGGGCGCCAGCGTCACCGCGATGTGGCGGGCGTCACCCTTGCCGCAGAAGGCGCCCCGCGTCACCGCCGCGAACGGGCGGCGCGAGAAGGTGGCGACCCCGTGCCAGCCCTTCTGCCCGTTCAGCGCGATGTGCGGATAGCCGAGCTCGCGGATGGCGTTGAGCGGGAACTTGTCGTCCTGGCACTTGGTCTCCTGCAGGCACAGGACGTCGGGCGACAGCCGTTCCACCGCCTCGCGCACGATGTCGAGGCGGATGCGGACGGAATTGATGTTCCAGGTGCAGACGGTGAGGGACACGGGTCGCGCAATGCCGCAAAAAATAGACGGCGTGCTCTAGGCCCAGTCCGGCCCCGGCGCAAGGGGGGCGGGCGCCGGCGGGACGCCCTCAGCCGCGGCCGCGGCGGCTGCGCTCGGGCAGCACGAGCCGCTCCAGGAAGTTGCGCAGCTCGCTGGTGCGCTTCTCCTTGTGGGCCACCGAGCGGTCGATGCCGTAGCGCCAGGTGAGCGCCTTGTCGTCGGGATGGCCCTCCAGGTGCTCCAGGTCGGCGATGAAGGCGTCCTCGCGCGCGGCATCGTCGAAGAAGCCCTCCTCCACTAGCGCCGGGCTGATGCGGCGGAAGATGGCGGCCATCTCGCGGAACGGATATTCCGGGTGGTACTGAACTCCCCAGCACACCGAGCGCCCGGCGCGGATCTCCGCCGCCTGCACCGGCGAGTGGTCGTTGCCGGCCAGGAGGCGCGCGCCCTCGGGCAGGGTCTCCACCTCGTCGAGATGCACGGTCATGGCCTGGAACACCGCCGCCCTGCCGGCGAACAGGTCGTGCCCCGTCCCCTCGGCGGTGAGGCGGATGGACCGGGAAAAGCCGACCTCGCGGCCGCGCGGATTGCGCCGCACGCTGCCCCCCGCCGCCACCGCGAGCAGCTGCAGCCCCCAGCAGCTGCCGAACACCGGCACCCCGGTGTCGAACACCGTGCGCAGTAGCTCCACCTGCTGGCTGATCTCGCGGCCGCCATTGTAGATGTTCAGCGACGAGCCGGTGATGGCGACGCCGTCATAGGCGGCGATGCCCGCCCCGTCCGGCAGGTTGGCGCCGGGATCGGCGGCGTAGCAGATGTCGGTGACGACGCCGGGGCTCAGCTCGCGCAGCACCTGCGCGTAGCCCTCGCTTGCCGCCTGTCCGCCGAACTGCACCTGTCGGGCCCGCGCTTCGGCGGTGTTGCCTTCGATGACGAGAAGACGCGGTGCGCTCATGGGATCCGGTCGCCGGGGATGAGAGAATCGACCTCACCACCATAAGGCCGAATATGACGAAACCTTGGAGTGGCCGCTTACCGGACCTCGGTCGGCTTCACCCGGCGTTCGCGGTGTTCCAGGAACAAAAGGTAGATGCCGGAGCCGATCACCACCGCCGCCCCGGCCAGGGTCCAGCCGCTCGGCACCTGGCCGAAGAACAGCCAGCCCAGCGCAACCATGGAGATGATCTGGGTGTAAACGAACGGGGCGAGGCGCGCCGCCGGCGCCCGGTTGTGGGCCAGGATGAGCATGAAGTGCCCGAAGCCGCCGAACACGCCGAGCGCCACCAGCGCGATGGCCGCCAGCGGGGTCTCCGGCAGGTGCCACGCGAAGGGCAGCGGCAGCGAGGCGGCAATGGAGCCCACCAGGGCGGAATAGAACAGCGTGGTGGCGCTCTTGTCGGTGGCCGCCAGCATCCGGGTGATGATGGCGTAGAGCGCGTAGCAGGCCGCCCCGGCGAGGCACAGCAGCGCCGCCGGATGAATGCCGCCCGCCCCCGGCCGCACCACCAGGATGATGCCGGTAAACCCCACCAGGATCGCCGCCCAGCGCCGGGCCCCGATCCACTCCCCCAGCAGCGGCCCGGCGAACAGGGCGACGAAGAAGGGCGAGGAGAACATCAGCGACACCGTCTGGTCGAGCTGAAGGTAGAGAAGGGCGGTGAAGTTCAAGACCGTGATGGCCAGCATCAAGGTGGACCGCAGGATCTGCAGGCCGGGCCGCGAGGTGCGCATCAGCCCCGGCACCGTCCAGGGATTGAACACCGCCAGCGACAGGAGAAGGTGGGTGACGTAGCGGGCCCACACCACCATCACCACCCCCACCTGCGGGCTCAGCCACTTGGCGGTGGCGTCGAGCATGGAGAAGGCGGTCACCGCCAGGCACATGAGGCCGATGCCCACCAGCACGCTGCGGTCGGGGCCAGCCGGCGGAACCGGCGGAACGGTCTCTTGATCCTGCGGCGCGGGGCCGGCAGGCAAAGGCGATGGCGGACGCATGAGGCGGCCTCAAGAAATCAGGCGGCGGACGGCAAGGGCCCCGCCGGGGGCGCGGCGCACGAGGGCGGGCGCAAAGCGAATGGATCGAGGACGCCGGGCATCCCGGTCCATCGGTGAAACCCGGCCGGACCGCAGCGCGCCCGGCAGGGCCTTATCGCGCCGCAGCGACGGGGGCAATGTCCGGCAGCACGATTTCCGGGCGATCGCTCGCTGAAACGGCCCGCCGGCCGGGCGCGGCGGTCTCGGGTCCGCCAGAAATCGGTTTCGGCTTCAAGGCACGGTGGACCCCTCCCCCGCTTGCGGGGAAGGGGTGGGCACTCTCCGCAGGGCCGGAAGGCTGGAAGGGGGACACGGTCTCGTCCCTTCCGGAACACCGCATGCCCCCTCACCGGCCCTCCCCCGCAAGCGGGAGAGGGAGTTAAGGCTGGTCTTCGTTTCGACGGGCCTGCCTACGCCCCGGACGACGCCGGCCTGTCCGGCAGCTCTGCCCACCGGCATGGCGGAGGTCGGCCGGAACGGTCCTCCCACCGCGCAGCTCCTGGGCGCCACCGGCGGAAAGGGCGCCGCCGGGCTCAGGCGTCGTCGTCGTCGTCGGCAGCGTCCGTCTCGTCGTCGAGCCCGCCCTCGGCGCCGAGCCGGGTGGCCAGGGTCTTCTCCACCTTGCGCAGCAGCTTGCGCAGGCGCTTGCGCTCCTTCGGCTCGAGGCCGGAGGTCATCTCCGTCTCCAGCGCCTGCCAGACCCCGTCGATGGCCGCGGCCCGGGCCGCGCCCTCCGGGGTAAGGAACACCCGCACCAGGCGGCCGTCGCCATCGGTGGCGCGCCGCTCCACGAGGCCCTGGGTGGTGAGGCGGGCCACCGTCTTCGAGGCGGTGGGCGGGCGCACGCGAAGCGCGGTCGCCAGGTCGCCCATGGTGCGGCCGTCGGCGTCGAGAAGCTGCTTCAGCACCGCCTCCTGGCCGGGAAACAGGCCGAGATCGGCCAGCAGCCGGGCGGCCAGCCCCTTCTGCAGCCGCGCGGCGTGGGTCAGGCGGTAGGCGATGGTCTTGGAGAACGGATCCTTGGAGAATTGATCCCTGGATAAGGGATCCTGGGCAGGCGCCGCCTCCCGGGATGCCGCCTTGGCTGTATCCTTCATCTCGTCCCCCGTCGGGCGCCACCGGAGGGTGCCGGTCGCCGTGCGTCGGGTTCCCTTATCACGCGCCGGCTTACAATTTTGCGAAGGTCCCCCGGCGGACCGCAACGGCAGGCGGCAGAAGCGCTTGACAGGGGCCGCCACCGGTCGCTTTGGTGCGCGGATGAACTCACCCGTTCCCCCGGAGGCGTCGCTCCGCGCCCCGTCTGCCGAAACCGGGCGGAGCGAGGCGGACGAGCCCCATTCCCCCGTGGTCCGCTTCGGTCCCGACCGTCCCCTGCGGCTCGATGCCGGCGTGCTGCTGGGCGATCTCCAGATCGCCTACCAGACCTACGGCACCCTCAACGCCGCGCGCTCCAACGCGGTGCTGGTATGCCACGCCCTCACCGGCGACCAGCACGCGGCCAACCTCAATCCGGTCACCGGCAAGCCGGGCTGGTGGGAGACCCTGGTCGGCCCCGGCCTGCCCATCGATACCGACCGCTTCTTCGTGATCTGCGCCAACGTGCTCGGCGGCTGCATGGGCACCACCGGACCGTCCTCCACCAATCCGGCGACCGGCCGCCCCTACGGCCTCGACATGCCCCTCGTCACCATCCGCGACATGGTGAACGCCCAGGCCATGCTGCTCGACCATCTCGGCATCGAGAAGCTTCTGTGCGTGGCCGGCGGCTCCATGGGCGGCATGCAGGTGCTGCAATGGGCGGCGAGCTATCCCGAGCGGGTGTTCTCGGCGCTGGCCATCGCCACCGCGGCCCGCCACTCGGCGCAGAACATCGCCTTCCACGAGGTCGGCCGGCAGGCGATCATGGCCGATCCGGACTGGCATGGCGGGCATTACCTCGCCGCGGGGGTCAATCCCCAGCGCGGGCTTGCGGTCGCCCGCATGGCGGCGCACATCACCTACATGTCGGACCAGGCGCTGCACCGCAAGTTCGGCCGCAAGCTGCAGAACCGGCAGATGCCCACCTTCGGCTTCGACGCCGACTTCCAGGTGGAGAGCTACCTGCGCCACCAGGGCGAGGCGTTCGTGCAGCGCTTCGACGCCAACTCCTACCTCTACGTCACCCGGGCCATGGATTACTTCGACCTCGCCGCCGACTATGACGACGTCCTGGCCAACGCCTTCCGGGGCTCGAAGACGCGCTTCTGCGTGGTCTCCTTCACCTCGGACTGGCTGTTCCCCACCGGGGGGGCGCGGGAGATCGTGCACGCGCTCAACGCCTCGGGGGCGAGCGTCTCCTTCGCCGAGGTGGCGAGCGACAAGGGCCACGACGCCTTCCTGCTCGAAGAGCCGGAGCTGTTCGCCATCGCCCGCGGCTTCCTCGACAGCGCCGCCCGCGCGGTCGGCATCACGCCGGGACGGAGCTGATCTGATGGCGCTGCGCGAAGCGATCCGGGCCCATGAGGCCCTGCCCGAAGGCGCCCTCGACGAGAGCCGGGTCCGCCTGCAGGGCGGGCGAACCGACCTCGTGGTGGTGGCCGAGATGGTGGCCCCCAGCTCGCGGGTGCTGGATGTGGGCTCCGGCGACGGGGCGCTGCTGGAGTTGCTGGCCACCGAGCGCGGCTGCGATGCCCGCGGCATCGAGCTCTCCCGCGAGGGGGTGAATGCCGGCGTCGCCCGCGGCCTCGCCATCATCCAGGGCGATGCCGACGTCGACCTCGCTTACTATCCCGACGACGCGTTCGACTACGTCATCCTCTCCCAGACCCTGCAGGCCACGCGGCGGCCGCGCTGGGTGCTGGAGCAGATGCTGCGCATCGGCCGGCGGGCGATCGTCTCGTTCCCCAATTTCGGCCACTGGCGCTCGCGGTTCGACCTGCTGCTGAACGGCCGGATGCCGGTGACCGAGAACATGCCGATCTCGTGGTACGAGACCCCCAACATCCACTTCTGCACCATCCGCGACTTCGTCGCCCTGGCCGAGGTGCTGGACGCCCGGATCGAGAAGGCGGTGGCGCTGGATTCCTCGGGCAACCGGGTTCGGGTCACCATGCCGTGGTGGGTGTGGAACCTGCTCGGCGAGCAGGCGGTGTTCCTGCTGACGCGGAAGACATAGCCGCGCCCGCCCGGGCTCGGTGCCGAGGGGGATAGCGCCGACCGCCATCGATCACCGCAGGTCTCTCAGGTGCGCTGAACCAAGGGCCCGTGAGGCATCACACGGGCCTTTGCACATTCACGGAGAAACCTGGCCGCCGACGCCCGCCGCCACCCGGCCCGCTGGCACCGCGCCGGGCGCCAGCGCCGGTTCCAGGACCGGCTCCAGCACCGGCGCGAGGCGGGTTCGGCGGATGGGGGCAGGCCGGTAGAGCTGCTTTGTCGCCTCCACCACCAGCACCCCAGAGAACGGCAAGGCGAGGCCCGAGCCCACCCGCTCCCAGGCCGGCGCGGTCCGCAGGAACCAGGAGCTGGGCGGGGCATAGAGCGCCTCGGACCAGCCCACCGGCGTGAACAGCGCCTCCCGCAGCAGCCGGATCACCTGCCCGCGCGAAAACGGGCGGCCATTGCCGAACGGCGTGGCGTCGATGCGCGCCCAGACGCCGCGCCGGTTCGGCACCGCCGCCAGGAGCCGGCCGCCCGGCGCCAGCACCCGCCAGACCTCCTGCAGCATCGCCCCGGCATCCGCGGTCATCTCCAAGGCGTGCACCGCGATCACCCGGTCCATGCTGGCGGTGGGCAGGGGCAGCATGGTCTCGTCGGCGAGGGTGGCGAGGGCGGCGCCGGCGGAGGGCCAGCGCACCACCCCCTGGGCCGCCGGCATCACCGCGATGCAGCGCTCCGCCTCCTCGCGAAAGGCGCCGAGATAGGGCGTGGCATAGCCCAGCCCCAGCACGCGCAGGCCGGAGACATTGTCGAATCGGCTCCGCACCGCCCGGCCCAGCAGGCGACGCGTCATGATCCCCAGGGGCTGAGCGTAGAAATTGCGCAGGTCGACGACGTCCAGATACATGCCGTGCTCACAAACCTTGTCGCCGCACCCGCTCCCCGGCCGATGGCCGGGCATGGCCCCGGCTGCCGGAAGCGCCGGTGCCCGCCGTGCCCGCCCGCGACGGGACGGCCCTTCCGCTCGGGCCATTATTAGTCGATCATCGCGGCGCGGTCGCCGGCCATCTGCGGCCGCCCCTCAGGAGGATCGGACCCGTGCCGGCAGACATCCGCCTCGTGCCCTGCCTCTCCGACAACTACGCCGTCCTGCTCCACGATCCCGCCACCGACGCCACCGCCCTGATCGACGCGCCGGAGGCCACCCCGATCATCGAGGCGGTGGAGCGCGAGGGCTGGCACATCGGGCACATCCTCGTCACCCACCACCATGCCGACCATGTCCAGGCCATCCCGACGCTGAAGGCCCGCTACGGCTGCGCCGTGGTGGGGCCGAAGGCCGAGGCGGCCGGCATTCCCGGCCTCGACGTCAAGGTGGTGGACGGCGACCCGGTGGCGGTGGGCACCCTCATCGGCCGGGTGCTGGAGACCCCCGGCCACACCGCCGGTCATGTCAGCTACCTGTTCGAGGCCGAGCGGGCGCTGTTCGCCGGCGACACCCTGTTCACCCTGGGCTGCGGCCGGCCGTTCGAATGCGAGCCGCCGGTGCTGTGGGCCTCGCTGCAGCGCCTGCGCGCCCTGCCCGACGACCTCGATCTCTACAGCGGCCACGAATACACCCTCGCCAACGCTGCCTTCGCGCTGAGCGTCGATCCGGACAATCCGGCGCTGCTGGCCCAGGCCGACCGGGCGAGGGACCTGCGCGCCAGGGGCCGCCCCACCCTGCCCTCCCGCCTCGGCGACGAGAAGGCGGCCAACCCCTTCCTGCGCGCCGACGACCCGGCGCTGGCCGCCGGCCTTGGCCTTGGCGGCGCGGATCCGGCCGCGGTCTTCACCGAGCTGCGCGCCCTCAAGTCGGCATTCAAGGGATGAGCGGCCACCCCGCCCCGACCGCCGACGAAATCATCGCCCTGCTCGGCCTCGCCCCGCACCCGGAAGGCGGATATTTCCGCGAGACTTTCCGCGATGTCGCCCCGGACGGCGGGCGCGGCGCCTCCACCGCCATCTATTTCCTGCTCAAGGCGGGGGAGCGCTCCCACTGGCACACCGTGGACGCGGTGGAGATGTGGCACTGGCATGCCGGGGCGCCGCTGCGGCTCTCCATCGCCACCCCCGGCGAGACGGCCCGCACGCTCCTCCTCGGAGCCGATCTGGCAGCGGGCCAGCGGCCGCAGGGGGTGGTGCCGGCGCATGCCTGGCAGGCGGCCGAGACCACCGGCGACTGGACCCTGGTGGGCTGCACGGTGGCGCCGGCCTTCAGCTTCTCCGGCTTCACCCTGGCGCCGCCCGGCTGGGCCCCGCCGGACTGAGAAAAACAGCATTTCCCCAGTGCGTTGATGGATCTGCGGCACCGGAGCCACCCCTCCCGCAAGCGGGCAACCGGGGGACATCCGCGCATCGCCGAAGGCTGGGATGCCGCGCGTTCATCCTGAAGCCGCCTGCGCGACCGACCTCAGCTCAAAGCGACGAGGAACGGCCGGGGCGAAGCAGCGAGCCGGAAGACCCCGCCGCCTTCAGGCCCTGGCGCGGTGCGGCGGTGCGGCCGGCCCTGCGCCTTCAGCCGGTGGACGAGGCCTGCCGGGAGGCGGAGAGCGCCACCGCGTCGCCTTCCACCACGTCGGCGGAGGCCTCCGCGCCCATCAGAACCAGCAGCTTGGCGCGGGCCCGGTTCACCCGGCTCTTGATGGTGCCCAGGGCGCAGCCGCACACCGCGGCGGCCTCCTCATAGGAAAGCCCCGCCGCCCCCACCAGCACCAGCGCCTCGCGCTGGTCGTCGGGGAGCTGGGCGAGGGCATCCTTCAGCGAGGTGAGGGTCACCGCCCATTCCTGGCTCGGGCCGATGTTGGTCTCCTGCTGGGAGAGCACCGAGAGTCCGTCATTCTCGCGCCGGCGCTTGCGGATCTCGGTGTAGTAGGTGTTGCGCAGGATGGTGAAGAGCCACGCCCGCAGATTGGTGCCCGGATCGAACTTGTCGATGTTGGACAACGCCTTGAGCAGGGTCTCCTGCACCAGGTCGTCGGCCTCGGTGCGGTTACGCGTCAGCGACCTTGCGAAGGCGCGCAGCGCGGGCATGAATTCCAGCACCTGCGTGCGCAGGCCTTCGGCATCCACATCGAGCTTTTGCGGGTGGGACGTTTGCGGCATGCGGTCCATCGGCGACTTTCAGGTCGGTGCGCGGCGGAAGCCGGGGCTTGCCAGAACGGGCCACCCGACAGGCGAAGGCGACGCTTCACCTTCGCGCCGGAATGGGGCGAGACATGCTAGAGCGCGATCGGCGCGGATGAAACCGCTCGGCGGCGCCACGGTTTCGAGGGTCTCCCCTCCAAAGCCTTGGGCCGAAAGGGATTCATCGCACCGGAGCCGTTCGGTCCGTTTCCCGGTCACGGAAATGTTCCATTTTTCGTCGATGCCACCACCCGGCCGCACGCTGAGATTGCACCCGGCGCCGCCCTTCGAGCCCGCTCCCGGCGAACGCCGGGACGGCGCATCTGCCGCGGACCGGAGCCCGCGGACCCTTGCGCCGGAGCAAGCCACCACGACATGCGTGCCGCCGCTCCGCTCACGAGCGATTTCCGCCGGCGGGCGGCTGGCCGCTCTTCTGCCCACCCTTCTGGCCGGCCTGCGAGGCGAGGGTGCGATCGCGCGAGAAGCTGCGCTGATCGTCGGAAACACTCTGTCCGCCCTTGCGGCCGGCTTCCGCCGCCAGGGCCCGGTTCTGGGAGAAGCTGCGCTTCTCGGCGGGGACACTTTCTCCACCCTTGCGGGCAATCGCGCGCTGCTTTTCCGCATCCATGGCGGCAAAGCCGCGATTTGAGGAACCCTTCGGTCGAACCTTATCCATCTGCGCACTCCAGGGACGTGGATGACGTCGCCGTGGCGACCTGTCCCTAGAACGAAAGACGACGGCTCCGGTTCCTTCGCCGCGCAAAGCTTGGCGTTTTCCACTCTGGCCGCCGGCTGTCCGATCGCGCGATTTCAAGCGCTTGCCGCGTGTGACGCCGGCAGGGGCAACGGCCGCAGCGCCGCCGGCCGGCAGGGGAAGATGCCGCTCACCACCAGCGCGCCGTCATCCCGCGCGCGGGTCAGCTCGCCGCCGAGCTGGGCGGCGAATCCGGCCGCCAGATCGAGGGCCATCGAAGGCTCCTGTGCCCCGGCGGCGAGCGGAACGGCCACGCTCACCGCCAGCCGCTGGGCACTCATCTCGCCGGCGAGGCGGACCGGGATGGCCGGCGCCGGCTCGTCGCGGCCGGGGGCGAAGTTGAGCACGATCTCCACCACCATCAGGGCGAGCGGAACCGCCATGTCGGTGAACAGGGGCGCATCCTGCGCCTCCACCGTGATCTTGAAGTTGCGCTCGGAGCTGCTTTCGATCAGCGCCCCGAGCTCGCGCAAAAGCTCGCGCAGCCGCACCTGGGAGCCGTCGCTGGCCTCGTAGAGGATGCGATGCACCAGGGCCAGGGTGTTGACCCGCATCCGCAGCTGGTCGAACCGCTGGCGGTCCTCCTGGCGCCGCATCCCGGCGCCGTAGAGGCTGAGCAGGCTGACCACCACCTGCAGGCTGTTCTTGATCCGGTGGTGGATCTCGCGGACCAGCGCGGTCTTCTCGGCAAGGTTCTCGCGCAGGCGGGCATCGCGCTGGCGCACCGCCAGCGCCATGTTCTCCACCGATTCGCCGAGCACCCGGAACTCCATCGGCGCCTCGACGAGGCGGGTCGGGCGATAGCGGGAGTGGCCGCGGGCGTAGACCGCCGTCACCCGCCGCAGATAGGTGAGCCAGCGCAGCACAATGCGATCCACCGCCAGCCACAGCGCCACCAGGCTGAGCCCGGCGACGATGGCCGGAATGGCGATGGACGCGCCCAGCGCCAGCGCCCGCCAGCCGAACAGCACGTCGCTGGGCAGGGCGAAGGCGACGATGAGGCCGTTCTGGTCGAGGCCGGCGGTGGCGTAGGTCCAGCGGCGGCCGGAGGCGTCCACCGCCTCCTTCAGCCGGCCGGCGCCGGAGGGGCGCTCCAGGCCGCCGAACAGCACCGCGCTCATGGCCCGGGAGTTGGAGACCAGCTCCTCGCCCTGGGCCGAGAACACCGCGACGATGCCACTGGTGGCGGGCGTCTCGCGCTTCATCAGGTTTTCCAGCCAGCGCAGGTCGATGCCCATGGCGAGGGCGCCCGCGAACCGGCTGTCCCGCTCCTGCGGCAACAGCCCCACCAGCACCTCGGCCCTGGCGGCCTGGCTCACATGCTTGCCGCTGAGCATGAATTGCGGCTGCCGCGACGCCGCGCGCCACCACTCGTAGGGGGTGACGTCGGTCTCGGGCACCGGCAGGGCCGAGCAGGTCACCTGCCCGTCGGCATCGATGACGCCGATATTGGCGCTGAACGGCAGGCTCAGGGAGGCGCCGTGCAGGATGGCGGCGCAGCCGGGCGCGGCGGTGCGCACCTCCTCCACCGTCTTGAGGGCCTGCAGGACGTTCTCGGCCGAGGCGACGATGTTGCCCACCGTGGCGGCGGAAGACACCGCATTCTGCAGCAGCCGCTGGCGCGCCTCCTCCTCGGCGGTGCGCCATTGCAGGAAGCCTTGGACGATGTTGAGGCCGGCAATGGGGGCCAGCGCGAGCAGCATCACCAGGATCAGGCGGCGACGCACGCTGTCCAGGATGCCGCGGGGACGGGCGGGCGCCCCGGCCGCTATCTTGCCCACCCCTGCCTGACGCGCCCGGGCGGCATCGGCCTTCACCCACTCCATTGACGGCTCCGCATGCGCCACTGCCGGGACGACAGCCGGGAATAGCGGCTGCAGCCTGGGTCCGCCATGGCTATAATGCGAACCGGCAACGATGGTTCCTGGCGGGGAACCGGAAGTTCCACTGCCGCGTTTGGTTCCGTCAGCAACGCGCCTTCGACAGACAGGTAAGGATTTCGAATGCCGCAGACGACCGTGGTCAAGCAGCTCCCATTCCTGCGCCGCTATGCGCGTGCGCTCGTCGGGGCGCAGTCCGCCGGTGACCGCCTGGTCCAGGACACCCTCGAGGCCCTGCTGGAGGGCACGGTGACGGTGGATCCGCAGATCTCGCCCCGGGTCGGCCTCTACCGCGCGTTCCACGAGATCTGGCGCCGCCGGCCAGGCGACGGCGCGAAGGCGACCGCGGTGGCCGACCGCCGGCTCCAGGCCATGAACCTCTCCGCCCGGGTGGCGCTTCTGCTCACCGCGATGGAGGGCTTCTCCTACGCCGAGACCGCCACCATCCTGTCCACCACCATCGACGACGTGGAGGCGCAGGTCGCCGCCGCCCAGCAGGAGATCGACCGGCAGATCGCCACCCGGGTCCTCATCATCGAGGACGAGTGGCTGATCGCCCTCGACCTGAAAACCCTGGTGAGCGAGCTCGGCCACGAGGTGGTGGGCATCGCCCCCACCCACGCCAAGGCGGTAGAGCTCGCCCGCGGCGGCGATTTCGGCCTGGTGCTGGCCGACATCCAGCTCGCCGACGGCTCGTCCGGCATCGATGCGGTGACCGACATCCTCGGCAGCTTCAACGTGCCGGTGATCTTCATCACCGCCTTCCCCGACCGCCTGCTCACCGGCGAGCGGCCGGAGCCGACCTATCTCATCACCAAGCCGTTCCTCACCGAGACGGTGAAGGCCACCATCGCCCAAGCGCTGTTCTTCCACGACGCCAGGGCCGATGCCGGGGCGCCCGGGGGCGGCCCGCCGGTCGCCCGGATCGCCTGAGGACACGGCGCCCCGCCGCCGCGGGAAGGCTCCGGACGCGGACCCGGCCGGAGCCCGCGCCGGCCCGGAGCTACGCCGCGCCGGACGCATCCATGCCGAAATACCGACGCTCGCCCCTCCGGGCCGGGCACCCGCTCTACCGAACCAACACGAGAGGATCCGTCATGGCCGACAAGCTGGAGACCACCGCCGCCGTGGAGCCCGCCATCGCCGAGCTGCGCGCCGACATCGACCGCCTGCGCAGCGACCTCGCCAAGCTGGTGGAAACCGCCGGAAAGACCGCCAAGGTCGGGATCAAGGGCGCCAAATCCGACGCCGAGGCGGCGGCCGGCGAGGTCTCCGACTGGGCCGAGGAGAAATACCTCTCGCTGCGCGAGACGGTGCGCGAGCAGCCGGTGACGTCGTGCGCCGTCGCCGCCGGCATCGGCTTCGTGCTCGGTCAGATCCTGCTGCGCCGGTAGCGCGCTTCGCGATCGGACAAAAAACGCTCTATAATCAGAGCGTTATATCGTTTCAGCGTTTCCATAAACCACTGAAACGATCCAGGGTCATCCGCCCGCGGGGCGGGCGCAGGGGTGGCGCCGAGCCTTTGCGGGCCCGCAAGGCACCGGCGAGCACGCCAGAGCGCTCCGGCTTCCGGGACGCATACGGCCGGCGAGAGCCGTCGCAATGGATGATCCAGGCCGGACCCGTTCCCGTCGACGCGCGGCCTACACTGCGGCGGCGGCCTCGGGGGTGGGCAGCAGCAGGCCGAGGCCGCCCAGCGCCTGCTCCAGCGCCTGCCCGTCATAGGGTTTCTCCAGGAGCGCGGTCCGCGCCTCCGCGCCGAAGTCGAGGTCGAGGCCTTCGGTGCCGTAGCCGGTGGCGACGATCACCGGCAGGCCGGGCAGGATCGCCCTCAGGGCATTGACCACCGCATCGCCACGCATGTCCGGCAACCCCACGTCGACGATGGCGAGGATGGGATCGGCGCGCCCGGCATCGGCGGCCAGCGCCCGGGCGTGGCCGATGGCCGCCTCGCCATGGGACACCACGGTCACCTCGAAGCCGTGATCCTCCAGCGCCTGCCGCGCCACCATGGCGACGAACGGCTCGTCCTCCACCAGGAGAACGGTGCCGCGGTTTCCCGGAGCCTCCAGAACGTCCGTCTCCTTCGCGACCAGTTCAGCCTGGGT
>CALMSN010000181.1 GCA_937872325.1 uncultured Xanthobacter sp. | reverse complement strand
TTCGGTGGTGATCAGCAGGCCGGCCACCGCCAGCACGCACGCCAGCAACAGCCGCGCGATGGTGCGGCGCGCACCGCGACTCACCGCAGTCCGGCCCGGAGAGCGTCGGTCGGCGGAAGCAAGCGGGGCGTGGGCAGGAGCATCGCGCATGGCCTAGGATTGGCCCAGGCCTGCGGCCGTTTCAAGATGGCTTCGGTGGGCGGGCGGCTTGTCAGTCGTGGATCAAGCGAAAACCCGATGCCCGTTTTCCAGAAACGGCGCTCCGGGCGTCGGCGGGATGATGAGACGCCAGCCGCAAGGGACCGCGCCGAGATTGATCCACCGCGCTCGATGGACATCCGCTCTCAGGAGCAAAACGAAAAACCCTCCCGCAGCCTGGGCCGGGGAGGGCGTGTTCGAAAGTCCCTGCGCGATGTCGCCGAATCAGCGACCGCCGAAGTATCCGCTGTCAGTTCAGCTTGGACTTCACCTGCGAGATTGCCGAGGAGACGAGGCGGTCGCCAACCTCACCGACGGCAGCGCCGGCCAGCAGAGTCTCGGCGGCGCGGGCGGCGGCGTCGGCAGCGATGGCCTTCACGTCGGCCACGGCCTGATGCTCGGCCTGAGCGATCTTCTCTTCCGCCATCTTGGTGCGGCGAGAGACGAAGTCCTCGATCTTGGCCTTGGCCTCGGCGGCGAGGCGCTCGGCCTCGGCCTTGGCGGCGGTCACGATGGATTCGGCCTCGGCCTCAGCCTCGCGCTGCTTGCGCTTGAACTCGGCCACCAGCTTCTGGGCCTCTTCCTTCAGGCGACGGGCTTCCTCGAGCTCGTTGGCGATGCGCGCGGAGCGCTCATCCAGGCTCGCGCCGATGGCCTTGTGGGCGCCGGCGTAGATGAGGATCGCCACGAACACCAGGAAGGCGATCGCGATCCAGAGCTCGGCAAGTCCCATCGCGTCCATTGGAGGCTCCTAGAAATCATCCGACCCAGCAGCCGCCGGGCCGCTTCGGGTGCGATGGCGGCGGCCCGATGAGGGCGCGCCGGCCGGAAACGAAAACCGCCCGAGGGGCGGGCGGCCGCCTGCCGAAAGTCAGGCAGCCTTCTTGGCGAGCGCGGTATCGACCGCCTTCTCCACGTCGGCCTTGGCGGGAGCGGTGCCGATGAGGGTCGAGACGATGGCCGCGGTAGTGTCCGCCGCGATGCCACGCACGTGGGTGAGGGCTTCGCTCTTGGTGGTCGCGATCCGGTTTTCCGCAGCGGTGAGCTTGGCGGCGAGGTCCGCCTCCAGCTTCTTGCGGTTGACATCGGCATCGGCGGCCAGCCGGTTGCGGGTGTCACCGGCAATGTTGTTGGCCTTCGCGCGGGCCTCGCTGAGGGCCTTCTCGTAGGCGGCCTGGGCGGCCTGGCTCTCGGCCTTGTGCTTCGCCGCCTCTTCGAGGTCGTCGGCGATGCGGTCGTGCCGCTCTTCCAGGATGCGGCCGATGCGCGGCAGCGCCACGCGGCTCATCAGCAGGTAGAGCAGGCCGAAGCTCAGCACCAGCCAAAGCAGCTGGGAGGCGAAGGTGCTGCTGTCGAAGGGCGGGAAATGGCCCTTCTTGCCATGGTCGCCCGCCGGAGCATGCCCGGCGGGGGCTTCATGGGTGCCCTGTCCCGCGGGAGCGGTAGGCACCGGGCCGTGCGCCTGGGCGACCTGGACATCGGTCCCGGCCGGGCCACTCTGGATCCGCGCCCCGGCTTCGCCGGGCTGCGCGGCGCTCATCGTCGCCGCGGGGGCGGCGGACAGAGGCGTCGAGACGACCGGCACGACGAGCATCGCCGCCGCCGTCATCGAAAGTGCGACAGTCAACTTCCAAGGCATCATCATGGAAGGCTTCCTCTTGGCGCCCGCCTCTGGTCCCGTTGCAAAGGGACGCAACGTCCCGCGCTCCGACCGAAGGCCGGAGCGTTCCTCGACCGCGATCAGGCCACGAAGAGCAGGATCAGCGCCACGACCAGCGAGAAGATGCCGAGACCTTCGGCAAGCGCCGCGCCGATGAACGCGCGGGCGAACTGGCCATCGGCCGCCGACGGGTTGCGCAGGGCGCCCGACAGGAAGTTGCCGAAGATGTTACCGACGCCGACGCCGGCGAGACCCATGCCGAGGCAGGCGAGACCGGCACCGATGAACTTTCCAGCTTCAGGACCCATTGGACTGCTCCTTGAGAACTCGATTCAACTTCCAGACAGCGATTTCACTCGCTTCAGCCGGAATGGTCCGGCGCAACGCGCTCCCCCGCCTCAGTGGCCGGGATGCACCGCGTCGTTGAGGTAGATGGAGGTCAGCACGGCGAAAACGTAAGCCTGCAGCACCGCCACCAGCAATTCCAGCGCCGTGAGCGCCACGATCATGAAGAAGGGCAGGGTGGCGCCGAACCAGCCGACGACGCCCGCCGATACCAGGCCCACCACGAAGAAGGCGAACACCTTGAGCGCGATATGCCCGGCCAGCATGTTGGCGAACAGACGCAGCGAGAGCGAGATCGGCCGCGACAGGAAGGAGATGACCTCGATCACCACCAGGATCGGCAGCAGGAAGCCCGGCACGCCCGACGGCACGAACAGGTGGAGGAAGTGGGTGCCGTGGCGGACGAAGCCGTAGATGATCACGGTGCCGATGACCAGCAGCGCGAGCGCCGCGGTAACGATCAGGTGGGCGGTGACGGTGAAGGTGTAGGGGATCAGCCCCACCACGTTGGCCACCAGCACGAACATGAACAGCGAGAAGACCAGCGGGAAGAAGACCATGCCTTCGTTGCCGGCCGAATCGCGCACCATCTTGGCGATGAACTCGTAGCTCATCTCCGCCGCCGACTGAGCCCGGCCCGGCACCAGGGTGCGGCCGCGGGTGGCGAAGGTGAGGAAGAAGAACACCATCGCCACGATGGCGAACATGAACACTGCGGAATTGGTGAAGGAGAACTGGACCTCGCTCCAGTTCAGCAGGTCCACATAGCGCTTGATCTCGAACTGGTGGATCGGATCGACGACCATCCGCCCGCGCTCCCCCTCAAGGCGGCAAAGCTGCCGCGCAAAAATCATGCGGCCCGTACCGCCGGCATGGCGGCCGCGCCCCGAAAACCGACCGGCCGGTGCCGGCCCTCAGCCGAAGGGCTTCTGCCCCGCGGCCCGCATCATGTTCAGCACTCCCGCGGCGAAGCCGACGAGCGTGAAGACGATCAACCCCCAGGGGGTGATCGAGAAGACATAGTCGAGCCCGTATCCGATGGCGGATCCCACCAGCACGCCCGAAACAAACTCCGCGCCCAGCCGAAACGCGAGCGCGGCACCGGAAGCCGACGAGGTGTCTCTGCCGCCAGCCTTGGCGGGACCCTCTGGCTTCGCCTGTACCTTGCCCAACTCCGTGTTGAGCCGCTCGAGCCTTGCGGAGAGCTCGGCTTCTTCAGGCCGACGACCCGTTCCCCGGTCCGGTCCTTCGCGGCGCCCCCCTGGGGCGGAATGGTCAGGCTCGGACATGGCTCGGATCCCGGTCGCGTCGAGAAGCAGAAAGCCTCTCGTCCCGAAGCCGGGCGCACCATAGTTGCGGCAAAATTGAGTGTCAAGGCGCCGGTGGCTACTACTAAATGATTGTTTTTGAAGTCGAAAATTGTGGCTGCGACATCGTGGTTTGCCGCTTTTAGCGGGCTTTGCGCCACGCTTAGCCCGCCTCGCGCATCCGTTCGGCGGACTTAAGGTCAACGGATACCAGCCGCGACACCCCTCGCTCGGCCATGGTCACCCCGAATAGCCGATTCATGTGGGCCATGGTGATGGGGTTGTGGGTGATGGTGAGGAATCGCGTGTCGGTGCGCCGCGTCATCTCCTCCAGCAGGGCGCAGAAGCGCTCCACGTTGGCGTCGTCGAGCGGCGCGTCCACCTCGTCGAGCACGCAGATCGGGGCCGGATTGGTTAGAAAGACGGCGAAGATCAGGGCCATGGCGGTCAGCGCCTGCTCGCCGCCGGAAAGCAAAGACAGGGTCTGCGGCTTCTTGCCCGGCGGCTTGGCGATGATGTCCAGCCCGGCCTCCAGCGGGTCGTCGGCATCGGTCAGCACCAGCTCGGCCTCGCCGCCCCCGAACAGGGTGTCGAACAGCGATCGGAAATGGCCGTCCACCACCACGAATGAGGCCTGCAGCCGCTCGCGCGCCTCGCGGTTTAGGCTGTTGATGGCGGCGCGCAGGCGCTTGATCGCCTCGATGAGGTCGTCGCGCTCGGTCGCGAGGCCGGTGTGCTGGGTCTCCGCTTCGGCCAACTCCACGTCCGCCCGCAGGTTCACCGCGCCCAGCCGGTCGCGGTCGCGCCGCGCCTTCTCGAGGGCGGCCTCGATGGCGGCGGGGTCGGGCAGGTCGGCGGCGCCGGGGCCGAGGCCCGCTGCGGTCCGCAGGGCGTCGGGGGTACCGTCGGCGGCCTCGGCGATCTCGCGGGCCAGCTCGTCGCGGCGCTGGCGGGGGGCGTGCGCGCGGGGGTGGGGGGCGGGCC
>CALMSN010000180.1 GCA_937872325.1 uncultured Xanthobacter sp. | reverse complement strand
GCGTGCGGAGGTGCTGGTGCCCCTTGGGGGGCCCCCGCTCCCCCCCCGGCGGGCCGGGAGGGGGGGGGGCCCACATGCTGGGCCTGCCGTTCTCGATCGGCGCCTTCTTCTCCGGCGCCCTGGCGGCCGGGGCGATGCTGTTCTTCAAGGAGCGGACCCGGCTGAAGGAGGATGCGGTCATCGGCCTCATCTTCACCTCCTTCTTCGGGCTCGGCCTGTTCATGGTGTCGCTGTCGCCGGCGGCGGTGAACATCCAGACCATCGTGCTCGGCAACATCCTGGCCATCTCGCCCGAGGACACGCTGCAGCTGGTCATCATCGGCACCGTGAGCCTCGCCGCCCTGCTGCTCACCTGGAAGGACCTCATGGTGACCTTCTTCGACGAGAGCCACGCCCGCTCCATCGGCCTCAGGGTGACGGCCCTCAAGGTGATGTTCTTCACCCTGCTGGCCGCCTGCACGGTGGCGGCCATGCAGACGGTGGGCGCCTTCCTGGTCATCGCCATGGTGGTGACGCCCGGCGCCACCGCCTATCTGATCACCGATCGCTTCCCGCGCCTCATCGCCTTGTCGGTGGCCATCGGCGCGGCCACCAGCTTCATCGGCGCCTACCTCTCCTATTTCCTCGACGGGGCGGCCGGCGGCATCATCGTGGTGCTGCAGACGCTGATCTTCCTCCTCGCCTTCGTCTTCGCCCCGCGGCACGGGCTGCTGGCCGCGCGCCGGCAGGCCGCCGCAGCGCTTCGGGAGGGCGGGGCATGAGCGCGATCATCGACACCCTGGCGATGCCGCTGCGCTTCGAGTTCATGATCCAGGCGCTGGTGATCTCGGCGCTGGTGGCCGTGCCCATGGCCCTGCTCTCCGCCTTCCTGGTGCTGAAGGGCTGGTCGCTGATGGGCGATGCGGTGTCCCATGCCGTGCTGCCGGGGGTGGTGCTGGCCTACATGGCCGGGGCGCCGCTGGCGCTGGGCGCCTTCATCGCCGGCATGGTCTGCGCGCTGGCCACCGGATACCTCAAGGCCAACAGCCGGGTGAAGGAGGACACCGTGATGGGCGTCGTGTTCTCCGGCATGTTCGGCCTCGGCATCGTGCTCTACACCAAGGCCCAGTCGGACGTGCACCTCGACCACATCCTGTTCGGCGACATGCTGGGGGTGAGCTGGGGCGACATCGGCGAGACCGCCCTCATCGCCGGCGCGATCACCCTGGCCATCGGCCTCAAGTGGCGCGACCTGCTGCTGAACGCCTTCGATCCGGCCCAGGCGCGGGCGGTGGGCCTGCGGGTGAACCTGCTCCATTACGGGCTGCTGGTGCTGCTCTCGCTGGCCGTCGTCGGGGCGCTGAAGGCGGTGGGGCTCATCCTTGCCGTGGCCTTCCTGATCGCGCCGGGGGCGATCGCCTTCCTGGTCACCCGCACCTTCGGGGCGATGCTGGCCGTCGCGGTGGCGGTCGCGGTGGGCTGCGCGTTGGGCGGGGTCTACCTCTCCTTCTTCATCTCGAGCGCCCCCGCCCCCACCATCGTGCTGCTGATGACCGGGGTGTTCCTCATCGCCTTCCTCGCCACCCGCGCCCGCACCGCCCGGCAGCAAAGCCGCGCGGCCTGAGCTTCTGGTCCGATTCGTGCTTGGCGCAGGGCGGGACAAGCCGAACCCGCCGGGGACGCCGTCGCCGGCCGTGCCGGGGCAAGGCCACGGCCCGTTGCGCGGCGCAATCGGTCACCCGGTTCAAGGCGGAGGCGGGCATGCCGCTCTACACCTTTCATTGTGCGGAATGCGACACCGACGCCGAGCTCCTGGTCGGGATGTCCGACCACCCGGCCTGCCCGAAATGCGGCAGCGCGCGGTTCGAGCGGCAGATGTCGCGGATCGCGCCGGAAATCCGGTACCACGCCATCGTGAAGTCGAACCGGGCGGCGGCGGCCAAAGAGGGGCACATGTCCAACTTCAGCAAGGCCGAGCGCGGGGGCAAGTAGCCCCCGCGGTCGCGCCCGCCCGGCCTCACCGCTTCACCGCGTGGATGAGCCTGTGGATGTAGCTCATCTTCTCCACCACCTTGGGCGGGATGACGAAGGGATAGAGGTCCGGCTGGCCCATGGAGCGGTTGAGGCAGTTGACCGCATAGGTCAGCGGCAGCCAGGCGTCGATCAGGGTCTCCACCCGCCGCACCCGGTGCGGATCGAAGGCGATCTCGGTCACCAGCTCCGGATCGTCGGATACGTCCGGATCGATGGTGATGCCGAACGCGCCGGCCATCTCCAGCGTGTCGACGATGTGGAGATAGTGCGCCCAGGTCTCCGCCCAGTCCTCCCAGGGATGCATGGTGGCGTAGGAGCTGACGAAGCTGAACCGCCAGTCCGCCGGAGCGCCCTGCTCGTAGTGGCGCGTCAGCGCCTCGCCATAGTCGGCGGTCTCGTCGCCGAACACGGCGCGGAAGCTCTCCAGCGCGCCGCCGTCGCGCACCAGCTTGTCCCAGTAATAGTGCCCGACCTCGTGCCGGAAATGGCCGAGCAGGGTGCGATAGGGCTCGCCCATGGCGGTGCGCGAGGCCTCGCGGACGGCGTCGTCCGCCTCCTTCAGCGAGATGGTGATGACACCGCTGTCGTGGCCGGTCAGCACCCGCGGACCGGAGGCATCGGGCGGATCGTCGAGGAAGTCGAACACCAGCGGCTCGTCATCCCCGCTCGACACGGTGGGCGCGGGGAGCTTCAGCTTGATGATGGAATAGAAGAGGCGGCGCTTGGCCTCCTCGAGCTTCTCCCAGGCGATCTGGCGCTCGGGAACGGAGATGTCGGGGATGGTGCGGTTGTGCCGGCAGGCGAAGCAATAGGTCTCGCCGTCCTCGGCATCGACCATCCAGTTGCAGGCGTTCAGCTCCCAGTTGGCGCAGAAGCGGTAGCGCCGCTCCGGATTGGCCAGGGCGATCCAGTTGGCACCATCCGGGTCCGTCGCGCTCATGGTTCCGAGGTCCGGCAGGTAGCCGAGCTTGCGGCCGCATTTCTCGCAGATGGTGTTCTCGAAGTAGAGCACCTGTGCGCAATGCTGGCATTTGAAGAGTTGCATGGAGGTGGTGGCCCCTTGGCTTGCCGATCACGTCGCCGCGCGGAACGGCGTGCGGCAGCGACAAGTCCCGCCGCCGGGGGAAAGTTCCGTATCCGCGCGCCGCGGTTGCGCAATTGGCGCAAACCCGACAGGTCCCGGCCCCGCCTGGGGAGAGCCATCCGGCAGAATGCCCCAGCGGAATTCTGTATTGGGCAGTCAATGAAATGTCGAATTGCCATAACATCTTGCTGCGCCGCGACATAACTGACTTAGACTAAAGGCTGACAAGCGTTTGGCGGTATGCCTTGCTTTTCGATTGCGAACGAACGGTCAATAGTCTTACCTCTTTTGCGTTCGGATCACCCTGATCGTCCCGTCCGCCCCCCGGGCGGGGCGGCCTGCGCCAACAGGAAACGGGCCGTGGCCGACCGCAAGCGTCGCCCCGATGCCCCATCGGGACAGAACGTCAAAGGGATGAAACCATGCGCATGAAGAAGTGGCTCGCCGCCGCGAGCCTCGGTGCGGCCATTGCCGCCTCCGCCGCCTTTGCCGGCGCCGCCAATGCCCAGGAAAAGATCAAGATCGGCCTGTCCGGCCCCTTCACCGGCGGCTCCGCCTCCATGGGCGTGTCCATGCGCGACGGCGTGAAGCTGGCGGCCCAGGAGATCAACAAGAACGGCGGCGTCCTCGGCAAGCAGATCCAGCTCGTCGAGCGTGACGACGAGGCCAAGAACGAGCTTGGCGTCCAGATCGCCCAGGAGCTGATCAACAAGGAAAACGTGATCGCCACCCTCGGCTTCATCAATACCGGCGTGGCGCTCGCCGCCCAGCGCTTCTACCAAGAAGCCGAGATTCCGGTGATGAACAACGTCGCCACCGGCAGCCTCATCACCCAGCAGTTCAAGGCGCCGGACCACAAGAACAGCTACGTGTTCCGCACCTCCGCCAACGACACCATCCAGACCGCAATGATCTCCGACGCGGTGAAGAAGGCCGGCTACACCAAGCCCGCCATCATCGCCGACTCGACCAATTACGGCCAGCTCGGCCGCGCCGACCTCGAGAAGGCGCTCGCCGCCCGCGGCCTGAAGCCGGTGGCGGTCGAGAAGTTCAACATCGGCGACACCGACATGACCGCCCAGGCGCTGCGCGCCAAGGATGCCGGCGCCGACGTGGTGCTGACCTACGCCATCGGCCCCGAGCTGGCGCAGACGGTCAACGCCATCAAGAAGCTCGGCTGGACGGTGCCGGTGATGGGCTCCTGGACCCTGTCGATGGCCAGCTTCATCGATTCCGCCGGCGCCAACGGCGAGGGCGTGATGATGCCGCAGACCTTCATCCAGCTGCCCTCCACGCCCAAGCGCAAGGCTTTCATCGACGCCTACCAGCAGGCCTACAAGGTGGACCGCATCCCCTCGCCGGTCTCGGCCGCGCAGGGCTATGATTCCATGTACATCCTGGCCGCCGCCATCGAGCAGGCGAAGTCCACCGACGGGCGCAAGATCCGCGAGGCGCTGGAAAACCTCGATAGGAAGGTGGAAGGCGTCGTCACCACCTACGACAAGCCCTTCAGCGCCACCGACCACGAGGCCATCACCCCCAACATCCCGGTGCTGGGCCAGGTGAAGGAGGGCCGCGTGGTGCCGGCCAACCCGGCCGACCTCCAGGGCGACAACGCCCTCAGGACCAAGCCCAGGTCCTGAGAGTCAGGCCCTGAGAGTGAGGTCCTGCGTCACGGGTCCTGATGCCGGACCGGGAACCGGAACCGCCTGAACCACGGGCGTCCGGAGCACATCCCGGTCCATCGGCGCCGCCGGCGAGAGCAACTTCGAGCGAACCGGATACCGGTTCGCGTCAAGAAGAGCGGCAGATCAAGACTCCGGGGCGTTTCACGCCAGCCGATGCAGGCGGCCCTCTCTCCTGGCGGGCGATTCATCGATCGGATCGCGCAAGGCGGGCGGGGCCAGGAGGCCCCCCCGCCCTCCGGCCGGCTCCCGCCTGGTGTGGGTCGCCTCTCATCCCGGCCCGCCGCGGCAGTGGGACCGACGCTCCGGAGCGACGATGCCCCTGCAGCCCGGGCCGCGGGGGCCGGCTCGCGGTGGCGGCCGGGCCGCAGCCGATCGGGCAACGCGCCCGGCGCCTCACCCTTGCCCCGGGACCGCCCCGACGCCGGGCGGCCACCGGGATGCGACGCCAAGAACGCTGCCTGCGCCCGCGACGGCGAGGCCGCGCCGCTCCAAACCGAAGCCGGCGGCACCAGAGGCCTTGCCATGCAGAATTTTCTCCAGATCCTCGTATCCGGCATCTCGGTGGGCATGATCTACGGGGTGATCGCGTTCGGCTACCAGCTCACCTTCTCCACCTCCAAGACCCTGAACTTCGGCCAGGGCGAGGCGCTGACGCTGGGCGCGCTGTTCGGCTTCACCTGCGTGAGCCTGCTGATCTCCATCGGCTTCGGCACCCTGGCCGCCTACCTGGTGGCGCTGCCCTTCGTACTGGCCTTCGGCCTCGGCCAGGGCGCCATCGTCGAGCGGCTCGGCGTGCGCCAGGCCATGAAGACCAAGTCGGAAGCCGGCTGGATCATGGCCACCATCGCGCTCGGCATCATCTTCAAGAACATCGCGGAGAACATCTGGGGCAAGGACCCGCTGAAATTCCCCTCGCCGCTCTCGGAGGACCCGCTCTCCATCGCCGGCGTCAACGTGCGGCCGATGGAGATCGCCATCGTCCTCGGGGCGCTCTTGATGATGTTCGCGGTGGAGACCTTCAACCGCCGCTCCATCTACGGCAAGGCGGTGGTGGCCACCGCCAACGATCGCGACGCGGCCGGCCTCATGGGCATCAACACCATGCAGGTCATCACCTTCTCCTACGCCCTGTCGTCGCTCTCGGCGGCGCTGGCCGGGATGCTGATCGCCCCCATCACCCTCACCGGCGCCAACATGGGCCTCGCCTTGGGGCTGAAGGCGTTCGCGGTGGCGATCATCGGCGGCCTGTCCTCGGGCCTCGGCGTGGTCATCGGCGGGCTGATCCTGGGCGTCACCGAGAGCCTCACCGGCTTCTACTTCGACACCGGCTACAAGGACGTGCCCGGCCTCATCCTCCTGCTCCTCGTGCTGTCGCTGAAGCCTGCCGGGCTGTTCGGCAAGGCCGCCATCAAGAAGGTCTGAGGCGCGCCATGAAGACCATCTCCCTTCTCGTCGGCATCGTCGCCCTGGCGCTGCTGCCGGTCTTCGTCACCTCGTCCTACTACTTGCCGCTGATCACCACGGTGCTGATCTATTCGATACTGGTGCTCGGGCTCGACATTGTGTTCGGCTATACCGGCGAGGTCTCCATCGGCCATGCCGCGCTGTTCGGCGTCGGCGCCTATGCGGCGGGGCTGCTCTACTGGCATTTCGGCCTCGGCTTCTGGTGGGCGCTGCCGGCGGGCATCATCTTCACCGCGGCGTTCGGCGCCGTGCTGGCGCTCCCGGCGCTGAAGGTCACCGGCCCCTACCTCGCCATGGTGACGCTGGCCTTCGGCACCATCGTCGTCACCCTCATCAACGAGATGACCTTCCTCACCAACGGCCCGCTGGGCATTGAGCTGCGCCAGCCGCTGTTCATCGACCTGCGCGATACGCTGGACATGTCGCTGAAGCGGCTGCGCGAGGTCGAATACTATTACGTGGTCGCCATCGCTCTGGTGCTGACGGTGATCGTCATCAACCGCATCATCGCCTCGCGCTACGGCCGCGCCTTCGAGGCGCTGCGCGACAGCCCTATCGCCTGCGACTGCATGGGCGTCTCGGTCTACAAGCACAAGGTGCTGGCTTTCGTGGTCAGCGCCGGCTTCGCCGGGCTTGCCGGGGCGCTCTACGCCTATTTCCGCCAGTATATCGCGCCGGAAGCCTTCGGCTTCGCCACTTCCATCGAGTTCCTGCTGGCGGTGGCCATGGGCGGGCGCAAGAGCCGGCTGGGGCCGATCGTCGGCGCCGCCATCGTGGTGTTCCTGCCCAACATCCTGGCCGACCTGCACCTGTTCCGCATCACCGCCGGCATCATCGCCGCCATCGCCGCGCTGGCGCTGGTCTATGCGTGGCGGCAGGGGCCGGAGAAGCTGAAGGCCGCCGTGCTGCCGGCAGGACTGTGCATCGCCTTCTTCGTCTTCTCCCTGTTCTTCGAGCACATCGTCGACTGGAAGCTGACCATCTACGGCCTGATGATCCTGTTCGTGGTCTACTACCTGCCGGACGGCATCATGGGCTTCATCCGGCAGGCCATCGGCAGGCTGACGCCGCAGCGCGACACCAGCCTGGCGGTGAAGGCCACCGGCGGCGAGGCCAAGGTCTGGGGCGCCACCGCGCCGACGGTCGCCCCCGGCGGCACCCTGCTCGACGTCGACCAGGTGGTGATGCAGTTCGGCGGTCTGAAAGCCCTCAACCAGGTCACCCTCGACGTGAAGCCCGCCACCGTGCACGGCCTCATCGGCCCCAACGGCTCCGGCAAGAGCACCATGATGAACGTGCTGACCGGCATCTACGTGCCCACCGGCGGCGACATCCGCTTCGAGGGCGAGAGCCTGAAGGGCCGCAACTCGCCGCAGATCGCCGCCCGGGGCATCGCCCGTACCTTCCAGAACGTGCAGCTCTTCGCCGAGCTGTCGTGCCTCGAGAACATCATGGTGGGGCTCAACCACACCTATCGCTCCGGCTTCTTCGGGGTGGTGCTCGGCACCCCGCTGGCCCGGCGGGAGGAGCGGGAGGCGCGCGAGCGGGCGGCCAGCATCCTGAAGTTCGTCGGCCTCGACACCCTGGCCCGCGAGGAGGCCCGCAACCTGCCCTACGGCAAGATGCGCCTGCTGGAGATCGGCCGGGCGCTGGCCCTCGACCCGAAGCTGCTCCTGCTCGACGAGCCGGCCGCGGGCCTCACCGCCCCGGACATCCGCGAGCTTTTGGAAATCATCCGCAAGATCAAGGCGCAGGGCATCACCGTGGTGCTCATCGAGCACCACATGGACGTGGTGATGACCGTCTGCGACACGGTGAGCGTGCTCGATTTCGGCCAGAAGATCGCCGAGGGCCTGCCGGCCCAGGTGCAGGCCGACAAGAGAGTGATCGAGGCCTATCTCGGCGGCGCCGCCGAAGCCGCGCAGTAGGGGCGAAAGCAGATGCTCGAAATCCGCAATCTCGTCGCCGGCTACGGCAAGGTGGAAGTGCTGCACGGCATCACCCTGGAGGTGCCGAAGGGCCAGCTCGTCACCCTCATCGGCTCCAACGGCGCCGGCAAGACGACGACCCTGCGCGCCGTCTCCGGCATGATCGCGCCCAAGTCCGGGGAGATCCGCCTCAACGGCGCGCCCATCGCCGGGCTGCCCTCCCACGAGATCACCCGCCGCGGCATGGCCCACTCGCCGGAGGGCCGGCGGGTGTTCCCGACCCTCTCGGTGGAAGACAACCTGCAGCTCGGCGCCTTCCGCATCGCCAAGGCGACCGCCGCGCAATCCTTCGAGCGTGTCTACGCGCTGTTTCCGCGCCTCAAGGAGCGGCGGCAGCAACTGGCCGGCACGCTGTCCGGCGGCGAACAGCAGATGGTCGCCGTCGGCCGCGCGCTGATGGCCGAGCCGCAATTGCTGATGCTCGACGAGCCGTCTACTGGCCTCGCGCCGCGTATCACCGAGGAAATTTTCGAGGCGATCGACCGGCTCAAGGCGGCCGGCATGACCGGCATTCTGGTCGAGCAGAACGCCAATCTCGCGTTGTCAGTGGCCGAGCGCGGCTTCGTGCTCGAGGTCGGCAACGTCGTCGCCTCCGGTGAGGCAGAACAGCTTCGCCAGGACCCGCGCGTGCTC
>CALMSN010000179.1 GCA_937872325.1 uncultured Xanthobacter sp. | reverse complement strand
GTGGTTTTCGCCGGGCAGGTGCTGGCCGGAGCCACCGCCTGCAAGGTGGAGGCGACCGCGCTCGAGGCGTTCGAGGCGCCCCACGCGGGGCCGGTGGGAATCGTGGCCGGCGACACGCTCGAGTGGATCGACCGGGCGCCCGACGGGATGGTCGCACCCCGTCAGCTCGATCCCGCCGGCCTCACCGCCCGGGTGGCCCACATCCCGATGATCCTCGGCGACCTGGGTGAACTGCTCGACCTCGCCCGGAAGGGCTTCGACGGCGTGGTGATCGAGGCGCGGCAGGAGGCAAGGATGCTGCTCATCGCCGGCCGGCTGGGCATGAAGCCGGAAAGCCTGTCGCGTGCCTTCCAGAGGCTCAGGGGGGTCGGCGTGCGCATCAACCAGAACACGGTCGCGGTGGGCGACGTCGCCCGGCTCGCGGAGTTCGCCGGGCGCGAGCGGCTGATGGCCTTCAAATGCCCGGCCTTCCGGGCAGGCTGCGGCCAGCGCTGAAGGCCGAGCCTAATAGAAGCTCATCGGAAAATAGCGCAGATAGAGTTCAGCGAAGCGGCCTTCGACCGAGATCTGCTGCAGCGCGTAGTCGAAGGCTTCGGCGAGCTTGGCGTTGTCGTGCTTCGCGGCGATGGCGAGGCCGGTGCCCACCGATCCGAAGGTGTCGCCCTCGATCACCCGGGCCTTCGGCACGCAGGCGCAGATGGCCGCGCGCACATGGGCAAGGCGGGTCGAGCCGCCGGTGAGGAAGAGGGCGTCGATCTGGTCCGCCACGAGGCCGGCGGTGGCGAGGCAGGAGCCGATCCGCGCGGCGATGCGGTCCGCCAGCAGCCCGGTGTGGCCCACGAGGTCGGCATGGGCCACGCCCACCGACAGGCCGGCCTCCAGCACCGCGAGGTCGAGCATCGTCTCGCCCGCCTCCGCCACCTGGATCTTCGCGCGCTCCACATCGAGAGCGAGGCCGTGGCCGCGCTCGTCCTCCACCGCCCGGGCGAGGCGCGAGACCAGCTCAGGCTGCACCGCCTCCCGCTCCAGCTCGCGGATGGTGCGGGCGGTCCGCCCGTCATAGAGCCGGTTGATGGACGACCAGGTGGCGAGGTCCTGGTAGATGCCGGCGGGCATGGAGAGGCCCTTGCGCTTCAGCGGGCTGCGATGGCCGAGCAGGGGCATCACGACGGCCAGCGAGAGCTGGCGGTCGAAATCAGTCCCGCCGATGCGCACGCCCTCGTTGGCCAGGATGTCGGAGGCGCGGTCGGCGCGGCCGGCATGCCCGCGCGAAACCCGGATGATGGAGAAGTCCGAGGTGCCGCCGCCGATATCCGCGATCAGCGCCAGCTCTTCCCCGGCCACCTGCCGCTCATAGTCGAGGCTGGCCGCGATGGGCTCGAACTGAAAGGAAATTTCCTCGAGGCCGATGTCGCGGGCGATGGCGCCCAGCACCTCCTGGGCACGGGCGTCGCCGGCCGGGTCGCCATCGACGAAATGCACGGGTCGGCCGAGCACCACCTGGGTGAAAGCCCCGCCCGCCGCCGCCTCGCCGCGCGTCTTGGCCGCATCGAGGAAGGCTGCGATCACCGCGCGAAAGCCGAGCCGGGAGCGGCCCACCGGCGTCATCTCGTCCACCAGCGAGGTGCCGAGCACGGATTTCAGCGAGCGCATCAACCGGCCCTGCTGCCCGCCCACATAGGCCGCCATGGCCGCGCGCCCCACCAGCGGTTCCCCCGACCAGGGAAAGAAGATGGCGCTCGGCAGGGTATCGGCCTGCCCTTCCAGCGCGGCGAGCTGCGGGCCGTCCGCGCCGATGAAGCCGAGGGTGGTGTTGGAAGTGCCGAAATCGAGGCCGCAGGCAGTCATGGGGCCTCCTTCAGGCGCGGGTGCGGAAGGGGGCGCTAGCTAGAGCATGTCGTGCTGCAGCGCAAGAGGCGCATGCCGATGGCGGCAGGAGGCGGACGCCGTTGGAGGGCAGAAGGCGGATGCCGGGTGGCGCTGGCGCCGGGTGCGGAGGCCTGCGATGGGGCCCGCAGGGCTGCATTGGCCCGGGGATGGTGACGCACGGGGGGCGCATAGCTCACACGCCCGTCGCACCGGCGCTCGAAGGCCGTCTGGGCACTCAAAAAGACCTAGAGCCTGTTTGGGATGCCGGCGGCCGAGGGCGGCGTGGGATTTTCGGGGGTCCGGGAGGGGGGTGCAGGCGCGATGCCATGCATCGGGCCACGTTCTCGACGCCCCTGGGGACCGCAAGACCCAGCGGCATGAGAACCACCTCTGCCGGTTCGACTTTTCAAACAGTCTCTTCGTGCCGCCAACAAAACCGCATGGGGCCGGCTGGCCGGGCTTTCGGCCGCGTGCGGCTTTGCGGTCGGCGCGGGCTTGGCGGGCCCGGAAGCCGCCGACCTGCTCCGGCCAGTGGCTTCGTCGGATGCTCCCAAATGCGACGGCCCCGCCATCAGGCCCGGACTTGTCCCTCCGAGCCAGCGGCTGGCCGCCGCTGCTCCTTGCGACATCCGGGTTTCGGGCATCCACACCGAACCACCCGCAACGGCGCGCGCAAGCACCGCCGCAGGCCCTGCCGGGTTGGATGGCCGAGCCCGCGTGATCGCGGGCTCGGCTCGCAAGGATGGAAATCCGCCACCGCCCACGCGGCGGACAAGCCCGGCCGGGACGGTGACGAGGTGCCCGCTCAGGCAGCCATCGCCCATCCCGGCAATGCTCCAGGCCCGATTCAGCGGGTGAGGAACTCGCCGCGCTCGTGGATGGCGTTGGCGCGGCCCACCAGGAGGGTGTCCACCGGGCCGATGCGGGCGGGATCCTTGTCCTTGTAGGGCATGGTGTGAAGCACGTAGCGCATGGCGTTCAGCCGCGCCCGCTTCTTGTCGTTGGACTTGATCACCGTCCAGGGCGAATCCGCCGTGTCGGTGTGGAAGAACATGGCTTCCTTGGCGCGAGTATAGTCGTCCCACTTGTCGAGCGAAGCGAGGTCCACCGGCGAGAGCTTCCACTGCTTGAGCGGATGCACCTTGCGCTCCTTGAAGCGGCGGCGCTGCTCGTCCTGGCTCACCGAGAACCAGAACTTGATGAGGTGGATGCCGCTGCGCACCAGGTTGCGCTCGAACTCCGGCGCCTGGCGCAGGAACTCGCGGTATTCGTCGTCGGTGCAGAAGTCCATGACCCGCTCGACGCCGGCGCGGTTGTACCAGGAGCGGTCGAACAGCACGATCTCGCCAACGGTCGGCAGGTGCTCGACGTAGCGCTGGAAGTACCACTGGCCGCGCTCGACTTCGGAGGGCTTCTCCAGCGCCACCACGCGGGCGCCGCGGGGGTTGAGATGCTCCATGAACCGCTTGATGGCGCCGCCCTTGCCGGCGGCGTCGCGGCCCTCGAACAGGATGATCATCCGCTGGCGCGTGTCCTTCATCCAGGACTGGAGCTTGAGAAGCTCGGTCTGGAGGACGAACTTCTCGTGCTCATAGTCCCGGCGGAGCATCTTGTACTTGAAGGGATAGCCGCCGGTGCGCCAGTCGTCGGCGAGCTCGTCGCTGGTCGCCCGCGGGCGGCTGCCGGGCTTGGGCAGGCCGAGCGACTTGCGCAGCCGCGCGGCATCGTCCGGCGCCGCACCGTCGATGATGGCGGCGATGCCGGGATCAAGCTCGCCGCCGGCCGCCTTGTCGCCGGCGATCTCGGAGATCGCGGAAATGCCGGCCTCCTGCGCCGCCTCGCGGCGCTCTTCGGCCAGGCCGGCCTCCAGCTCGTCGGGGATGCGGGCGGGGATGGTCTCGGTTTCAGCGGCGGGGGAGCTGCGGTCGTCTGCGTTGGCCATGCCTTGTTCTTTCGGTCCGATCACCCTGTGGAGACGGAAGGGCATCCGCTTGGGGCCGCCGCGGGGGTAGTGTCCCGGCTAAGCATGGCCCGATCCCGCACTCCC
The DNA here is from genome assembly GCA_937872325.1 of uncultured Xanthobacter sp. Taxonomy (GTDB): domain Bacteria; phylum Pseudomonadota; class Alphaproteobacteria; order Rhizobiales; family Xanthobacteraceae; genus Xanthobacter. Next base: position 1,414 of record CALMSN010000179.1, on the reverse strand, counting down.
AATGCACGTTTGATACGTGGATAGCGATGTAATTACCACTATTTATCGAGCCGCGCCGGCCCGCAGGCCTTGACGGAAATCAAGCCTCCGGGCCACGGCGGCGACGTGCAATCCACCAATGCGGGCAACGCATGCCGGTCCCGGCCGGACCGGCTGGTGAACGGATGCCGTGCCGGCCACCAGGGCGACGCAGGTCCAGCAAGGGCATCGCGGGCCATCGGCTGCGGATGGCGCGCCGGAGCCGGAGCGATGCCGGCGTCCGGCACCTGCCCCACCGGCGCGGCATCGATGCGCCGGCCGGCGGATCGGGCCACGCAGGCCCGCCGTGGTTCAGAAATGCCAGGCCATGCTGAGGGTCGGGCCGTACGAGGTGGCGTTGTAGCGGAAGGTGCCCTTTCGGGCGCCCGGCCCCTCGTAATCCTCGTAGAGATAGCGGAAGCCGAGGCCGGTGGAGAACGAGCGGTTCCACATGTAGCCAAGGCCGAGATAGCCGGTGCTCGACACCTCCGAACCGAGGCCGAAGCCGCCGATGTCCACGATGGCGTTCACGAACCAGCGGTCGTCGATCCGCCAGTGGGCGAACAGGCCGATGGTGGGATCGAGCCAGCCCTGGCTCTGGCTGACGGTCAGGCTCGCCGGCAGGAAGGCGGGACTGAGCGCCACGTCCGCCTTCAGCCGCATGTAGCGCAGCCCGCCGGTGACCGCGACCTCGAGGCCGGGCTGCGTCAGCGGCAGCATGTAGCCGATGGCGCCGGTGGCCACCGTCTGGTTCAGCCCGACATCCAGCGTGCTGGCGCCCAGCGCCGGGATCTGGAAGCTGTGGGAGAGCCGGGCCAGCACCAGATCGGTCAGCACCAGCCACTCGCCGTTGGTGGCGTAGAACGAGCCCATCAGCCCGCCGTCGAGATTGGCCAGGACTTTCGAGAAAGGCAGGTCCACGCCGGTCGCCGGCAGGTTGCGGATGCCGACATCGCCCTTGATGCCGGTGGCCCAGCCATACGCCGTCGCCTGGAACCGCCATTCCCCCGGCGAGGGGTCGACGGGAGCGGGAGCCGGGGTGGCCGGCGTCAGGTCCGCGGCGTTTGCCGCCGGGCCCGCCGACAGGAGGGTGGCCCCTGTCAGCACCATTGCGAGACCGGCCGCCGCCGCCTTGATCCGTCCGCCCACGCCGATCACCCCCGTCTCCTCCATGCCGGTCCGGCCTGCCACGTCCGGGCGGGCCGCTCCATCGGGCAAAGGGCCGGCAGCCGGATCCCTTGCCAAGTAATCGATTTTTCTGCCCTGCATCTGTCCCGGCGTGCGCCGACGCGCCGGCAGCCTCTTGGCTCGGTCGTTGCGGACGCCGCCGCCCCTCCCGCGCCCCCGCCGCTTCTCATGACGCCCGCGGGGCCCCCCATGCCCGGCACCGCCCTCG
>CALMSN010000178.1 GCA_937872325.1 uncultured Xanthobacter sp. | reverse complement strand
GCCGGCGGGCGGCGACGGGAATGCCGTGGAGGGGGACGCCCCGGAGGCGAGCGCCCCGCAGAGCAGCGCCCCCAGCCGCCGGGCGCGCGGCCCGGCCATGGGCGCGATGCGGCCGTCGGCGTCCACCTTGAACACCAGCCGGCGCGCGGCGAACGCCTTCACCATGAACAGGGCGAAGGCGGTTCCCAGCACCGCGCCGGCGATGACGTCGCTGGGATAGTGCGAGCCCAGCACCACCCGGGTCACGGCGACCACCGCCGCCAGCGCGACCAGCGGCCAGCGCAGGCGCGGGAACAGCGCCCCGAAGGCCACCGCGGCGGCGAAGGCGGTGGTGGCGTGGCCGGAGGGAAACGAGGCGTAGCTCGATTTCCACACCATCACGTCGAAGGTCAGGTGACGGTCGGGGCCGGAGAGGAAGAAGGCCGCCATGGGCCGTGCCCGGCCGATGAAATGCTTCACCAGCGACACCGCGAGCCCCACGACCCCCACCGAGAGGAACAGGAAGCCGAGCCGCGCCAGCACGCTCGCCGCCACCCGGCGGGCCATGTCCTCGCCCCGGGCGGCGAAACGCGGCATCGCCGCCACCACGCAAACGATGGCGATGCCGAGCGGCCACAGCACCATCCCCGAATAGCCGAGGTCGGTGAGGCGATCGGCCAGGGTGGCGAGCCAGGCTGGCACCCGCAGCCGGAGGCCAAGAATGAGCGGATCGACGAAGATCATCGCCGCCGCCGTCAGGCCGGCCGCGAGCAGCAGCAGGGCCACCGCCTCCAGCATGCCGACGAAGCCCAGCCGCGGCCACGGTCCGCGCGGGCGGCGGCGGAACAGGTCGGCGAGCGCCGCCGCAAGGCCGGCGGCCACCGTGGCCAGCGCCTCGCCTGCGGCCGCAAGGGCGGTGCGGGCGGGATGCGGTCGGCTCATTGCGCCGGCTCCGCCGAGCGGTAGACGGTGATGGCGACCGGCCGGCCGCCATTGTAGGTGAAGCCCTCCACCGTGGCGACGGCGCTGTATTTCAGATCCTGCGCCTTGGCCTGCCGCTCGAAGGGCACCTGCATGTTGGCGCCGATGAAGGCCAGCTTGCAGCCGCCCTGCTTCAGCAGCGCCACCGCCTCGCGCGGGGCGACATAGTGGATGTCGGTGCCCACCAGGAAGACGAGGCTCGGCTCCTGGTAGGGCAGCGAGGCGATGCCGGACGCCGGGCACCCCTGCTCCTGCGCGATGGCGGCGAGACGCTGGGAGATCCAAAGCGCGCGCATCTGCGGCAGCATGGCGTGCCAGACGGCGAAATAAAGCACCAGGGCGGCGCAGCCCACCGTGAGGAAGGCGCCCTCCGGCCCCACCCGGGGGAAGGCGCGGGCGGCCCAGCCCGCGAGCAGGATCGCCACCAGCAGCGCCGGCCAGGCCATGAGCCCGAAGCCGCTGCCCATCCACACGAAGGCGAAGCCGCCGACGAGCGCCAGGGCGATGGCCAGCCCCGGCCACAGCCAGATGAAGCCAGCCAGCCGGTCGCCGGGCTTGGCCAGCGCGCCGCGGGCGATGGCCAGCGCGGTGAGGATGGCAAGGGCCGGATAGAGCGGCAGCACATAATGCGGCAGCTTGGTCGCGGCGATCTCGAAGGCGAGCCAGGTCGGCACCAGCCAGGCCAGAAGGAAGCGCACCGCCGTCTCGCGCCGCGCCCGCCAGACGAAGGGCACCGCCATCGGCGCCAGCGCCACCGCCGGCCAGTAGGTGCCCCACACCGCGGCCAGGTAGGTGCCGGGCGGCCCCCAATGGCCCTCCTGCCCTTCCGTCACCTTGCCCAGCATGTCGACGCCGACGGCGTGCTGGTAGAAGGCGCCATCGGTAACGTAGTAGATCGCCACGAACCAGGGCAGCACCAGCAGCAGGCACCAGGCGAGGCCGATGAGCGGCTTCAGCGGGCGCATGAAGGCGGCCGAGCGATCGGCGATGATGAGGGTGAGGATGGGCAGGCCGACGAACAGCGGCGTCATCGGCCCCTTCACCAGGATGCCGGCGGCGAGCGCGGTCCAGAAGATGGCGGCGAGGGCGAAGGTGGATTGCCCCTGCCCGGTCCAGGCCGGCGCCGGCTCCGCGAGGGCGGCGGCGGGCCGGGTCAGGATATAGGCCCGCGCGAGGGCGCCGATGGCCGCGAGGATGGTGAACAGCAGCACCGCATCGGTCTTGGCGAGGCGCGCCTCCACCCCCAGCAGGACGCAGGTGGCCATGAACAGGCCGGCCAGCAGCGCCCCGCGTCGCGGCAGGAACACCAGCGCGATCCAGTAGGTGAGCAGCACCGAGCCGATGGCGGCCAGGAGCGAGGGGATGCGGTAGAGGAAGATGGAGGTGCGGGCGGACGGCCCCATCACCGCCTCGCCGGCCTTCACGGAGGCCGCCTGCAGCCAGTAGATGCCCACGGGCTTCTTGTGGCGGGCCTGAACGTGGAAGCGGATGTCGATGTAGTTGCCGCTTTCCAGCATCTGCTTCGTCGCCTGGGCGAAGCGGGATTCGTCGCGGTCGATGGGCGAGAGCGAGACGAACCCGGGCAGGAAGGCCAGCAGCGAGACCACCACCAGCATCAGGCATGCCCGCCCGTGGCCGGTGGAGGCCGCATCGAGGAGGCGCACGAGGCGGCCGGGAAGGTCGAGGTCGAACGCCCGTCCGCGATCGGACGCGGGCTGTGAGATGGCCATGCTTTAGGTCGGATCCGCTCGAATTTTGGCGCGGACAATAGCAGAAACGCCCGCCCCGGAAAGACCCGGGTCCAGCCGCCTCGCCGCGCTCCGATCCGTCACGCCGGCGCCGGGTGATCCGGCAGGCGGCAGGGATCGGGCCCGCCAAGCTATCGCCCGAGCGCCGGGCAGCGGAGCACTGGCAAAGGAAGGCGGCGAAGGAAAGGCCGCAGATCAAGATTGGCAAGTGCCCGCCGAACCTCGCGCTTTG
>CALMSN010000177.1 GCA_937872325.1 uncultured Xanthobacter sp. | reverse complement strand
GGGGCGGGATTATGCTGGTGGTCTCTGCGGCGAGGGGGCCGGGAAGGCCAACATTGCCGCGCGGGGTGCTCGGCCACGCCCCCGAAATCGCCTTGCGGGGGGGGGTAACCCCCCGCCTGCCCCGCCCCGGCGAGGTGGATGGACGCGACTACAGCTTCATCACGGTGGCCGAGTTCCAGCGCCTGAAGGCGGGCGGCGAGCTGCTCGAATCGGCGCAGGTGTTCGACAATTTCTACGGCACCCCGCGCCGGGCGGTGGAAGAGGCCCTGCGCGCCGGGCGCGACGTGCTGTTCGACATCGACTGGCAGGGCACCCAGCAGCTCTCCGAGAGCGCGCGGGCCGATCTGGTGACCGTCTTCATCCTGCCGCCCAGCGCCGGCGACCTGGAGCGCCGCCTGCACACCCGCGCCCAGGACAGCGACGAGGTGGTGCGCCGGCGGATGGCCGCGGCCTCGGAAGAGATCCGCCATTACTCGGAATACGACTACATCATCGTCAACGACGAGGTGGAGGCCAGCCTCGCCAAGCTCACCGCCATCCTGAATGCCGAGCGGCAGCGGCGGGTGCGGATGACCGGCCTCGCCGATTTCGTCAACGCGTTGCGTACCGCGCTATAGATGGACCAGGATGCGCGGTGACCGATTCCGTCCTGAGTCGGCCCGGGTTGCGTGACGTTGCGTCGTATGTCCGCCCCATTGTCGGATCAGGATGAAAGCCATGAATCAGATGACCAGAATGTTCGGTGGCGCGGCTGGGCTTGCGATTGCAGCCTTCGGCGGCTTGGTGCTCTTCACCCTGATCGGCGGCCTCATCGTCGCCGCCGGGGTGGTGCTGACCACGCTCCTGGTGGGCGGCGGGGTCTATGCGATGGTGACCGGGCGCTATCCGTTCAGCAGCCAGCGCGGCGCTTTCGATATCGGCGGCGTGCGCATCTTCGACCTTCGCAGCGGCGAGATCCACACCATGCGGACGCCGTCCGACGGCGAGATGATCGACATCACCCCGCCCAAGGGCCCGAAGGCCGGCCGCTAGACTGAGGCGCCGCGCAGCTTGCAGCGCACGCTGCGCGGATCATACGTTCTCCATCGGCACTTCAGAGGGCGGGGCTGGGTCGCGTTGGGAAGCCGCGTGAGCCTATGACGCCACAGCGGCTCCGCGAGCCGATCAGGTGAAATCGATCCGATCGGCAAATCGCCGGCCCGGCTCGCCTTGAAGCACTCTCTGCCGGCACGACTTTTCGCAAACCGCTTCAGATCGACGATCTGAAGCGGTTTCTTCGTTTGAGGCGGCTGGCTTGGCGCAAGACCCTGCAAGGCAGGATCAGTCATCCCGGATACATCCGGCGGCTCCGGCCGACCGAGGGCGGCTCATATGGCCCGCCGTCCCGCACCCCGCGACAGGCCGCACGGGCTGGGGTAATCCTGCGGCGCCGCGGGGCCGGAACATCGCCCCGGGCCCGTTCGTGTCCGGGATCGCGTAATGACCATTCCGCTCTACCACCCGATGAACATCGTGCTCGGCTTCGGCCTGCTGGTGGTCACGGTGCTCATCCACATGCTGGCCTTGATGGCCCTGCGCCAGCGCCTGCACCGGCTTCGGGTGTCCAGCGACAACCGTCGCCACCTGATGCAGGAAAGCATGGTGGCGACGGTGCTGGTGCTGGTGCTCAGCTTCGTCCATATCCTGGAGGTGGTGGTCTGGGGCGGCGTCTATGCGGCCACCGGGGCCATCGATTCCATCGACGACGCCTTCTATTTCTCCATGACCACCTACACCACGGTCGGCCCCAGCGGCGTGGACATCCTTCCGGGCTTCCGGGGACTGGCCGGCTTCGAATCGCTGATCGGGCCGATCATGGTCGCCTGGTCCACCGCATTCCTGGTGGAGTCGGTGGCCCATATCAGAATGGCGTTCCAGGCCATGCAGAAGCACCAGCGGCCGCAATAAGGCGCAGACGTGCGGAGCCCAGGCGACCGTCTCATCCGGGTGCCGGTGACGACGACCTCGGACCCTTGGGCAAGCCCACACCGCGCCTGAGCGCGGCCGATTGGGCAACGGTCGAACACCGGGGCCGATAGTATGAGCCCCCGTCCCGGACCGCGCCGCCCCCCATCTGCCGAGCCCGCCCTTCCGTCGACGCGCGGCTCCGTTCAATAGCCCGGAAGGCGTTCCCCAGGCGCATGATGGAACGGCAGTGCCGTCCCATGGGCCCAGATCGCGCAGGAAAGCTCCCCCGCGCGACGCAACCGGCGCGGCATCCTGATGCCGCACCGGGCGTTGCCGGGTCAGACGCTGGTGGGGTAGTTCGGGCTCTCGCGGGTGATGGTCACGTCGTGGACGTGGCTCTCCCGCAGGCCGGCCGAGGAGATGCGCACGAACTGCGCCTTCTCGCGGAATTCCTTCAGCGTCGAGCCGCCCACATAGCCCATGGCGGCGCGCAGGCCGCCGGCCAACTGGTGCAGAACCGCGCCCACCGGACCCTTGTAGCCCACCTGCCCCTCGATGCCCTCCGGCACCAGCTTCAGGGTGTCGCGCACCTCGGCCTGGAAGTAGCGGTCGGCGGAGCCGCGGGCCATCGCCCCCACCGATCCCATGCCGCGATAGGACTTGTAGGACCGCCCCTGGTACAGGAACACCTCGCCGGGGCTTTCGTCGGTGCCGGCGAGGAGCGAGCCCCCCATGGCGGCCGAGGCGCCCGCCGCCAGCGCCTTGGCGAGATCGCCGGAATATTTGATGCCGCCGTCGGCGATCACCGGGGTATCGGTGGCCTGGGCGGCCTCGACCGCGTCCATCACCGCCGTGAGCTGAGGCACGCCGACGCCGGCGACGATGCGGGTGGTGCAGATGGAGCCGGGGCCGATGCCCACCTTCACTGCGTCCGCACCGGCATCGATCAGCGCCCGGGCGCCCTCGGCGGTGGCGATGTTGCCGGCCAGGATCTGGGTCTTGTTGGAGAGCCGCTTGATGCGCTCCACCTGCTCCAGCACCTTCCTGGAATGGCCGTGGGCGGTATCCACCACCACCAGGTCGACGCCGGCATCGATGAGGCGCTCGGTGCGCTCGAAGCCGTCCTCGCCCACCGTGGTCGCCGCGGCGACCCGCAGCCGGCCCTGCTCGTCCTTGGCGGCGGAGGGATAGGCCACCGCCTTCTCGATGTCCTTCACGGTGATGAGGCCGACGCAGCGCTCGTCGCCGTCCACCACCAGCAGCTTCTCGATGCGGAACTGGTGCAGCAGGCGCTTGGCCTCGGTCTGGCTGACCTCACCCTCGCGCACGGTGATGAGCCGGTCCTTGGTCATCAGCTCGGCGACGCGCTGGGCGGGATCGGTGGCGAAGCGCACGTCGCGGTTGGTGAGGATGCCCACCAGCCGGCCGGGGCGTCCCTCGCCGCGCTCCACCACCGGGATGCCGGAGATGGAGTAGCGCTTCATCAGGCCGAGGGCGTCCTCGAGGCTGTCGTCGGGATAGATGGTGACCGGGTTCACCACCATGCCGGATTCGTACTTCTTCACCTGCCGCACCTGCTCGGCCTGGAGCTCCGGCGAGAGGTTGCGGTGGATGACGCCGATGCCGCCCGCCTGGGCCATGGCGATGGCGAGCCGGGCCTCGGTCACCGTGTCCATGGCGGCGGAGATGATCGGCAGGTTGAGGCTGATGGTGCGGGTGAGCCGGGTGGCGACGTCCACCTGCCCCGGCATCACCTCGGAGGCGCCCGGCTTGAGCAGCACGTCGTCGAAGGTCAGCGCCTCCGGGAAGGCGCGGACGAGGGACGGGGTCGCGACAGGCGAGGTTACTGGGGCAGTCATGGCCAACTCCTGATGGCGCGCCGGCGGCGCGGCGCCGCATCCATGCGCGGCGGCGCGCAAATGCGGCGGGATCGCACCGGCGGCAGCTCCTGCGCCGTGGCGAGTTGGCAGTGGCCGATACCATGGGCGCGCGACGATTAGAAGACCTGCCGGCGCGTCATTTCGCTATCGCGTGATGCGGATCACGGTGTTGCCCGCCCCGTAGGACTGCACGAGGCCGTACAAGGTGGCGGCATTGCTGGGATGCAGCCGGATGCAGCCGTGCGAGGCCGGCGCCCCGAGCTGCCCCACCGCATAGCTGCCATGAATGGCGTAGCCCCCCGAATAGAAGATCGAATGGGGCATCGGAGAGTTGTAGTACTTCTTGGAATAGTAGCTGCGGTACATCCGCTGCGGCCGGTAGCTGCCGGTGGGCGTCACGTAGCCGCGGCGGGCGGTGGAGACCGGCCAGCTGTAGGCGGGCATGCCGTTCACCATCACCGTCATCCGCTGGCTGGACAGGTCGATATGCGCCACCACCCCGGCCTGGGCGCTGCCGCCGGGGCCCGTCAGGCCGAAAGCCGCGGCAAGCGTGAGGCCGAAGGCCATCAGCAGCGCCGCGACGGCGGCCCGGGCGGCGGCCAGAAAGCTGCGTCGCGGCGTCGCCGCGCCCTCAAGCGGAGCCGGACCTGCCGGCAGGCCCACCCGCTCTGCGGCCGCGACGGCCGCGCGCATCGGCCGGCGGTGCCCGCTCCGGGGCAGCCGGTATCCATTCACCTGGCGTTCCATGTTCGCCGTCCTATCTCTACCCCAGCACATTCCCCACCGGAAAATACTGCCACGCCTGCAACCGGGCGCAAGGCGACGCAACCCTCGAACGGCCCCGGCATCCCTCGCAAAGGCGCCTCCGGCTTGACATTCCGGCCCGTTTCACGCCCTTCCCTTCCCCCAAGCGGCGCCCGACGGCGCCGGGCCGCCGGACCCCGCCGACGCCAAAGCCGTCTATTAACAAATAGTTAACATGACCCTGCGCAATCCCCGGCAGCCCCCGAGCGGGCAGGTTCGGGGGCCGCAGGGGCGGGAGATCAATCCATGGTGATGATGCTGCTGGGTCTGGCGCTGTTCGTCGGCGTCCATGTGGTGGCGAGCCTGCGCGGGCTGCGGGGCGACCTCATCGCGCGGGTGGGCGAGGCCGGCTACAGGGGCTTCTTCAGCCTGGTCGCCATCAGCAGCGTGCTGCTGACCGGCTATGGCTACGCCCTGTGGCGGGCCTCCGGGCCGGCGCTGGTGTGGGATCCGCCCATGGGCATGCGCCACCTCACCCTGCTGCTGATGCTGCTGGCCTGCATCTGCATCGCCGCCGCCTTCATCCCCAGCCACATCCGCACCCGGCTCAAGCAGCCGCTGCTGGTGGGGGTGAAGATCTGGGCGGTGGCGCACCTGCTCGCCAACGGGGACATCGCCTCCATCGTGCTGTTCACCACCATCCTGCTGTGGGCCGGCTACCAGCGCGCGTCGATGAAGCGCCGCGGCATGCCGCTGCCCGCCGCCCCCTCGGGCTGGGTCGGCGATGCGGCGGTGGTGGCGGCGGGACTGGCGCTCTACCTCGCGCTCGCCTACCTATTCCATCCGTACGTGGTGGGAGTGCCGGTGCTCTGACGGCGGACGGCCGCACGACGCCTGGCCTCCCCTTGCGTAACGCCCCGTCCGCTCCGGGAGGAGCGGGCCCATAGGACCGCATTCCGGAAGGAACGCGCCCACAGGAACGCGCCCATGTCGATCCAGGCCCACGCCCGCCGTATGACCGCGCCGGAGATCTTCGCCCGCAAGGGTGGCGATCCCATCGTCTCGCTCACCTCCTACCACGCCCACACCGCCCGCCTGCTGGACCGCCACGTCGACGTGATCCTGGTGGGCGACAGCCTCGGCATGGTCATGCACGGGCTGGAGACCACGGTTCCGGTTACCGTGGAGATGATGATCGTGCACGGCCGCGCCGTGGTGCGCGGCACGAAGCAGGCGCTGGTGGTGGTGGACCTGCCGTTCGGCAGCTACGAGGCCAGCCCCACCGAGGCCTTCCACACCGCCGCCCGGGTGCTGAAGGAGACCGGCGCCGGCGCGGTGAAGCTGGAGGGCGGCCGTCGCATGGCCGAGACCATCCGCTTCCTGGTGGATCGCGGCGTGCCTGTCATGGGCCATGTGGGGCTCACCCCGCAGGCCATCAACACGCTCGGCTCCTTCAAGGCCCGCGGCCGCGACGAGGCCGAGGGCGCCCTCATCCTCGACGATGCCCGCGCGGTGGCCGAGGCTGGTGCCTTCGCCGTGGTGCTAGAGGCCATCGCCGAGCCGCTGGCCCGCCGGATCACCCAGGAAATCGCCACCCCCACCATCGGCATCGGCGGCTCGCCCGCCTGCGACGGCCAGATCCTGGTGCTGGAGGACATGCTCGGCCTCTCCGACCGGGTGCCGAAGTTCGTGAAGAAGTACGCCAACCTTGCCCCGGCCATCGAGGCGGCAGTGGCGGGCTATGCCGATGAGGTCCGCTCGCGGGCCTTCCCAGGCCCCGACCACGTCTATGCCGCGCGTGCGCCGGAAAAGGCCAAGGTCTGAGACGGCGAAGGTCTGAGAAGGCCAGGGTCGGATGCCCGATGGCATCCGGCCCGGCTCAATCGCTGTTCTCCGTCAGTAGCAGGATGACGGGATCGTCACTGAATCGTACGCGGATAACCCCCGTCCAATCGGCAATCTCATCCAGCACAGGGGCACTCACCGCAAGCCGCTCAAGATTCTCCTGGGTTGCATCGATCGGGTAGACGCTATCCGTCAGCAGGCGCCACGAGCTTTCGCAATCCAGATCAAGTGCGGCCAATGCCTTGACGAGCCACGCGATCCGCGAGGCAAGGATGTCGAACTTGTAGAAACGTCCGTCCTCGGCGAAATAGCCTTCGCGGACGATGGCATCCAAGGCGGGCTTCAGCGACGGGCGCGGCTCCAGCCGCGTGGCGATCATGCGCACGTGCTCACAGCAATAGCCGCCCGCCTGATGATCGAGGGCCATCCATTCACGCCCCGGCTTCAGGATCGGCACGCTCCTGGTAAAGGCCAGCACCGGCACGGCCTGAAGACCCTGCGCCGGATTCTCACCGTCCGAGCTGGGCTGCATCCGCCAGAAAGACCCGAGAAACGTCTCGCTGTCCGAGAAAAGGCTGGACGGCACGCGGGCAGCATCGCGCTGGAATGGAAAGCTGATCGACAAAGGACGCCCGTCGGTTCGATAAGGCGCCAGCATCTCCTCCGTAACGATCATGGCCGTCCGCTCCCGAGGTATTTTCGCGCGAGATGACTCCCGCTTCGCGTCAAGAAAATGCGGCCCGGCCCTACCGCGCCTTCAGCAGCCGGTCGGCGGCGGCGCGGGCCTCGGCGGTGATGCGGGCGCCGGCCAGCATGCGGGCGATCTCCTCACGGCGGCTGGCGGCATTGAGCGGCGCCACCTTCGTCGTTACGGGAGACCCGTCTTCCGGCCGCGACGGCGCGGTCTCCGGCATCTCGACGCCGACGCCGGGTCCCTTGGCAATCAGCAGGTGATGGCGCGCCCGTGCCGCCACCTGCGGCGCATGGGTGACGCACAGCACCTGCACCCGCTCGGCCAGCCGGGCGAGGCGCTGGCCGATGGCATCCGCCACCGCGCCGCCGACCCCGGTGTCGATCTCGTCGAAGATGAGGGTCGGGGCCGAGCCGCGATCCGCCAGCACCACCTTGAGGGCCAGCAGGAAGCGCGCCAGCTCGCCGCCGGACGCCACCTTCATCATCGGCCCCGGCCGGGTGCCGGGATTGGTGCGGACCCAGAATTCCACAGAGTCCCAGCCCTCCGGGCCGCCCGCCTCGGGGTCGCTGGCGATCCGGGTCATGAAGGCGGCCGCCTCCAGCTTCAGCGGCGGCAGCTCGGCATTCACCGCAAGGTCGAGGGCGGCCGCCGCCGCGCCGCGTGCTGCCGAAAGCGCCTTTGCCGCCGCCCGCCATGACGCCTGCGCCGCCGCCGCCTCAGCCTCGTGGCGGGCGAGCGCGCTGGTGCCGTCGGCGAGGCGGTCGAGATCGGCGGCGAAGCGCTCCAGCAGCGCCGCCAGCCCGTCCGGAGCGACACCATGCTTGCGCGCCGCCGCCCGCAGCGCGAACAGCCGCTCCTCGATCCGCTCCAGTTCAGCCGGCTCGAAGGCGGCCTCGGCCAGGGCGGCCTCCAGATGGGCGCGGGCGCTCTCCAGCGCGTCGAGCGCCTGGTCGATGGCTTGCGCGGCCGGCTGGATCAGCGCCTGCGCCGCCCCGGCCCGCCGCTCCAGGCGGCGCACCGCCGCCGCCAGCGAGGGCACGGGAGACGAGCCGCCGGCCACCGCATCCAGCGCCTCGGAGAGGTCGCCGGCGATCTTCTCGGACTGCATCATCAGGGCGCGGCGATCGGCGAGGCGGGCCTCCTCCCCGGTTTCGGGGGCGAGGCGAGTGAGCTCCTCCACCGCGTGCCGGGCGAAATCGGCGTCGCGGGCCGCGACCGCGAGCCGGGCCTTCTCCGCCCGCACCGTCTCCTCGCAAGCCCGCCACGCGCGCCACAGCCGGCCGACCTGGGCGGTGGCCGCGGCAAGACCGCCGAAGGCATCCAGAAGCGCGCGATGGCTGGCGGGATCCACCAGCGCCCGGTCGGCATGCTGGCCATGCAGCTCGACGAGGCTGGCGCCCACGAGGCGCAAAGCCTGCACGCTGACCGGCTCGTCGTTGATGCTGGCGCGGGTGCGCCCATCCGCCATCTGGATGCGGCGGATGACCAGCGGCCCTTCGTCCGGCAATTCGGCGGCGGCGAGAATTTCGTGGGCGGGGTGGTCGTCGGCGAGGTCGAAAACCAGGGTGACCTGCCCCTTGGCCGCGCCATGACGCACCAGGGCACCATCCCCGCGCCCGCCGAGGGCGAGGGAGACCGAATCAAGAAGGATAGATTTGCCGGCACCCGTCTCGCCTGTCAGGGCGGTGAGGCCATCCGACAGGGAGAGATCGAGCTTCTCGATGAGGACGATGTCCCGGATCGAGAGCGAAGCGAGCATGGAAAATCAGCCAACCCCACGCTTGAACGCCTGGCTGATCCAGGACGCCTTGTTCTCCTGCGGCTCGCCCGAGGACTGAACCAGCTTGTAGGCGTCCTTATACCACGGGCTGTCGGGGAAGTTATAGCCGAGAACCGCGGCGGCGGTCTGCGCCTCATTGACCACGCCGAGGGCCATGTAGGCCTCGGCGAGCCGCATTAGCGCCTCCTCCACCTGGCGGGTGGTCTGGTATTGCGTCACCACGACCTTGAAGCGATTGATGGCGCCGGTGTAGTTGCGCTGCTCCAGGTAGTAGCGGCCGATCATCATCTCCTTGCCGGCGAGCTGGTCGCGGGCGACTTCGATCTTCTTCTTCGCGGTGGCCGCGTATTCCGTATTCGGATACTTGCGCGCCACGTCCTCCAGCGCGTCGAGCGCCTGGCGGGTGCGGCGCTGGTCGCGGGTGATGTCGGGGATGTTCTCGTAGAGCGAGGACGCCACCATGTATTGCGCATAGGCGGCGTCGGCCGAGCCGGGATAGAGCGCCACGTAGCGCTTGCCGGAGGCGATGGCCTCGTCGTACTTGCCCGCCTCGAAATAGGAATAGGTGGTCATCAGCAGCGACTTGCGCGCCCACTCCGAATACGGGTGGGTGCGGTCGACATCCTCGAAGCGCTTGGCGGCCTTCTCCGGGTCCTGCTTGCGCAGCAGGGTGAGGCCCTCATTGTAGATCTTCTCTGCCGGCTCGTCCGGGATCAGCACGTCGTCCTTGTCGCTGGCGCAGCCGGTGATCAGGCCGGCGCCGGCGAGCAGCGCCACGAGGCCGAGGGCGCGCAGCGCGACGGTCCAGCGGACCGGACGGGACGGAGAGACGTGGGAGCTCACAGGCATTGCGATCTAAGTCCATCCCCGCCGGCTGGCGTGTTGTGCAGGGTTGCCCGCGCCCCGGGAGGCGCGATCGGCAAGCCTGCCTTAACCCCAAATGCTAAAAGAACCGGGAAGGCCTTCGAGGACAAGACCGCGGCGCGCCGCGCTCCACACTCAAGGCCGGTATGCCGGCTGCCTGCCTTCGCCGCCGCACGAAGAACAAGCCTGATCGCGGTATCGGGCTTTTCCGTCGGCAATGTGGCAGGCCGGCGGCGGCGATGCCATAAGTCCCTGCCGCATCGCCGCTGTGTCCGAAGCGCCACGCCGGCATGACGCAGGAGGACCGTCCCCGGCGACCCGGACCCGCAGGATCGGGGTATCGGCCAAAAACGCAAAAGGGCCGTGGTGCGCGCATGCGACCCGGCCCCATCGCCTTGGAACGCCGTCCCATCGGGTGTGACCACCGGCAGGGACCTGCTCCGCACTCAAATCTGAAAGTTCAGAAGACAGACGCGGCCGGCTCAGAGGTCCGGCGCGAACACCGGAACCGGGGTCGCGACACCGATCTCGGCGCCGACCACCTCGCGCACCGCGCGGGGCGCCTCGACGATGGCGTAGGCGGAGCGATCGGCGAGCAGGGCATCGACCATCTGGAAGTTGAGCTTGTGGCCGCCGCGGAAGGAGCGGTAGCGGGCAAACAGCGGCAGCCCGGCCATGGCGAGGTCGCCCACCGCATCCATCGCCTTGTGGCGGACGAATTCGTCGGCGAAGCGCAGGCCTTCCGGATTGATGACGCCCTCGTCATCGAGGCAGATGGTGTTCTCAAGCGCCGCGCCGCGGGCATATCCCGCCGACCGCAGACGCTCGACGTCCTTGAGGAAACCGAAGGTGCGGGCGCCGGCGAGCTCGCGGCGGAACACCGAGGGGTTCAGGGTGGCGGCGAAGCGCTGGCGGCCGATGGCGGCGTGGGGGAAGTCGATCTCGACTTCGAGCCGCAGGCCCGCGTCGTAGGGGAGAAGCTCGCCGAAGGAGGCGCCGTTCTCGACCCGGACAGGCTTCAGAACCTTGAGATACTTGCGCCGGCCCTTGAGCTGGGTGACGCCGGCGGCGTCAATGGCGCGGACGAAAGCGGCGGCGCTGCCGTCGAGGATCGGAACCTCGGGCCCGTCGATCTCCACCACCGCATTGTCGACGTCGAGGCCGCGCAGGGCGGCGAGGACGTGCTCGACCGTGGAGACCAGGGCGCCGGAGCGATCCCCCAGCACGGTGGCAAGGTCGGTGGCCTGGACGGAATTGCGGGAAACGGTGGCCTTGCGGGCCGGCTGGTCGGCGAAGGAACGGACGAAAACGATGCCAGTCGACGCGGAGGCGGGCTTCAGGGTGATGGTCGCTTCGACCCCGGCGTGAACGCCGACACCTTTAAGAGCAATCTCGCGCGCCAGAGTGGTCTGCATTTCCGGGTCGTCCTGTCTCGGAGGGCTCGATCTCGGAGCAGTGACGGTGCCTTGGCGCCGCCGCACTCCTTCCCCCAAACCTTCACCTTCCCTGCCCAGTTTTGCCGCGCTGATCGTAATAATCCGTCAACGCGAGTCGGGCAGCAGTGGCTTGAGAGGCAACCTAGTCGCAGGACCGGGCCCAAGCCAAATCACGCTTGCCTACCGACTGTTACCGACTCCCCTCTCCAATTTTACATTTAATAACAAAACGTTAACGCCGATTCCCCCAATCGCGCGGAGGCGTTTATTACACGTTTTCGGGGGTCTGCGAGGGGGTCGCGCCGACGCTATCCGGCGCACTGTGTCCCTGCAGACACAGTTCGGCCCCGGTCACTGACCGGGGCCGTTGTAATCGCTACAGAAAAGCCGCTTTTAAGGCGATTCGCCGGGGCTCAGTTGGCCTGTCGGCGGAGGAAGGCCGGGATCTCCAGGTGATCCTCCTCCGGCTGCGGCGCCTGGCGCGGCGGCACCTCCATCACCGGCCGGGTCTGCGGCCGCTTGGCGAACTCGGACACCGGCGGCTCGCCGGGGCGCTGCGGCGGCATCACCGGGCGCTGGTCCTGCGGCGCACGGGGGTCCATCTGGCGCGGATCCATCTGGCGCGGATCCACCGGACGGCGCTCCGGCGCACGCATCGAGGGCTGCTCGCGGCGGGCGGGCTCCGGCTCCTCCTCGCGGCGACCCACATGGGCGAGGCGCTGCAGCAGGGTCATCCGCTTCTTGTCCGGCTGGGCCTGCTCGACCGGAGCCTCGCCGCGCTGGGCGCGGATCTGGTTCTGGGCCGGCAGCGGCAGCTCGTCCATGCGCGGCATGCGCGGGCCGCGCGGGCGCTGGCCCTGCGGCGGGATGTAGGGGGCGAAGTCGTCTTCCTCCACCTGCGGCGGGGCCGGGGGGGCCGGCGGCTCGGCGAAGAAGGTGGGCTTCGGCGCGGCGGTGCGGATGGTCACGTCGTCGATGGCGACGGAGGGCTGCGGCGCCATCGGGGCGAACACATCCTCCAGCGATTCGACGGGCATGGCCGCTTCCAGGCCGATCAGGTCCTCGGCAGAGATGCCGGCCACCGCATTGCGGATCTGCACCTCGCGCTGGGCCTCCACGGCGGCGCGGCCGGCGTTGGAGATCTTGCGGCCCTGCAGGTCGGGGAAGCGTTCGGTGGCGGAGGGGATCTGCTCGGGCACAACCGCCGGGTCGATGCCGGTGGCCACCACCGACACGCGGATGATGCCGTCGAGCATCTCGTCGAAGGTCGCGCCGACGATGATGTTGGCGTCGGGATCCACTTCCTCGCGGATGCGGGTCGCGGCCTCGTCCACCTCGAACAGGGTCATGTCCTTGCCGCCGGTGATCGAGATCAGGAGGCCGCCGGCCCCGCGCATGGAGATCTCGTCGAGCAGCGGGTTGGCGATGGCAGCTTCCG
Source organism: uncultured Xanthobacter sp. (assembly GCA_937872325.1). Taxonomy (GTDB): domain Bacteria; phylum Pseudomonadota; class Alphaproteobacteria; order Rhizobiales; family Xanthobacteraceae; genus Xanthobacter. Next base: position 226 of record CALMSN010000177.1, on the reverse strand, counting down.
CGGCCTGGAGGGCGCGCTTGTCGCCGGAGGCCTCGCCGGTGCCCATCATCGCCTTGCCCATGTCGCGCATCACGGCGCGCACGTCGGCGAAGTCGAGGTTGATGAGGCCTTCCTTCACCATCAGGTCGGTGATGCAGGCGACGCCCGAGTAGAGCACCTGGTCGGCCATCGCGAAGGCGTCGGCGAAGGTGGTCTTTTCGTTGGCGACCCGGAACAGGTTCTGGTT
>CALMSN010000176.1 GCA_937872325.1 uncultured Xanthobacter sp. | reverse complement strand
AGCCGCGCGAGGGCGTGACGGGCGGGACAGGCGGGGGTGACGCGCCCCTCATTCGACGCCTTCCCTGTGTCCATCGCCATGGTGGTGGGCAGAGGAGAGGCGTTGTGGTCGCCTCTCTGTCCGGCGTCTCGCAGCGCCGTCGCGGGCCGCAGAAGGCCCTATACCGAAACCCTCCTCGAAAATCGCCGTTTCGACCCCAGCATCTATGCGGGTTTGCGGAAGGCGCTTGACCCATTCCATAAACACTTGTTATCGGTATGGACATCGCCAGCTTCCCGGAGCCCCTGCCGTGTCCCGCAAGACCGTTCGCCGCGTCGCCCTCTATCTGCGCGTCTCCACCTCCGAACAGACCACCGAGAACCAGCGTCGCGAGCTTCAGGCCGTGGCGGAGAAGGCCGGCTGGGAGGTGGTGGCCGTGTTTGAGGATGCCGGCATCTCCGGCGCCAAGGGCCGCGACCAGCGCCCCGGCTACGACGCCATGCTGAAGGCCGTCACCCGCCGCGAGGTGGACATGGTGGCCGCATGGTCCGCGGACCGCTTGGGCCGTTCGATGGCAGACCTCGTGGCCTTCCTCGGCGAGCTTCACGCCCGCGGCGCCGACCTCTACCTGCACCAGCAAGCCCTCGACACCACGACGCCCTCCGGCCGGGCCATGTTTCAGATGATGGGTGTGTTCGCCGAGTACGAACGGGCCATGATCCGGGAGCGCGTGAACGCGGGGCTGGCGCGGGCGAAGGCGGAGGGCAAGAAGCTGGGGCGGCCCACCGTGGGTGCCGAGACCGAGGCTCGGATCAAGGAGCTTCGGGCGCAAGGCATGGGGATGCTGAAGGTGGCTAAGACGCTGGGTGTGGGCGTTTCGGCGGTGCAGCGGGTGAGCGGAGGCGGGTGAAGGAGGGCGGGAACGGACGCTTTTCTCAGCGTCTCTGTCCGCCCATCTGTTTCATTCCAGGCGCCGGGCCAAGAGGCGTGAGTTGAAAGCGGGGGCTCTGCAGCATGCGAGCGATCAAGATTGGCGGCATCATCTTGCTGGGAGTACTTGCAGCGTGGCTCTACCTTGCGGCGTTCGGCCTTGGGCTTTTCCCACCTACTCCACCGCTATTAGAAGGGGCGAGTGGCCGAGGAGGATGGTGGTCAGGCGGCTGCACGGTCACTGACGAGAGAACGGGTTATCCGGGTAGCGGCTACAATGTGCCCGAGGCCCTCTCCCCGGAACTCACTAGCCGTCTGCAACAGTTGGCTCCTCCTGGAAGTTCGAGCGTTGCGCTGGAGGAGTTTTTGCGTTCGCAGGGCTTCAGCAAGGGCCAACCCTGCGCAAACGATCCGACGAAGTACACGGCTGCATTTCATCAGCAGGGTGGGGGCTTACTCAGGTTTCCGATCTTGGCTGTGGTTGTGTGGAAAGCCGATGACGGCAAGGTGGTTTGGGTGAAGGGGCACATAAGCGCTGACGGCCTATAGCCAGGGCGCTCGAAAAGAGCGCCTACGCGCTCGGAGGTCGGATACGACGCAGCGGGTGTGCAGAAGGGGGAGGGACGGGGGGCGTGAGGGGCGGCAATGTTCACGCGCCCGTCAGCCGATCTGTTTCTTTGCGATGGTGCGCCTTGCGGAACGGCGGAGTATGGCGTTAACCGACCGCGGGGCACATTGAAAGCCGGCGAACGGCGGAGTGGGTGATGCAGGTTGTCTATACGGTCGGCTATGAGGGCACGACCATCAACGCATTCATCGCGGTCCTGAAATCCGTTGGCGCAACCATGTTGGCTGACGCCGGCGCCTTTCAAATTTCCCAAAAAAAGGGCTTCTCAAAAAACGTTTGGAGGCAGCACCGGGAAGAGGCCGGCATCGCGTACCGCCACTTTGTCGAACTTGGGGATCCCAAGGAGGGGCGAGAAGCGGCCCGCCGCGGTGCAATGGGCGAGTTCCGAGCTGTCTACAGCCGCCACCTCAAAACGGATGGGGCGATTTCAGCCCTCGCGGACCTTGAAGGCTGCTGCGCTGCCGATGTGGTCTGCATCCTGGAGGACGCGGGATAGCCGCTTGCGTCACCTTCTCAGGACCATTTCGAAGATAGGGGCGGGCAGCCATCAAAATCCCGATGATGATGGTGAATGCCCCGAAACGTTGGACGACAACCGGGTCCATGGCCACGCAGAGCCACCAAAGGTGAGCAATCAGAACTGCCACCCATACTCCCCACACCACCACAGGAGAAATCAGGAGCCTCCTCGACAATGGAGGCTGGTCTCCTTGTTCGGAGTTGGTCATTCTGGGGTCCCGTTTTGGGGTCCCGGCTGGGGTACCATAGCCGAGGACGGGGTCCGTAGCCCATTGAAAATCAATAGAAATTTTGAGCAAAGGTATCCTGGCGCGCCCTAGGGGAGTCGAACCCCTCTCTCCACCGTGAAAGGGTGGCGTCCTAACCGATAGACGAAGGGCGCCCGCGGCGTCGTAGAAACGCCGGGCCGCTGTCGCAGGGGGCTCCTTATAGGGGTGCGCGTCCTGGCCCGCAAGCGGGGTCACGCGGAGAGATTACGTGTCTCCACTGTTTCCCCGGCGGTGCTGCGAAATACGATCCCCGATCAGCCGCTGCGCTCGCACGCGGCTCTCCCGCCTCAAGGATGCGCTGTCGCAGAAATCCCGGCAGCCCCGCGGCAGGCTGCTGGCGGTCACCACCGCCCGGTGTTCGGCATGGACGCCCACGGCTCGGCCGGCGGGCGGGGGCCGCCGCGCTGCAGAAGCTCAACGGAAATGTTGTCCGGCGAGCGGACGAAGGCCATGTAGCCATCCCGCGGCGGCCGGTTGATGGTGATGCCGGCATCCTGTAGCCGCTCGCAGGTGGCGTAGATGTCGTCCACCTCGAAGGCCAGGTGGCCGAAATTGCGGCCCTCGCCGTAGGCCTCGGGATCCCAGTTCCAGGTCAGCTCGATCTCCGCCGCGCCCTCCTGGCCGGCCGGGGCGAGGAACACCAGCGTGTAGCGTCCGGCCGGCACGTCCTTGCGCCGCAGCTCCCTCAGCCCCAGCTTGTTGCAGTAGAAATCGAGAGACTGCTCCAGATCGGTGACGCGGACCATGGTATGCAGGAAACGCATGTCAGAAGCCTTTCACGGACGGCCGGCGCCCGGTCGCGTCCGGGCCGGAACAAGGCGCCGGGCCACGCAGCGCGCGGCGCACCCAAGCTCCCACGCCGCCGCAACCAACGGTGCCTCACAGGTATGATCTTCGAGACCGATCTCAAGGGCGCGCAGGACGAACTGGCCGCCCTCCTCGCCGGCGCGCGCAGCGCCGTGGCCTTCACCGGCGCCGGCATCTCCACCGAATGCGGCATCCCCGACTTCCGTTCACCCGGCGGGCTGTGGACCCGCAACAAGCCGATTCCGTTCGACGCCTTCCTGGCCTCCCGCGCCGCCCGCAACGAAGCCTGGCGCCGGCGCTTCGCCATGGAAGAAGCGTTCGGCGGCGCCAGGCCCGGCCGCGGCCACATGGCGCTCGCCAAGCTTCTGGCGCGCGGCAGGCTGGCCGGCGTCATCACCCAGAACATCGACGGGTTGCACCAGGCGTCCGGCATTCCCGACGACGCCCTGGTGGAGCTGCACGGCAACAGCACCTACGCCACCTGCCTGGATTGCGGCGTTCGCTACAGCCTGGAATGGGTGCGCGAGCGCTTCGAGGCCAGGGGCGGCATCGCCCCCGATTGCGAGGCCTGCGACGGGCCGGTGAAGTCCGCCACCATCTCCTTCGGCCAGGCCATGCCGGAGCGGGAGATGGCGCGGGCCGACGCGATGACCCGCGCCGCCGACCTGTTCATCGTGGTGGGCTCCTCGCTGGTGGTGTTTCCGGCCGCCGGCTTCCCGCTGCTGGCCAAGCGGGGCGGCGCCCGGCTGGTGATCGTCAACCGCGAGCCCACCGACTTCGACGAGATCGCCGATCTGGTGGTGCGACACGAAATCGGCGACGTCCTAGCCCCCTTTGCCGTGGATGGCTGATCCGGCCGAAACCGGTGGGCGAGCCGCCCGGAAATTGCTATGCTGCACCTGCGTGAAGCCCGCACCGCGGCGGGGCTGGCGGCGAGGCGAGGCTGGCTTGCCGGACCGGACATGCTGCTGCGGGTAGCCGAGTGCGGATCGGAGCGTATGGAGCGAGGGGGCATGGGGGCGGCGGACACCGGACCGGCGAAGACGGTATCGGCCGATGTACTGGCGCAACAATCCGCCGGCGGCGAGTCTTTGCCGCTTGATCCGCCCGCCGGAAGCCCGGCGCCGGCGAGCCCGGATGCCCCGCCGGCCGTACCCGTTTCCGATTTTTCCGTTCCGGAAGCTCCGGGCGAGGCCGCCGGCATCGAGCCGCCGCCGGATCTTGAGCAGATCTGCGGCAGCATCAAGTGGTTCGACGCCACCAAGGGTTACGGCTTCATCGTGCCGGACGACGGCGGAGCGGACGTTCTGGTGCACGTCACCTGCCTGAGGCGCGACGGCTTCGCCGGGGCGGCGGAAGGCGCGCGGATCGTCTGCGAGGCGGTGCGCCGGGCGAAGGGGCGGCAGGCCTTCCGGGTGCTGTCGCTGGACCTCAGCACCGCGGTGCATCCGGTTCCGACGCTGCCGCGCACGCGCGCGCCGCTGGTGCCGGGAGAGGCATTCGAGCGGGCCACCGTGAAATGGTTCAACCGGTTGCGCGGCTTCGGCTTCCTCAGTACCGGTGAAGGCGCTCCGGACATCTTCGTCCACATGGAAATCCTGCGCCGCAACGGCCTTACCGAACTGAAGCCCGGCCAGACCGTGCTGGTGCGCTACGGCGACAGTTCCAAGGGCCGGATGGCGGCGGAAGTGAAGGCCGATCCTTCCAGCGGCGGAACATTCTGACCATGCCTCATCTTCGTTGTCTTGCGCGCGCCGCCCTGGCGGCGCTGTTGGTTGTCGTTGCCGCCGGGGCGCTTGCCGCAGGCTCGCCCGCATTCGCGCAGGGGGAAGTGGCGGCGCCGGCGCGCGCGCAGCCCCCGGCGGGCCAGCCGCCCCTGCCGCTGGAACCCCTGGAGATCGCCACCGGCCGGGGCGTGGTCACCTTCGAGGTCGAGGTGGCCCGCACCTCGCAATCCATCACCATGGGCCTCATGCACCGCAAGGAGCTGGCTGAGCGGCGCGGCATGCTGTTCGACTTCAAGCAGGAGCAGCCGGTCTCCATGTGGATGAAGAACACCCTCATCCCGCTCGACATGCTGTTCATCCGCGCGGACGGCACCATCGCCCGGATCGCCGCGAACACCGTTCCGCTCTCCACCGCCACCATCCCCTCCAACGAGCCGGTGCTGGCGGTGCTGGAGATTGCCGGCGGGGCAGCGAAACGGCTCGGCATCGCGCCGGGCGACCGGGTCGCCCATTCCATCCTGCGGGGTAAATGAGCCCATCGGCGTCAGCCGATGCCGAGCCGGCCGGCCGGCGCCGCCGGGAGCGAACGGGTCCTCCGCAGTTCCTTTGGCATGAGGCTGCCATCGGCGGCGGCCGAGCGGCAGTCGATCCGCCTGTTCGGCAGCTTTTGAACACCGCGGGCCTATGGTTCAGGCATGACCCCGCCGGCCTCGGGGCGCGCAGGCGGCATTGCCGGCATCGGTGAAGAAGGGCTTGGGCATCGCGGTGCTCGGGTCCGATCCCCACCGGGGCCCGGCGCAGGGGGCGGCCGCACCCAGGCGAGCCTTGGCCCCAGCAGTCGCGATAGGCCCGGCCCCACCGTGTCGCCCGCCCCGCGCTTCGGGTGAGGACCTGCATCGCGGGCCGGGTCAGGACGGCGGGCGCATCCAGGGCATGCGCGGTCCCGGCAGCACCGGCGGGATCGCCGACCCGATCCTCCCGCCCATGCCGTGGTCCGCCTTCCCTCCGGGTCGGGGTCCGCACAGCGCTCGCACCCAGGGAATGCGCGGTCCCGGCAGCAGCGGCGCGATCGCCGACCGACCCTCCGGCCCATGCCGTGGTCCACCTTCCCTCCGGGTCAGGACCGCGGTCCAGCCCAGCCGACCCCTGGCTCATCCAGCGCGATGCGATAGGGCGGGCAATGCGGCCGATCGCAGGTGCCGCCCCATCGAACAACTCCCCGGGGCCGAACCCCGCCGGGGCGCGGGGGCCGCCAATGGCGCATGCCAGGCATGAGGCGCGCCGGTTCCAGAACGGCGCGGGCGCCTTGCGCCCTCAATGGCCGAACAGGCGCCATTTCTCCGCCCACAACACGCTGAGCACGGTCAGCGCGCCGAGGCCGAGATAGCCCATGGTGAGCGGCAGCACCGTGCCGTCATAGGCCTGGCCGATGCCGAGCGCGAGCATCGCCGCCATCAAGGTGGTGAACGCGCCCATGAAGGAGGCCGCGGTGCCGGCCACCGCGCCGAGAGGCTCCATGGCGATGGAGTTGAAGTTCGAAACGCAGAGCGCGAACAGGAACTGCGCCGCCGCGATCAGCCCGCACAGCACCAGCAGCGGCGGGCGGCCGGCATAGGCAAGCGACGCCCCCACCAGCAGCGCCGACACCGCCACGAAGCCGCAGGCCGCCCCGTGCGACAGCCGCCGCATGCCGATCCGCCGCACCAGCGAGGCGTTCAGGAACGAGCCCACGGCCATCAGCGCCGCCACCGAGGCGAACACCGCCGCGAACCATTCGTGCAGGGGGTAGATGTCGGTCTGGAAGATCTGCGAGGCCGAGCCGACATAGGTCATCAGCGCGCCGGTCATGAAGCCCACCGCCAGGGTGTAGCCCACCGCGCGGCGGTTGGTGAGGGTGGTCACCATGCCGGCGCCGATGGCCCGCAGGGAGAAGGGCTTGCGATATTCTGGATGCAGCGTTTCCGGCATCCGCAGCATGAACCAGGTGGTGAGCGCCACCGCCAGCGCCAGCATCGCGACGAAGATGAGGTGCCAGGACCCCGCCATCAGGATCAGCGAGCCGATGGCCGGCGCCACGATGGGCACGGTGAGGAACACCATCAGCACCAGCGACATGATCCGCGCCATCTCCCGCCCCTCGACCCGGTCGCGCACGATGGCCACCGCCATCACCCGCGCCGCGGCGGCGCCGACGCCCTGGACGACGCGGGCGAGGATGAGCGTCTCGAAGCTCTGCGCCACCAGCGCGAGCACGCAGCCGCCGGCATAGATCAGCATGCCCGCGGCCAGCGCCGGCCGGCGGCCCACCACGTCGGAGAGGGTGCCGTAGATGAGCTGCGCCGCGCCGATGCCGATAAGATAGGCATAGACCAGAAGTTGCACCCGGTTCGGATCGGTGAGCGCGAAATCGGCGCCGATGACCCCGAAGGCGGGCAGAAGGTTGTCGATGGAGAAGGCGGTCATCCCCATCATCAGCGCCAGAAGGGCGACGAACTCGCCGAACCCGGGACGCAGCGGGGATGCGGGGGCCGGCCCGCCGGAAGACTGGGACATAACGTGCTCTTTGTCGCTTCGCCGGGAGGGATTTCCCCCGCGGGCCGAATCGGCCGGCCAGAAAAATCGCCCGCCGGACTCCTGATGGAGAAAGCGTGACCCGATCGGCCTTGGGAGGCGGATCGGCGCGTGCTCTCGGGCAAGGGCCGGTGCAAGGAGCGGTGGGTGTCGCCGGCATTGCCCTCGAGCCGCGTCCCGCAACGGACACGCGGAGGGCGCCACGGCCGGAGGCGGCGCCGCGTGGCATCACCCGCCGGACGCGGCGGGCTCACACATAGGCGATGGCGCGGCCGAGGAGAAGGCCGGCGATCCACGCCCGTGCCGCACCGGCGGCCGGTAGCCGGAAGGCCCTGGCCGGCGGGCGCCGGCGCCCGCGTGGCAGGACGGCTGCGTTGACGAGACCCGTCGCGGTCTTGGCCAGCCCGGCCGGGAGCCCGGGGACGGGCTGCCGGAAGGATCCCACTCCGGCGGTGCACACGCCCGGGCCGCCCCACCGCCGACACCCTATACCCGCGCGGAAAGGCGGCCGCGCTGACGAGGCCGGTCGCGTCATCACGAGCCTGGGCGGGAGCTTCCGGAGAGATCCGTCTTCCGCGATCAAGCCGGCCCCGCCGGTGCGCAGCGCCGCAGCGATCGAAGGCCCTCCGGGCCGGCTGCGGTCAGGTCTGCGGCCCCGGCGCGGGGGCAGGGGGCCTCCGCTCGGCGCGCACCGGGCGGCGCTATCGCCCGCCGAGGGCCGGGACTTGTGCGCCGCCATCACATCGGCGTGGGCGAGGCCTGCGCAAGACCATGGAAGAGCCCCACTTGTTCGTGTATAAGCCCGCCTTCCGGCCTTAGCGAACACAATAGGAACGCCAGCAGGCCGGGCCGTTGCGCCCATTGCATCCGGCAAGATCCGCACGGCGAACCGTCAAGGAGAGTGTCATGGTGACCCGCCCGCAATCCGCTCCCGTTTCTGGCGCCGAGGTTTCCCGCCGCGCCGAAGGCTGGCGTCCGGACAGCTGGCGATTTCTCCCCGGCCTCCAGATGCCCGATTATCCGGACAAGGCCGCGCTCGCCGAAGTGGAGCAGAAGCTCACCTCCTATCCGCCGCTGGTGTTCGCCGGCGAGGCCCGCCGCCTGAAGGCGCAGCTTGCCCGCGTCGCCAAGGGCGAGGCCTTCCTGCTGCAGGGCGGCGACTGCGCCGAGAGCTTCGACGAGCATTCGGCCGACAACATCCGCGATTTCTTCCGCGTCTTCCTGCAGATGGCGGTGGTGCTGACCTTTGCCGGCGGCTCGCCGGTGGTGAAGGTGGGCCGCATCGCCGGCCAGTTCGCCAAGCCCCGCTCGGCCGATACCGAGACGGTGGACGGGGTGACGCTGCCGTCCTACCGCGGCGACATCATCAACGACATCGCCTTCACGCCGGAGGCGCGCATCCCCGATCCGCGCCGGCAGATCTCCGCGTACCGCCAGTCGGCGGCGACGCTGAACCTGCTGCGCGCCTTCGCCACCGGCGGCTATGCCAACCTCGAGAACGCCCACCAGTGGATGCTGGGCTTCGTGAAGGATTCGCCGCAGTCCTCGCGCTACCAGGAGCTGGCGGACCGCATCACCCAGGCGCTCGACTTCATGCGCGCCTGCGGGATCGACCCCCAGTCGCACCCGGAGATGCGGACCACCGATTTCTTCACCAGCCACGAGGCGCTGCTGCTCGGCTACGAGCAGGCGCTGACCCGCGTGGATTCCACCTCCGGCGACTGGTACGGCACCTCCGGCCACCTGTTGTGGATCGGTGATCGCACCCGCCAGCCGGACCATGCCCATGTGGAATTCTTCCGCGGCATCCGCAATCCGATCGGCATCAAGTGCGGGCCCTCGCTCTCCGGCGAGGGGCTGGTGCGGCTGCTCGACCTCCTCCAGCCGGACAACGAGGCGGGCCGCATCACCCTGATCTGCCGCTTCGGCGCCGACAAGGTGGGCGACTACCTGCCGGGCCTGATCCGGGCGGTGGAGAAGGAGGGCCGCACCGTGGTGTGGTCGTGCGACCCCATGCACGGCAACACCATCAAGGCGGCCTCGGGCTACAAGACCCGGCCGTTCGAGCGGGTGCAGAGCGAGATCCGCTCCTTCTTCGACATCCACGCCGCCGAGGGCACCCATGCGGGCGGCGTGCACCTGGAGATGACCGGCAAGAACGTCACCGAATGCACCGGCGGCGCGCGGGCCATCTCCGACGAGGACCTGCGGGACCGCTACCACACCTATTGCGATCCGCGCCTCAACGCGGAGCAGGCCATCGAGACCGCGTTCCTGGTGGCCGAGCTGCTGAAGCGCGAGCGGCTGGCCCGGGGAACCAACCGGGTGGAAGCGGCGGAGTGATCCGCGGCGCATCCTGGCGAAGCTGAAAAAACCGCCGTCCGGCCGGACGGCGGTTTTTTTGTCTGGAAGGCCTTGGAGGCGCGCCGCACTCCGCCGAAACTTCCGGGGGAGAACCGGCGTTCAATCCGGTGAGGCTGAAGCGGCGGGGCCGCAGGAGGAATGATGACTGAGACCGAACTCGTCGTGCAGCGCGAGGACCACGCCGGCCAAGGCCGCTACGTCATCCGCATCGCTCCCGGCCTGGAGGCCGAGATGATCTTCAGCAAGGCCGGCGATGGCCCCATGGTCATCACCCACACCGAGGTGCCGGAGGCGCTGGAGGGACGCGGGATTGCCTCGCGCCTGGTGAAGGCGGCCGTCGCCGACGCCCGGGCCGGAGGGTTCAAGATCACGCCGCTATGCACCTATGTGGCGGCTCAGTTCCCCCGACATTCCTAGTGGCAGGCGCCCCCGGCCCCGACCCCCGCCCCGGCGGCAACCGCCTCACCGACGTCCTCGAGGGCGGCAGCGCGTTCCAGCTCTTCCTCATCTTCACCCTCGCCACCATCTGGGCCCCCATCGTCGAGGAGTCCATCTTCCGCGGCTGCCTCTTCCGCCACCTCCGCCGACGCACCGGCCTCGTCCTCGCCGCCCTCGGCTCCGCCGCCGTCTTCGCCGCGCTCCACGGCTACGTCGTCCAGGGCCTCTTCATGGTCGGCGCCCTCGGCGTCTGGTTCGCCCTCATGCGCGAATGGCGCGGCAACATCATCGCCACCGCCACCGCCCACGCCCTCCACAACGGCGTCGTCATGACCATCATGCTCATCGCCCTCGCCTTCGCCCGAGGGTGATCAGGGCCCGGCCAGTTCGCGCAGCGGCGTGAAGTCGAGCACAAACCCGGCGATCGCGACGCTCCGCAGACTCTCCGACCCCGTCGGGAGTTCCACCAGCCGCCCGCCCTCTCGCCGCCACGCGCGAACACGCAGGCCCGCGGGCTCGTTCGGGTCCCATGGGTCGATCGACCAGTATTCCCTCACGCCGAATCGCTCGTACACCTCGCGCTTCGTGACCAGGTCGTACGACTTGTTCCCCGGCGAGTTGACCTCAACGACCAGGTCTGGCGCTTCGGCCAGTCGCGACGGCGGACGCTTGCTCGGCGCCTTCGCGTACACGCACAGGTCCGGCCGGAACACCATCTTCGACTCGATGTACAAGTCCGTCTCAACATACGGATCCACGCCGCCCGGTCCGCTGAACGCATCGATCTGGCGAAGAACCTCGCGGATGATCCGCCAATGCTGCGGTGTCGGGCTCGGCGACATGACCACCACTCCATTGACCAGCTCGTACCGCTCCCGCGTCTCGCCGATCGCGTGGAACTCCTCCGCCCCCATCAGGAGCCCCGCATACCCCAAGTCCTGCCGTGCAACCCATTCCGAAAGCATGCACAATAATAGGTCCGCACCATCCATGAGTGCGCTCGGCACCGAGCACCAGGCAGTTCTCACTCCCCTCCGGTACACTCCCCCCATGTCCACCACCCCCCCCATCGCCAACGCCGCCAAGATCGAACAACTCTTCGACCAACTCGCCGACCACGTCCGCAAGGTCTGTCCCGACACCTCGAACATCGCCTTCATCGGCATCCGCCGGCGCGGCGACATCGTCGCCGCCAAAATCGCCGAGCGCCTGGGCGTCTCCGACGTCGGCTCCATCGACATCACCCTCTACCGCGATGATCTCTCCGAGACCGGCGCCGCCGCCCGCGTCGGCAAGACCGCCATCCCCTTCTCCGTCGAGGGCCGCGAGATCATCCTCTGCGACGACGTCCTCATGACCGGCCGCTCCGTCCTCGCCGCCCTCCGCGAGATCCTCGACTTCGGCCGCCCCGCCCGCGTCCGCCTGGCCGTCCTCGTCGAACGCCCCGAACGCGAGATCCCCATCCAGCCCGACTTCATCGCCCTCAAGATCCGCCCCGCCCGCGAAGAGAAAATCGACGTCCGCCTCGCCCCGCAAGACGACCGCAACGAGATCACCGTCAACGCCCGATCGTGACCCGCGCCCCAATCCGTGCCACCGGTTCCCCCCTCCTCTGAGCGGGCAACCGGTGCCGCGACCAACCACCCGTGCCACAGGTTGATCGCCGCTCCGAGCGATCAACCTGTGCGGCCGCCACCTCCCGCCGCGCTCCCCACCCGATGCCCGACACCCCCACGCATCGCCGCCCCGCCACCGTCCGCCTCCGCCCCGTCACCGCCGCCGACCTCCCCGCGCTCTTCCTCCAGCAACTCGACCCCGACGCCAACTCCATGGCCGCCACCCACCCGCGCAGCGCCGAGGCCTTCGACGCCCACTGGGCCAGCATCCTCGCAAACCCCGCCGTCGTCGCCCGCGCCATCCTCGCCGACGGCACGCTCGTCGGCCAGATCTCCTGCTTCCAGATGCACGACCAGCACAACGTCGGCTACTGGATCGCCAAACCCCACTGGAACCGCGCCATCGCCACCCACGCCCTCGCCTGGGAGAAAAAACTGCTTCAAGAGCGCCTCGCCACCCGGCAGGACGCGGTTCCGGCCTGACCCTCAAAACCGTGTTTTGTCTTGAAAACCCCGGCCATTGCGGGCAATGAGGCGCATGTTTCATTGCAGCGCGGCACGGGAATGACCCAGGTTCCCCGCAAGATCACCGATGACCCCTATGGCGCAGCCGAGCTGATCAAGCGGCTGGTGGCCGAACAGGGCCTCGCCTATTGGCGGCGCTACGCGGTCGCCTTCGGCATGATGGGATTGTCCGCGGCTGCGACCGCGGGTTCGGCCTATCTGCTCGGGCAGGTCATCAATCAGGCCTACGTCAACCGCAGCATCTCGGGCATCGTCACCCTGTCCGGGGTCATCATTGCGCTGTTCACGATCAAGGGGGCGGCGACTTACGGACAGGCCGTGATCCTGTCGCGGATCAGCAACGCCATCCTCGCAAATAACCAGCGCAAGCTGTTCGCCAAGCTGATGCGCGAGAACCTGACATTCTACTCGGAACGCAATTCCTCCGAATTTCTCGCCCGCCTCTCGGCGGGGGCATCGCCCCCTACCGACGTGCTGGCGGCGC
>CALMSN010000175.1 GCA_937872325.1 uncultured Xanthobacter sp. | reverse complement strand
GAGCGCGGGCGCCCCGGGCAAGCCGGGCCCCGCCACCAGCCCGAGGCGGGCGCCGGCGGCGAGCCGGAACCGGCGCCGGGACACCGCGCCCGCCGCGCTCAATGCAGCCGGCCCCGGGGGGCGGCGGCCTTCTCGTCGAATAGCTCGGCGAGCTTCTCGGTCATCACACCGCCCAGCTCCTCGGCATCGGAGATGATCACCGCCCGCCGGTAATAGCGCGTGACGTCGTGGCCGATGCCGACGGCGATCAGCTCCACCGGCGAGCGGGTCTCGATCTCGGAGATGATGTGGCGCAGGTGGCGCTCGAGATAGTTCCCGGCATTCACCGAGAGGGTGGAATCGTCCACCGGGGCGCCGTCGGAGATCATCATCAGGATGCGGCGGGCCTCCGGCCGGGCGCCCCGGCCCTTGTGCGCCCAGTCGCGGGCCTCGCCGTCGATGTTGTCCTTCACCACGCCCTCGCGCATCATCAGCCCGAGATTGCGCCGCGAGCGCCGCCACGGCGCATCGGCCGCCTTGTAGACGATGTGCCGGAGGTCGTTCAGCCGGCCGGGGGTGGCCGGCTTGCCGGCGGCGAGCCACGCCTCGCGCGACTGGCCGCCCTTCCACGCCTTGGTGGTGAAGCCCAGCACCTCCACCTTCACCCCGCAGCGCTCCAGGGTGCGGGCGAGGATGTCGGCGCAGGTGGCGGCGACCGTGATCGGCCGGCCGCGCATGGAACCGGAATTGTCGATCAGCAGCGTCACCACGGTGTCGCGGAAGTCGGTGTCGCGCTCCTTCTTGAAGGAGAGCGCGGCGGTGGGATCCATGATGATCCGCGGCAGCCGCGCCGGATCCAGCACCCCCTCCTCCAGGTCGAAGTCCCAGGCCCGGTTCTGCTGCGCCAGGAGGCGGCGCTGCAGCCGGTTGGCGAGCCGCGCCACCACCCCCTGCAGGTGGGAGAGCTGCTTGTCGAGATAGGCGCGCAGCCGGGTCAGCTCCTCGGCGTCGCACAGCTCCTCGGCATGGACCTCCTCGTCGAAGCGGGTGGTGTAGGCATGGTATTCCGGCCCGCGATTGTCCTGGGTGGCGGGCGGGCGCGGCTGCCAGGGCTCGGCGGGCTCCTCGCTGTCGCCGAGCTCGCTGCCGTCCGGCAATTCGGCGGGCGGGGCGGCCTCGCTCTCGCTGGCGCTGTCGGGCAGGTCCTCCTCGGAGAGCTGCATCTCCATCTCGGCGGTGCCGGTGTCGCTCTCGTCGCGCTTGGCGGTGCCGTCCTCGCCGCTGTTCTCCTGCTCGCCGGAGCTGTCGTCGCTGTCCTCGCTGTCGTCGTCGGAGTCGAGGCCGCTCTCCTCGCCCATGTCGAGGGAGGCGAGGAGGTCGCGGGCGATCTCGCCGAAGCGGCGCTGGTTCTCGACGCTGTCGGAGAGGCGGGCGAGGTCGGCGGCGGCGCGGTCCTCGATATAGCTGCGCCAGAGGTCGCCGATCTTGGGGGCGTCCGGCGGCGGCGGCTCGCCGGTGAGCCGCTCGCGCACCATCAGCGCCACCGCGTCTTCCAGCGGCGCGTCGGCGCGGTCGGTGATGTCGGCGTAGTTGCCGCGGTGGTAGCGGTCGGCCAGCATCGCGGCGAGGTTCATCTTGGTGCCCGGCATGCGGCGGGCGCCCAGGGCCTCGACCCGGGCCTGCTCCACCGCCTCGAACACCGCCTTCGCGGTGTCGCCGGTGGGCAGCATCCGCCGGTGCACCGCCGGATCGTGACAGGCGAGGCGCAGCGCCAGGGCGTCGGCATGGCCGCGGACGATGGCGGCATCCTTCACCGAGAAACGGCGTGGCGGCTCCGGCAGGCGCACCCGGCCGGGGCCGAGCGCCGGGCGCTCGGCGGCGAAGACCACCTCGAACTCGCCCACCCCGGCGATGGCCTTGAAGCAGCCGGTGACCGCCCGCTTGAACGGCTCGACCGGGGACTCCTTGGGCGGCTTGCCGGGGGTGCGGTTGGTGGGCGCCATGGGCGGCCTGTCCTTGCGAAGAAGAAGGGCGAGGAAAATGGACGCAACCCGGCCGCCCCCAACGACGGGGCGCGGCCGGCGGGGGGCACGACATGGCGACGTTCACGGTGGTCTCGGCCAGCTCCTTGTCGGTGGCCCCGGCATTCCGCGCCTTCTGGGTGTGGATCTCGATGCAATACGGGCACTGCGTGGTGAGCGCTACCGCGATCGCGATCAGCTCCTTGTACTTGAGCGGGATCACCCCGCCGCGGACCACCGCCTCATCGAAGGCAACGAAGGCCTTGAACGCCTCGGGGGCCAGCTCGGCCAGCGTGCCCATCTTTGCCAGTTTGTTCCTGTCGTACATCGCGTGCTCCTTCGGTGCTCCGCCGGTCCGGTCCCTCGCAACGCAGCGGGAGATCGGCCGCGGTCGCATGAAACATACGAACGGGCCTGGCGAAGGCCAGAGCACTCAAGGTGCACCGGGGGTGTACCATCAGTGCTCCCCCTGCACCGAGGAACCACCGTGACCGACGCTCCCGCCAAATCCGCGCTCGAACTGCTGGGCCTTCCTCCCGCGCCGCGGACCGGACGCCAGCGGCTCATCGCCGCCGCGATCGAGCTTTTCTACCGGCAGGGCTTCGGCGCGGTGGGGATCGACCGCATCCTCGAGGCGGCGGGCGTGACGAAGACGACTTTCTACAAGCACTTTGAAAGCAAGGATGACCTGATGGTCGCGGCGGTGCGGCAGCGCGATGAATGGGAATCGCAGGCCTGGGCCGGCGCGGTCCGGCGGATCGCGGGCGATGACCCGGTGAGACAACTGCTGGCCATGGTGGATGTGATGGACATCTGGTTCAACGAC
>CALMSN010000174.1 GCA_937872325.1 uncultured Xanthobacter sp. | reverse complement strand
CTCCCATCCCCATGGCGGGTCCGCGGGAAAGCCGATCGGCAAGGGGCGATGGAGGTGGCGAGAGGCGATGCCGGGGGCGGCAAGCGGTCGCGCCGTCCCCTATCCTGCCCGGCGGCCTTTGCGATGAAGACCGGGGCAGCGAGGCGCCGACCGGCAGTCCGCCCTGCCCCGGCGGTCCGGGAGGCGTGGCCTCAGGCCCTGGCATACGACACGCGGCAGCCCACTGCGTCACCTTGCGCAGGCGCCCCGGTCAAAGGACCGGCGCTGCGGACCCGCCGGGCGCGTGCCGGCACCGCGGCGTCAGCGCCGGAACATCCTCACTTGGTGAGGATGAGCTTGTTCTGGGCGGTGAGGCGAAGCTGATAGCGGTGCTCGCCATGGGCGATGGTCACCAGGCGGCCGGCGGCGAAGATCTCCCGGCTGTCGAGCTGGTCGTCCACCATGCGGATGGAGCGCGGCGCGCAGTTGGCCTCGCCGGACCAGCCGTCCGCCTTCAGCTCTTCCACCATCCCGCCGTCATTATAAGCGCGATCGGTCATTTTGAATCGCTCCAGACTAATCGTCGGATCAAGACCAAAAGCCTTGATCTAACAAAAGCGCACTTTAGAAGAATTCAATACTGATGAGTTCATCTCGTATGCTTGAGTAATACATGATTACGTCAAGATCAATATCGACATGAGACGCAGGCGCAGCCGCCCGGCCGGCCGGCCTCTGACCTCGCGGAAGACGGAAAGATACCGCCGCGAGGTCGCGCGGCGGCACGCCTGCGCCCCTCGCGGCAACGGGGGCACCGCTAGCAACGTTCTGAAAACGAAGGGAGAAAAAGCGCGGCCGGATCCGGCTCGCCGCCCGATCGCGGCTACTCGGCCGCGATGCGGTCCGGCACCGGCAGGGCTTCGGCCGGCGCCTCGTGGCGGCCGGAGATCGCCCGGTGCACCGCGCCGTCCAGCCGGTCGAGGTAAAGATAGACCCCCGGCGTGATGAACAGCGTCAGAAACTGGGAGATGAGCAGTCCGCCCACCACCGCCACGCCGAGCGGCTGGCGCAGCTCCGAGCCCGCCCCGGCGCCGATGGCGATGGGCAGCACGCCGAAGATGGCGGCCAGCGTCGTCATCATGATGGGGCGGAACCGCATCAGCGCCGCGGTACGGATCGCCACCTCGGCGGAGTCGCCCGCGCGCCGGCGCTCCAGCGCCACGTCGATCATCATGATGGCGTTCTTCTTCACGATGCCCACCAGCATGATGATGCCGATGATGGCGATCACGCTCAGCTCCATGCCCATCACCATGAGCGCGATCAGCGCCCCGACGCCGGCCGAGGGCAGCCCCGACAGGATGGTGAGGGGATGGATGAAGCTCTCATAGAGCACGCCCAGCACGATATAGATCACCAGCACCGCCGCGAGGATCAGCAGCGGCTGGCTCGACAGCGCCTCGCCGAACACCTGGGCGGTGCCCTGGAAACCGCTGATGATGCCGTCCGGCAGGCCCGCCTCCCGCTCGGCGACGCGGATCTCATCCACCGCCTGGCCGAGCGAGACGCCGGGCGCCAGGTTGAAGGAGATGGTCACCGCCGGCTGCTGCTGCTGGTGGGCGATCTGCAGCGGCCCCACCGTGCGCTTGATGTCGGCCACCGTGTCGAGCGGCACCACGCCGCCGGAGGCGGTGCGCAGGTAGACGCGGGTGAGGTCGGTCGCATCCTTCTGGTAGCGCGACTGGGCCTCGACGATCACCGCATACTGGTTGGTGGGGGTGAACAGCTCGGTCACCTGGCGGGTGCCGAACTGGGTGTAGAGCGCGTCCCTGAGCCGCTGCTCGGTGATGCCGAGGGCCGCCGCCTTGTCGTTGTCTAGGACGATGGTGAGCTGCGGATTGTTGATCTGCAGGTCGGAGGTCACGTCGCGCAGCCCGGGCGGGCGGGCGAGCCGCTGCTCCATCGCCGCGGCGAACGGGTAGAGCCGGGCCGGGTCGGCGCTCTGTAGGCTGTACTGGAACTGGCTCTTCGAGGCGACGCCGCCGACATTGATGTTCTGCACCGGCTGGAAGAACACGTTGACGCCCGGCACCTCGGCCACCCGCCGGCGCAGGTTGCCGATGATCTCGCTCGCGGTGCGGGTCCGCTCGCCGCGCGGCTTCAGGGCGACGAACAGTCGGCCGGTATTGGTGGTGCGGCTCATGCCGGTGGCCCCGGCGGTGGAGACCAGATAGTCCACGTCCGGATCCGCCCGCACCACCGCCGCCACCTTGAGTTGGCGCTCGGCCATGGCGTCGAACGAGGTGTCGGTCGCCGCCTCCACCGTGCCGCTGATGAAGCCCGTATCTTCCTGCGGGAAGAAGCCCTTGGGAATGGCGATGTAGAGGTAGACCGAGAGGCCGAGCGTCGCCAGCGTCACCAGCAGCATGAAGCTGCGGGCGCGCAGCACCGCATCGAGGGCCATCCGGTAGCCGGCGAGCCACAGGTCGAACATGCGTTCGGTGAGGCGGTAGAACAGGCTCGGTTTGCGCGCATGGTCGGGCGCCTTCAGCACCCGGGCGCAGAGCATGGGCGTGAGGGTGAGCGAGACGAAGCCGGAGACCAGGATCGCCACCGAGATGGTCACCGCGAACTCGCGGAACACCCGGCCCACCACACCGCCCATGAACAGCACCGGGATGAACACCGCCACCAGCGACAGAGTCATCGAGATGATGGTGAAGCCGATCTCCCGCGAGCCCTTGATGGCGGCGGCGAAGGGGGGCATGCCCTCCTCGATGTGGCGGTAGATGTTCTCCAGCACCACGATGGCGTCGTCGACCACGAAGCCGACGCACAAGGTCAGTGCCAGCAGCGTCATGTTGTTGATGGAATAGTCGAACAGCCACATGGCGGCGAAGGTGGCGATGATCGACAGCGGCAGGGTGAGGGAGGGGATCAGCGTCGCGCGCAGGTTGCGCAGGAACAGGAAGATCACCAGCACCACGAGGACCACCGCCTCGAGAAGGGTCTTCTGCACGTCCGCCACCGCCTCGCGGATCGAGCCGGAGCGGTCGTTCATCACGTTGACGTCGATGGCCGCGGGAAGCTGGGCGCGGAAGGCCGGCAGGTGGCTGCGGACCGCATCCACCACCGCCACCGTGTTGGCATCCGGCTGGCGGACGATGGCCAGCACCACCGCGCGGTCGTCGTTGAACCAGCTCGCCACCCGCTCGTTCTCGACCCCGTCCGAGATGGTGCCGATCTCGTCCAGCCGCACCGGCGCGCCGTTGCGCCAGGCGATGATGAGCCGGCGGAAGGTCTCGGCCTCCGCCTTGGGGGTGCCGAGGTCGATGGTGTAGGCGGTCTTCGGGCCCGAAAGGGTGCCCATGGGCGTGTTGGAGGCCTTGGCCGCCACCGCCTGCTGGATGTCGTCGGCCGAGATGTTCCGCGCCGCCGCCGCCGCCGGATCGACCCGGATCCGCACCGCATATTTCTGCGAGCCGTAGATCTGCACCTGGGCGACGCCGGGAAGCTGCGAGATCTGCTGGCCGAGGATGGTGTCTGCGTATTCGGTCACCGCCGAAAGGGGGAGGGTCGGCGAGGAGATGGCCAGCATCAGCACCGGCGCATCGGCCGGATTGACCTTGCGGAAGCTCGGCGGGGTGGTCATCTCGTCGGGCAGTTGCCGCTGGGCCACCGAGAGGGCCGACTGCACGTCCTGCGCCGCCGCGTCGATGTTGCGGTTGAGGTCGAACTGGACGGTGATGGAGCTGGAGCCCTGGGTGCTCGACGAGGTGAGCGAGGAGATGCCCGATATGGTGGCGAGCTGCCGCTCGATGGGGGTGGCGACGGAGGTCGCCATGGTCTCCGGGCTGGCGCCGGCCAGGGTCGCGGTGATGTTGATGGTGGGGAAGTCCACCCGCGGCAGCGCCGCCACCGGCAGCTGGCGATAGGCGAACAGCCCGGCCACCACCAGCGACAGCATCAACAGGGTGGTCATCACCGGACGGCGGATGCACAGCTCTGCGAACATCGCCTCAGCTCCCCGCCACCACCGGCGGCTTGATCTGCACCTTGGACCCCGGCCGCAGCGAGAGCTGGCCGTCGAGCACCACCGTCTCGCCGCCCTCCAGCCCCTTGGAGATGACGCTCTCGCCGTCGGAGGTCCGGGCCACCGTCACCGGACGCATCCGGGCATGGTCCTGGGCGTCGACGATGAAGACGAAGGGGCCCGACTGTCCCGCCTGCACCGCCTCGCTGGG
>CALMSN010000173.1 GCA_937872325.1 uncultured Xanthobacter sp. | reverse complement strand
GACTGCGGCCTGACCGGCCGCAAGATCATCGTCGACACCTACGGCGGAGCCGCCCCCCACGGCGGCGGCGCGTTCTCCGGCAAGGATCCCACCAAGGTGGATCGCTCCGCGGCCTATGCGGCGCGCTATCTCGCCAAGAACGTGGTCGCCGCCGGCCTCGCCGATCGCGCCACCATCCAGCTCGCCTACGCCATCGGCGTCTCCGATCCGCTCGCGGTCTATGTCGACCTGCACGGCACCGGCCATGTGGACGAGGCCAAGGTGGAGAAGGTGCTACGCGAGGTGATGAACCTGCGGCCCCGCGGCATCCGCGAGCATCTCGGCCTCTCGAAGCCGATCTATGCCCGCACCGCCGCCTACGGCCATTTCGGCCGCGCTCCGGAGGCCGATGGCGGCTTCAGCTGGGAAAAGACCGACCTGGTCGGCGCCCTGAAGTCGGCCCTGAGATGAATCTACCCGGCTAATCAAATAACTTGAGCCGGCAACCTATCGACCCCCCTCCCCCGCCGGGCGCCTTTTACGGCCGGCGGGTGGGCAAGGCGCTCACCGCGGGCCAGAAGTCGGCTATCGACCTGCTTCTGCCGCGGTACCGCATCGACCTCGCGGCCGCCCAAGAGCCGGACGCGTTGTTTCCGACGCCCGGGCGCTTGTGGCTCGAGATCGGCTTCGGCGGCGGCGAACACCTTGTTTCCCATGCCGAACGCTGCCCGCAGACCCGCTTTATCGGCGTCGAACCCTTCGCCAACGGCATGAGCCGCATGCTCGCCGATCTTGCCGAGGCGGGCCTTGCGAATGTCCGCGTGTTCGATGCCGACGCAGCGCTTCTGCTGGATGTTTTGCCGGCTTCCTGCTTCGACGGCGCAGATCTCTTCTACCCCGATCCCTGGCCCAAGCGGCGGCACTGGAAGCGGCGCTTCGTGCGTCCCGACAATCTCGACCGGCTGGCCCGAGTGATCCGGCCCGGCGGGGTGTTCCGCTTCGCCTCCGACGTGCCGGACTATGTGGGCTGGACCCTTGCCGAGGTGCGCGCCCATGGCGGCTTCGCCTGGGATGCCGGGGCCGCCGACGACTGGCGCCAGCCCTATCCCCATTGGCCCGGCACCCGCTACGAGGCGAAGGCCATCAAGGCCGGGCGTATTCCGACCTATCTCACCTTCCGCCGGCTCGGCCCGGATGCGAGCGCCGAGGCTTGCGCCGCGGGCTGATCCCCGCCAGCCGTCAGCGCCCCTCTCCGGCGGCGTGGAGCGCCATGAGGCCCTCGCGATAGGTGGGATAGGCGAGCCGCAGGCCGAGGTCCTTCAGCCGGGCATTCGACACCCTCTTGTTGTTCGCCCAGAAGGAGAGCGCCATGCTGCTCATGGTGGCCTGCGCCACCGCGAACGGCACCGCCACCGGGGGCGGCCGGCCGAGCAGCGTGGCGGCGAACCGCAGCGGCTCGCAGGGGGCCGTGGGCAGGTCGTCGGCGACGTTGAGCACGCCGGAAAAGCCCTGCGCCACCACCATCGTGATGGCCGCGGCGATGTCCGCCACATGGATGCGGTTGAACACCTGGCCCGGCTTATCGATGCATTCCGCCCGCCCCTCGGCGATCTGGGACAGCGCGTTCCGCCCCGCCCCCGGGCCGTAGATGCCGGCCAGGCGCAGCGCCGCCACCTTGACGCCATGGCGCTCGCCGAACGCGAACCAGTCGGCTTCCGCAGCGATGCGCCGGCTCAGCCGCGGGCTGTCCGCGCGCGGCGGCGTGGTCTCGTCCACCCAGGCCCCGCCATGCTCGCCATAGATCCCAAGGGTTGTGAGGTAGATGACCTGCCGCAGCCGGCCCTTCGCCAGCGTGGGGCCGAGCACCCGCAGAACCGGATCGCCGGCGGTGTCCGGCGGCACCGAATGCAGCAGCACATCGGCCTCGGCAAGCGCCGCCGCCAGTTCCGGACCGATGCTCGTGCCGTCGAACGTCAGCCGCTCCACCCCCTCCGGCCAGCCGGCCGGGACGTCCTGCCGCTGGGTGCCGGCGATGCGGGCGAAGGGGTGCGGCCCGGCCGCGAGATGCCGGGCGCAATAGCCGAAGCCGATGGCCAGCAGGGCGCTCATGTCCGCCTCGTCATCCCGCCTGACCGCTGACGCTGGCGACGAAGGCGGCGCGCACCAGCGCTTCGGCCTCCCGCGTGACCGCCTTGCGGTCATGGGCGGCATCAATGGCGAGCGCCGGGCCGAAGGTCACCTCCACGTCCACCGCGCCCTGGCGGAGCACCTCCAGCAGATGGGGCGCCAGATCCATGTCGCCATACCAGGCGAGAAGCGGGCGGTGCTGGCGCCCGGCTGGCACCCCCTGGAGGCCCACATGAGCGATCGCCAGCGGCTGCACGGTCACGTCCGCGGCGCCATCCTCGGTCCCGTCGAAGGCCTCGCGCACCGCGCCCACCAGGGCGGTGCGGAACGGCAGCACCCGGTTGCCGTCGCTGGAGGTGCCCTCGGCGAACAGCACCACCGGATCGCCCTCCCGCAGCCGCCCGGCGATCTCCCGGTTGACCGCGCCGGTGGCATGGCGGCGCTGGCGATCGACGAAGACGGTGCGCTGGAACTTGGCCAAAAGGCCGATGAGCGGCCAGCCGGCAACCTCGCTCTTGGCCACGAACACCAGCGGCATCAGCGATCCGAGCACGCAGATGTCGAGCCAGGAGCCGTGGTTGGCCAGGATCAGCAGCGGCCGGGCGGGGCTCGGCGCGCCCTTCACCTTCACCCGCACGCCGATGAGGCGCAGCACGATGCGGTGGAACAGCCGCGGAATGGTGCGCCGGGCCGGCAGATTGAGGCGCAGCGCCAGCCATTGCAGCGGCAGGCCGATGGCGGTGACCACCCCCACCGCGCCGAGGACGAGGCCGACTCGACCCGCATCGAGGATCCGCGAAAAGACAGGGGCTTCCGGGCCGAGATCGCCCACCGGGAAGCCGTCGCCGGGAGCCGGTCGAGTGCGGGGGGGCGCGGGCTCAGCGGCCATGGACATCGCCTGAATGGCGGCCGGCGCGGGAAAGGAGGGCGGGAGGCGGGGCCATGCTCATGCCTCGTCGTCCGCATCGAGGGGGATGGCGTAGAGCTCCAGCCGATGGCCGCACAGCTTGAAGCCGAGGTTGCGGGCGATCTCTTCCTGCAGCTTCTCGATCTCCTCGGAGCGGAACTCGATCACCTGCCCGGAGCGCATGTCGATCAGATGATCGTGGTGCTCATCGCGCAGCTGCTCGTAGCGCGAGCGGCCGTCGCCGAACTCGTGCCGCTCGATGATGCCGGCATCCTCCAGCATCTTCACGGTGCGGTAGACGGTGGAGATGGAGATGTTGTCGTCGATGGCGGAGGCCCGGCGATGCAGTTCCTCCACATCGGGATGGTCCTGCGCGCCCGACAGCACCCGCGCGATGACGCGGCGCTGCTCGGTCATGCGCATGCCCTTGGCGACGCATGCCTCTTCGATCAGGCTCATCTTCCCGCTCAAGGCGGCCCCTCCGCGTCTGCGCAGCTCCCTGGCCTTATCGCGCCGCCCGCCGCCCGCCGCAAGGGGTTCGGCTCCGGCCTGGTCGAGGGGCGCGGCCAGCCGAAATCCGTTCGCGGCGCGGTGAGGAAAGGCCCGGACGCCCTCGCTCGAAGATCGGGCTGACGGTATCAGAGGTCGCGGCGCAGCATCAGGGCATCGACGGCGGCCTTGTCGCCGCCGGCGGGGTAATAGCCCTTGCGGCGGCCGGCCTCCACATAGCCGAGCCGGCTGTAGAGCCGGAGGGCCGATGCATTTTCGGCCTCCACCTCGAGGAACGAGGTGGTGACCCCCGCCGCCGCCAGCCGGGCGAGATGATGGCCGAGCAATTGCCGGGCGATGCCCCGGCCGCGCCGGTCCGGCGCCACAGTGATGGACAACACTTCCGATTCCGGCGCCACCACATGGGAGAGCACGAAGCCGATCAGCTTCGGCCGGGGGCCGTCGCAGGCCACATGGGCGGCGACGGTCTTCTCGGCGAGCAGCCGCTCGAACTCCGGCGCATCCCAGCCGCGGGCGAAACCCTCGGCGTGCAGGGCGGCGCATTGGCCGGCATCGGCGCTGACCGCGGCCCGAAGGCGCGGCTCGGCCGGGCGGAAGCGGGCGAGCAGGGCTTTCATCATCGCCGGGCCACCCGTGCCTTGTCCTGCGGCTTGGCATCCGGCGGCCTGAGGTAGAAGGGTCGCGGCTCGGCGGTCTCCGGATCGGCGGCGACGCCGAGGCGGGCGACCCAGGCGACATCGGGCGCCGGCACGTCGTCCACCGAGACCGGCGGCGCCTCGCCGGACGGCCAGGCCTCCGCCAGCAAGGCGGCGCCGGAGCCCACCAGCCGGGCGGTGCCGATGGCCACCGCCCGCGCCGCCTCGCGCACCGTGGTCACCCGCGGGGCGATGAGGGTGCGTCCGCCCACCCCGAACATCTGGAGATAGACGTGGCCGTGCCGGGCATCGATGGCGCTCACCACCGGCATCGCGTCGTCGAAGGCGAGGAAGGGCGCCGCCAGCGCCGCCAGCGTCGACACCCCTACCACCGGCCGGTTGATGGTGAGGCCGAAGCCCCGCGCCGCCGAAAGCCCGACCCGAAGCCCGGTGAAGCTGCCCGGCCCGATGGTGACGGCGATGCGGGCGAGATGCTCGAAATCGAGCCCCGCCTCGCGCATCACCCGGTCCACCAGCGGGATCAGGGCCTCGGCGTGGCCCCGCTCCATCAGGAGGGAGTCCCCGGACACCACCACGTCCGCCTCGGCGTCGAGGACGGCGGCGGAGCAGGCGGCGAGCGCCGTGTCTATGGCAAGAATATACATCAGCGCGGGTGCCCCAATTCCCGCCACGATTGACCGAAAAGGCCGCGAACGAAAGGGGCAGGCACCCGTTCACTTGGCGTCAAGGTTAACGGGCGTCAATCATGATGACGCAGCGGGAGCGGTTCAGACCGCCTCCACCGCCTTCACCTCGGGCACGAAGTGGCACAACAGGTTCTGGATGCCGTTCTTGAGCGTCGCGGTGGAGGACGGGCAGCCCGAGCAGGAGCCCTTCATATTGAGATAGACGATGCCGTCCCGGAAGCCGCGGAAGGTGATGTCGCCGCCGTCATTGGCCACCGCCGGGCGCACCCGGGTGGCGATCAGCTCCTTCACCGTGGCGACGATCTCGGCGTCGTCCGGGGCATAGAACTCGGCATCCTCGTCCGCATCCACCGCCACCCCGTCGGCCAGCACCGGGGCGCCGGACATGAAGTGCTCCATGATCGCGCCGAGGATCGCCGGCTTGATCTGGGGCCACTCGCCATGGGCCTTGGTGACGGTCACGAAATCCGAGCCCAGGAACACGCCGGAGACCCCGACCACGTCGAACAGGCGCTGGGCCAGCGGCGAGCGGTCGGCCTCCTCCGGGGTGTGGACCTCCAGCGTGCCGTTGCCGAGAACCTCGCGGCCGGGCAGGAACTTGAGGGTGGCCGGATTAGGGGTGGTCTCGGTCTGGATGAACATGGCGCGAATCCTCGGCAAACGACAAAGGGCGGCCGCAACCGCCGCAGGCTTTCACCAAAGATAGGCGCGCGCTGCGAAAACGCAAATCACGGATCTTGAGAAGTCCGGAATTGGCTTGCGTTTGCAAGAGCTTCCGCAGCCATGGCCGGTGCGGGGCGCAAGCCCTGCAACCGGTGCCGCCACTGGAGCGCGGCGGCACCGTCGTCCCGGCTCAGGTGTTCATGGAATCGAAGAAGTCCTGGTTGGTCTTGGTCTGCCGCAGCTTGTCGGTGAGGAACTCGGCGGCATCCAGCACCCCCATGGGATTGAGGATGCGGCGCAGGACGTACATCTTCTTGAGGGTGTCGGACGGCACCAGGAGCTCTTCCTTGCGGGTGCCGGACCTCGTGATGTCGATGGCCGGGAACACCCGCTTGTCGGACACCTTGCGGTCGAGGATGACCTCCGAATTGCCGGTGCCCTTGAACTCCTCGAAGATCACCTCGTCCATGCGCGAGCCGGTGTCGATCAGCGCGGTGGCGATGATGGTCAGCGAGCCGCCTTCCTCGATGTTGCGGGCGGCGCCGAAGAAGCGCTTGGGCCGCTGGAGGGCGTTGGCGTCGACGCCGCCGGTCAGCACCTTGCCGGAGGACGGCACCACCGTGTTGTAGGCGCGGCCGAGGCGGGTGATGGAATCCAGGAGGATCACCACGTCGCGGCCATGCTCCACCAGGCGCTTGGCCTTCTCGATCACCATCTCGGCGACCTGGACGTGGCGCGAGGCCGGCTCGTCGAAGGTGGAGGAGACCACCTCGCCCTTCACCGAGCGCTGCATGTCGGTGACTTCTTCCGGGCGCTCGTCGATGAGCAGCACGATGAGGTAGCACTCGGGATGGTTGGCGGTGATGGACTTGGCGATGTTCTGCAGCAGCACCGTCTTGCCGGTGCGGGGCGGGGCGACGATGAGGCCGCGCTGGCCCTTGCCGATGGGCGCGACGATATCGATGATTCGCGCCGAATAGTCTTTCTTGGTGGCCGGCTCGTCATGCTCGAGCTTGAGCCGCTCGTCGGGATAGAGCGGCGTCAGGTTGTCGAAGTTGATCTTGTGCCGGGCCTTCTCCGGATCCTCGAAATTGATGGTGTTGACCTTGAGCAGGGCAAAATAGCGCTCGCCTTCCTTCGGCGAGCGGATCTGCCCTTCCACCGTGTCGCCGGTGCGAAGGCCGAAGCGGCGGATCTGCGAGGGGGAGACGTAGATGTCGTCAGGACCGGGCAAATAATTGGCTTCGGGGGAGCGCAGGAAGCCGAAGCCGTCCTGCAGGACTTCCACCACGCCCTCGCCGATGATCTCGGTCTCGCTGAGGGCGAGCTGCTTGAGGATGGCGAACATCAGCTCCTGCTTGCGCAGGGTGCTGGCATTCTCCACCTCGTTCTCCTCGGCAAAGGCCAAAAGCTCGACCGGAGTCTTGGATTTGAGGTCCTGGAGTTTCACTTCCCGCATAAGGGAAAGCCTCGATAAGTCTTGGGTTATGAGATGAGTCGCGGGCCCGACTCTGTCGCGGTGTGACTCGTGGGATCATCCAGCGCGACGGACGGGTCGCGGCCGGACAGAAAGGGGGGACAGATCACAGGTCTTCAGGGGGAATTCGTGGCGAGAAAGTTCCGCCTGACGCGCCGGCCGATCCCGTGGGGCTGATCCCGTGAGGGCTTCGGAACGCTGGACGCGCATTCGCCTGTGTTGGGGAAAGCAGAGTGAGGTTAGGCAGCCGGAAGCGGGCGCGCAAGCCCCCCGCCCCGACAAAACCGTCGCAGCGCCGGCGCCCGCTCAAAACGGCTTGACGATCACCAGCACCACGATGCCGATCATCAGCACCGTCGGCACCTCATTGGCGATGCGGTAGAAGCGCTGCGGGCGGAGGTTGGCATCGGCGGCGAAGTCCTTCACCCACCGGCTCAGCGCCCCGTGCATACCGGACATCAATACCACCAACGTCAACTTCGCATGCAGCCAGCCGGTCGAGATCCAGCCACCGTCCCAGACCAGATAGAGGCCGGCGAGCCAGGCAACGATCATCGCCGGGTTGGCGATCGCCTTCAGCAGCCGGCGCTCCATCACCTTGAAGGTCTCGGACTGCACCGAGCCCTTCTCGGCTCCGCAATGGTAGACCATGAGCCGCGGCAGGTAGAGCAGTGCCGCCATCCAGGCGATCACCGCGATCACATGCAGAGCCTTGATCCACAGATATGTCATGATCGATTTTTCTGGTTTAATTCATTGATTTCGATAGATTAATCATAACTTTTCCCGAACCAGGTCCACAAACTTCTCCACATGCGCCACCGGGGTTTCCGGACGGATTCCGTGCCCCAGATTGAAGATGTGCGGTACTCCGGCGAAGTCCTCGCGGATCCGCCGCACCTCCTGTTCCAGCGCCGGTCCGCCGGAAATCAGCAGCAGCGGATCGAGATTGCCCTGCAACGCGAAGCGCGGCGAGAGCGCGGCCCGCGCCGCCCGCCGGTCTGCCGTCCAGTCGAGGCCGATGGCGACAACCCCGGCATCCTGCAGCAGCTTCAAGCCCTCGAGGTGAACGCCCTTGGGAAATGCGATCACCGGCACCTCGGGGTGCGCCGCCTTGAGGCCGGCCACGATCCGGCGCAGCGGCGCGACGCACCAGCGGGCGAAGGCCACCGGATCCAGCACGCCGGCCCAGGTGTCGAAGATCTGCACCGCATCGGCCCCCGCCGCCACCTGGGCGGACAGGTGGGCGATGGAGGCCTCCACCAGCCGGTCGATCAGCGCCTGGAACAGCTCGGGATCGCGCAGCGCCAGCAGGCGGGCCGGCGCCTGGTCCGTCGTGCCCTGCCCGGCCACCATGTAGGTCGCCACCGTCCACGGTGCGCCGCAGAAGCCGATCAGTGCTGTTTCCCGCGGCAAGGCCGCCCGCACCTCGGCGATCGCCGCGTAGACCGGCTCCGTGCGGTCGGGATCGAGCCCAGCGCGCAGGCCGGCGAGACCTGCGGCATCGGTCACCGGCGCAAGCCGCGGCCCCTCCCCTGCGGCGAAGGTGAGGTCCACCCCCAGCGCATGCGGCACCACCAGGATGTCGGAGAAGATGATCGCCGCATCGAAGCCGAAGCGGCGGATCGGCTGCAAGGTCACCTCGGCGGCGAGCCGCGGGGTGTAGCACAGGGTGAGGAAGTCCCCGGCCTCGGCCCGAACCCGGAGATATTCCGGGAGGTAGCGGCCGGCCTGTCGCATCATCCAGAGCGGTGGCGGATCGAGAGCGGTGCCATCCAGCACCGTGAGGAAACGCGAGGATCGATCCGGCTTCATCCCAACCCTTCTAGAAAAGAGACTCCTTTTATAAAAGGGAGTCTTCAGAGTCTTAACGGTTGATTAACCAGTCGCAGCGCCGTCGACAACCGATCCACAGCGCGACCCACGGGAGCCGGCGAACTTGCCGCAGCCGCGAAACGACCGATTCATCGGTTAATAAATGGTTAACGCCGGCGTCGAAGAGGCTTTTCCACACCCGCCCACAGGGGGGGTCCAAAAGCTGTCCGCGCGAGTCGAATTGTGGACAAAAAACGACGTCATCCCCAGGGGGTCGCCGTCCGGGCCTTGCGGAAGCCCACGGTGCATGCCTTCTTCAACACGCTGCCCACAGGCGCGGTGGACAGAGCGAGGCACAAGGTGGCGAAGGCCAACTTCTTTCATCTGCATCTGGTTTCCGATGCGACCGGGGAAACCCTCATCAATGTGGGGCGGGCGGCCTGCGCCCAATATGCCGGGGTGCTGCCCATCGAGCATGTCTATCCGCTGATCCGGTCTATGAACCAGATCGACCGGGTGCTGCAGGAGATCGAGGCCAATCCGGGCATCGTGCTCTACACCCTGGTGGACAAGGAGATCCGCGAGCGGCTGAAAGGCCGCTGCAGGCAGATCGGCGTGCCGTTCATGTCGGTGCTGGCGCCGGTGGTACAGCTCTTCCAATCCTATCTGGGGGGCGAGCCCACCCCGCGCATCGGCGGCCAGCATTCGCTCGATGCCACGTACTTCAAGCGCATCGATGCGCTGAACTTCACCGTCATGCACGATGACGGGCACATGACCGATGACCTCGAGAACGCCGACGTCGTGCTGGTGGGGGTGTCGCGCACCTCGAAGACGCCGACCTCGATCTATCTCGCCAATCGCGGCATCAAGACCGCCAACATCCCCCTCGTGCCGGCGGTGCCGCTGCCGCCGAACCTGGATCACCTGAAATCGCCGCTGGTGGTGGGCCTGGTCGCGACGCCGGAACGGATCGTCGAGATCCGCCAGAACCGGCTGCTGAGCCTGAATGCCGCGGACAACGGCTCCTCCTATACCGATCGTGATTCGGTGTCGGAGGAGATCGCCCTGTCCCGCCGCCTGTGCGCCCGCAACGGCTGGCCGCTGATCGACGTCACCCGTCGCTCCATCGAGGAGACGGCGGCCTCCATCATGGCCATGTATAACGAACGCCAGCGGCGGATGATTGCCGAGACCTGAGAGCCGAGACCCCTTGATGGACAGCCTGACCCTCTGGCGCAGTCAGCAGCCGCTGGTGCTCGCCTCAAAGAGCGCCACCCGCCTTTCTCTCCTCGTCCATGCCGGGGTGCCGGTGGAAACGGTCGCGGCCGAGGTGGACGAGCGGGCGCTGCAGGTCCAGTCGGGCGAGACCAGCCCGGATCGGATCGCCCTGATGCTGGCCCGGGCCAAGGCGCTTGCCGGCGCCCACGCGGCGCCCGGCCGGGTGGTGCTGGGAGCCGACCAGACCCTGGCGCTGGGCGATGAGATCTTCCATAAGCCGCGCTCCGTCGAGGCGGCGCGGGTCCAGCTGGAGCGCCTTGCCGGGCGCACCCATGCGCTACATTCCGCCGTCGCGGTGGCGCACGATGCCACCGTGGTGTTCGAGACCGTGGTGAGCGCCTATCTCACCATGCGGCCGCTCTCCCCCGAGATGCTCGATATCTATCTGGCGGCGGCCGGCGCCCGGGTTCTGACCTCGGTGGGCGCCTACCAGCTCGAATCCGTCGGCGTGCACCTCTTCACCCGGGTGGAGGGCGACCACTTCACCATTCTCGGCCTGCCGATGCTGCAATTGCTGCCGTTCCTGCGCGACCAGGGATTGCTGCCGTGAGCCGGCGGGCCTGCGTGACCGGCTTTCCGGTGGCGCATTCGCGCTCGTCTCTGCTGCATGGCTACTGGCTGGAAGCCTACGGCATCGACGGCAGCTATGGCCGGGAGGCGGTGCCGCCGGACGAGGCCGCCGCGTTCTACCGCTCCCTCGCCGCCCGCGATTATGTCGGCTGCAACGTGACGGTGCCCAACAAGGAGATTGCCTTCTCCGTGCTGGACGAGGCGGACCCCTCCGCCGCCGCGCTGGGGGCGGCCAACACCTTGTGGCTCGACGGCGGCCGGCTGATCGGCGCCAATACCGACGGCTACGGCTTCCTCGCCAATCTCGATGCCGAGGCCCCCGGGTGGGATGCGGCGCGCGGGGTGGCGCTGGTGCTAGGGGCCGGCGGGGCGGCCCGGGCGATCATCCATGCCCTGGCGGAGCGCGGTTTCGGCCGCATCGCCATCGCCAATCGCACCCTTGCGCGGGCGCAGGCGCTGGCGGCCCCCTACCCCGGTCGGGCGCAGGCCCATGGCTTCGATGCCGTGCCGGGGCTGCTCGCCGAGGCGGATGTCCTCGTCAATTGCACCTCGCTCGGCATGAAGGGTGCGCCGCCTCTTGAGCTCGATCTCGCCCCGCTGCGTGCCGAGGCGGTGGTGACGGACATCGTCTATGTGCCACTGCGCACGCCGCTACTCAGGGCGGCGGCGGCGCGGGAGCTGCGGGTGGTGGACGGGCTGGGCATGCTGCTGCACCAGGGGGTCGGCGGGTTCGAGCACTGGTTCGGGGTGCGGCCGCAGGTCACGCCCGAACTGCGCGAGCTGATCATCGCGGACCTCGCCGCCAAAGGGCAGCTGGAGGGCTGAGCCATGTGGATTCTGGGCCTCACCGGCTCCATCGGCATGGGCAAGTCGGCGACCGCCGGCTTGTTCCGGTCGTTCGGCATTCCGGTCTACGACGCGGATGCCGCCGTCCATGGGCTTTATCGCGGGGCCGCGGTGGCGCCGGTCGAGGCCGCCTTTCCCGGGGTGGTCCGGGACGGGGCGGTGGATCGGACGCTGCTCGCCGCCCGGGTGCTGGGGAATGCCGAGGCCATGGCCCGGCTCGAGGCGATCGTCCACCCGCTGGTCCGGGGCGAGGAGGAACGGTTCCTCACCTCCACCCGCGCAGGGGGGCAGCGCTTCGTGGTGCTGGACATCCCGCT
Organism: uncultured Xanthobacter sp.; assembly: GCA_937872325.1. Lineage (GTDB taxonomy): Bacteria > Pseudomonadota > Alphaproteobacteria > Rhizobiales > Xanthobacteraceae > Xanthobacter. The sequence continues at coordinate 16,828 of CALMSN010000173.1, read as the reverse complement.
GCTGTTCGAGCGACGCGCCGGCGGCCTCACCCACGCGGTGGCCGTGGTGACCGCAGCCCCCGAGGTGCAGCGCCAGCGGGTGCTGGAGCGTCCGGGCATGAGCGCGGAAAAGCTCGATGCCATCCTCGCCCGGCAGATGCCGGATGCCGAGAAGCGGCGCGGGGCCCATTTCATCATCGATACCGGGCGCGGCTTCGATGCGGCCCGCCACCAGGTGGCCGGGATAGTGCGGGCGCTGGCCGGGCCGGGGCGTCGGGCGCCGTCCTGACGTTTTGCAGATTTTCGTTTCGGGGAAAGCCAGATGCGCGAGATCGTGCTCGATACGGAGACCACCGGCCTCGAAGCCTATGGCGGCGACCGGCTGGTGGAAATCGGCTGCGTGGAGATGGTCAACCGCATCCTGACCGGGAACATCTATCACGTCTACATCAACCCCGAGCGGGACATGCCCGCGGAAGCCTTCCGGGTGCATGGACTTTCCGTGGATTTCCTTTCCGATAAGCCGGTATTTGCCAAGGTCGCCGATGAATTTCTTGAGTTCATCGGCGACGACACGCTGATCATCCACAATGCGGCATTCGACATCGGCTTCCTGAACGCGGAGCTGGACCGGCTCAAGCGTCCGCCCATCGCTCGCGACCGGGTGGTGGACACCCTGGCCCTCGCCCGTCGCAAGCATCCGGGCGCGAGCAACCGCCTCGACGACCTGATGAATCGCTACGGCATCGATTCCTCGCGCCGGGTGAAGCACGGCGCGTTGCTGGACGCGGAGCTGCTGGCGGAAGTCTATAGCGAGCTGCTGGGCGGACGGCAGGCAAGCCTCATCGGCCTCGTCGAGACAACTACAAGCGAGGCCCCCCGTCTGGTGGTGGAGACCGGGCGCATCGCCCGCCCACGTCCCGCCCCGCTTCCGGCCCGCGTGAGTGCGGCGGAGCGGGCGGCGCATGATGCTTTCGTGTCAGGCCTGGGAGAGAAGGCCCTGTGGCTCAAATATGCAGAGCCGGTCCCCGAGGGCGAGGGTTGATCGGAAACAGACTTGGAAGCCGGGTCAATATGCGCGTATAAATTGCAATTATGTGAATTTATCTCTCAAAAGTTGATCGATTGGCGGGCTCTGTGGCGGTGGTTTTGGGTTGTTTCCGATCCATACGTCGTCCCAATTGAAACTCCCGTCAGCGGCCATCCCAATCGATCAGGGGTGGTGGCGCCCATTTTGGCCGTGCCACTGGGGCAGTTCACGGCGTCTTCGCGTTCCGAACCGGCGGAAACGCTCCCGCACGGCTGATCGGCCGTGAACACGGCTCGTCGAACCCCTGTCGTTCGCCGCTGGCATGGCCTCGGGCGTCTTTTGATCCGCCAGCGGGCTGTCCATCGCCACCTGAACTGCCCGTCTACACCCGGCGGTGGCGACTATGGCCTCTCCACCGCGCCGCCGATTTCGTTGATGGCCAGCGTGGGTGCACCACGCCAGGCGGCGGAACGGGATCGAAAACGGCGGCGAAGTGCTCCGCGGTTTCCACGTCTCTTCTCAGAGACGAGGTAGAGGCCGGTGGGCGGGACGTCTGCATCCCCCAGGCGACCCGACCAGGGCGGCGGTGTGGCAGGTCACATGTCCGCATGCTGGAGACCCCGACTGGCACGTTGCGCACGGAAAACAAGCGTCTCCGGGAAGCGCCGATCCGTCGGATCACGAAGCGTGGGAGCAGTTCGGTATCCGATTGCGCGAGGCCTTCTCACGCCGCGACGGCAGGTCGGGCCCGTAGGCTGCCCCGCTTGATCGTCCCAAATGTGGCGCCCCTCGGCGCTGCGATTTCGCCCTGGGTGCTATGGAATCCATGGCATCGGCATAGGCGATGGCGAGGTCCGATCCGGCGTTCCGGCCGCCTCTTCGGGGCCGACGTGCCACCTCGCCGTCGCGCGAATTGTGCTGCTGCTGAACCTGAACCGGTCTCTCCCGGTAGCGGCGCTTCGCTATTTCGAGGGGCAGGAGGCGCCCGGGCGGCCCCCCCCCCATCGCAGAAAAGACCCTCACCCCCCCCCCCCTCCTCCCAGGAAAAGCCTCCCCCCGCCCAGGCCAAAAACCGCCATGAGGATCCACCCGGCATCCGGATCCGAGCGCCGCGACCATCCCGTCCCAGTGACTTCGGCCTGACGATGTGCAACGCACCCGGATGCCCCCTGGTGCGAGACCCCATATGCCTGCGCCCGACACCATCTTCGCCCTCTCTTCCGGCCGGCCTCCCGCGGCGGTGGCGGTGCTGCGGATCTCCGGGCCGCGGGCGGGCGAGGTGGCAACCCTGCTGGCGGGAAGCCCTCCCTTTCCCCGCGCCGCGAGCGTGCGGACCCTCCGCGATCCGGCATCCCAAGACGTTCTCGATAGGGCGCTGACTTTGTTCTTCCCCGCCCCGCGCAGCGCCACCGGCGAGGATGTTCTGGAGCTTCACCTCCACGGCGGGCGGGCGGCGGTGGCGCGGGGGCTGCGCGTGCTCGCCGACCTGCCGGGCCTGCGACCCGCCGCGCCCCGCGAATTCACCCGCCGCGCCCATGCCAACGGCAAGCTGGATCTCGCGGAGGTGGAAGGCCTTGCCGATCTGGTGGCGGCGGAAAGCGAGGCCCAGCGGCGCCAGGCTCTCGCCCAGGCATCGGGCGCGCTCTCCCGCCGGGTGGTCGCCTGGCGGTCGCGCATCGTGCGCGCCCTCGCCTTCGCCGAGGCCGGGCTCGACTTCGCCGATGAAGGCGATGTGGCCGATGACGTGGCCGCCGGGATCGCGGGCGAGGTCACCCCTCTCCTGGCCGAGCTGCGTGAGGTTCTGGCCGATGCGGCTCGCGGCGAGCGGGTGCGCGACGGCGTGGTAATGGCGCTGGCCGGCCCGCCCAACGCCGGCAAGTCCACCTTGCTGAACCATCTGGCGGGGCGCGATGCTGCCATCGTCTCGCCGGTTCCTGGCACCACGCGCGACGTGGTGGAGGTGCATCTGGAGCTCGCAGGCCAGGCGGTGACGTTGTTGGACACCGCCGGCCTGCGCGAGACCATCGATCCCGTCGAGACCGAAGGCGTGCGCCGGGCCCTGGCGCGGGCGGAGGCGGCGGACCTCGTTCTGTGGCTTTCCGACACCGCGGAGCTGCCGCCCCCGGCCTTGTCAGGGGCGGTGTGCCTGTTGAGCAAGGCCGACCTGGATGTCTCGCCGGCGCCCGTCGGCTGGCTCGCGATTTCGGTCGCCACCGGCCGCGGCCTTCCGGAACTGGTGGCGCGGCTGGAGGCGGCGGCAGGCCGGTGGGCTGGTGGGGAGCCGGCGCTGGTGACGCGTGAGCGTCAGCGTCTCGCCCTCGCAGCGGCGGCGTCAGCCCTGGCCAATGCCCTCGCGCCCCATGCCGGGCGGGAGGAATTGCAGGCCGAGGAGCTGCGCCTCGCGGCCCACGCCCTCGACCGGCTGATCGGCAAGGTGGATGTGGAGGACGTGCTGGACAGCCTGTTCAGCACCTTCTGCATCGGCAAGTGACAGGCGCAAAGCACGGCGCCGCGAGCGCTGGGAACGGGCCGCGGAAATGTTTCACGTGAAACATCCCGCGCCATTCGCCTTGACGCCGCCTGAAAGTCGGGGTTTCCAGAGAGCCGCCCCGTGAGGACCCTCGCCCATGCCGCCCTTCGCCGAGACTTCCTATGACGTGATCGTCGTCGGCGGCGGGCATGCGGGCTGCGAGGCGGCAGCCGCTGCGGCGCGGCACGGGGCGCGCACCGCGCTCGTCACCCACACTCCCGCGACCATCGGCGCCATGTCCTGCAACCCGGCCATCGGCGGGCTCGGCAAGGGCCATCTGGTGCGGGAGATCGATGCCCTCGACGGGCTGATGGGCCGGGTGGCCGATGCCGGTGGCATCCAGTTTCGCGTTCTCAACCGGCGCAAGGGGCCGGCCGTGCGCGGCCCGCGGGCCCAGGCGGATCGCCGGCTCTACGCCGCCGCCATGCAGGCCGCGCTGGCCGAACAGGACGGCCTCGACATCATCGCCGCCGAGGCCGACGACCTGGAGGTGGCGAACGGACGTCTCGTCGCCGTGCGCCTCGCCGATGGCCGCCGCCTTGCCTGCGGCGCCGTGGTGCTCACCACCGGGACGTTCCTCAACGGCCTGATCCATCTGGGCGAGGAGAGCTATCCGGCGGGGCGGATGGGCGAGGCGCCGGCGCTCGGCCTCTCCCCTGCCCTCGCGCGCCTGGGCCTGCCGCTGGGACGGCTGAAGACCGGCACGCCGGCGCGGCTCGATGGGCGAACCATCGACTGGGCCGCGCTGGAGATGCAGGCGGGCGACGACCCGCCGGAGCCGTTCTCCGCCCTCACCGCGCGGCTGCCGAACCCGCAGGTGGCGTGCGGCATCACCCGCACCGTGGCGGCGACCCACGCCCTCATCCGCGCCAATCTCGGCCGCTCCGCCATGTATTCCGGGCGGATCGAGAGCACGGGGCCACGCTACTGCCCCTCCATCGAGGACAAGATCGTTCGCTTCGGCGAGCGCGACGGCCACCAGATCTTCCTGGAGCCCGAGGGCCTGGACGATCCCACCGTCTATCCCAACGGCCTGTCCACCTCCCTGCCCGAGGATGTGCAGACGGCGTTCCTGCACACCATTCCCGGGCTTGAGCGGGTGCGGGTGCTGCGCCCGGGCTACGCCATCGAATATGACCATGTGGATCCGCGCGCTCTCGGCGCCACGCTGGAGGCCAAGGCAGTGCGCGGCCTGTTTCTCGCCGGGCAGATCAACGGCACCACCGGCTATGAGGAGGCGGCGGCCCAGGGCCTGCTGGCCGGGCTCAATGCCGCCCGTCGTGCCGGTGGCAGCGACGGCGTGGTGTTCGACCGGGGCGAATCCTATCTCGGGGTGATGGTGGACGACCTCGTCACCCGCGGGGTGAGCGAGCCTTACCGCATGTTCACCTCGCGGGCGGAATATCGCCTCACCCTGCGGGCCGACAATGCCGGCGAGCGGCTGACCGGCAAGGGCATGGCGCTGGGTCTGGTCGGGACCGCGCGCGCCGCCCATCATGCTGTGCGCGGTGAGAGGCTCGGCTCGGCACGGGCGCTTCTGGATACGCTTTCACTCACCCCGGATGCCGCCGCCGGTCACGGCCTCACCGTGAACCGGGACGGCCAGCCCCGCACCGCCTTCACGCTCCTGTCCTATCCGGATGTCGACCTGTCGCGCCTGATGGGCATCTGGCCGGAGCTCGGCGCCATCGCCCCCGACATCCGCGAGCAGGTGGAGACCGATGCCCGCTATGCCGTCTATGTGGAGCGGCAGCAGGCCGACATCGCGGTGCTGCGGCGGGACGAGGCCCTCGACCTGCCGGACGGGCTAGATTACGGCACTATTCCCGGCCTCTCGAACGAGCTGAAGCAGAGGCTGATGCGGCTGCGTCCGAGCACAATCGGCCAGGCCGGGCGGATGGAGGGGATGACCCCCGCCGCCCTCGCTTTGCTCGCCACCCGGGCGCGCCGCGCCCGGACCGGCTAGGCGGCCCGGACATGTGGAAAACGGGGATAATTGAATTTCGCCATTCCCGGAGTCCCGCGCCATGACGGGCGCCGGTCCTGCTCCCGGTCGCGCCGATGTGGCGCGGCATGTTTCACGTGAAACCCTGGAGCGCCTCGATACCATCGCGGCGCTTCTGGTGAAGTGGCAACGCACCATCAATCTGGTGGCGCCGGCCTCGATCCCCGTGCTGTGGCAGCGGCATGTGGCGGATTCGCTGCAACTGCTCGATTACGCACCCCCCGACGTGATGCGCTGGGTGGACCTGGGTTCCGGCGGCGGCTTCCCCGGGCTGGTGGTGGCCGCGGCGCGGGCGGGCGGCGACTTCCGCATGCATCTGGTGGAGAGCGACCAGCGCAAGGCCGCCTTCCTGCGCGAGGCCGCCCGGCAGGCGGATCTTCCCGTCACCGTTCATGCCGCGCGAATCGAAATCGCGGCGCCCCAGCTTGCCGCGGGCACCGGCGTGGTTTCGGCGCGGGCCCTGGCGCCGTTGCCTTTGCTGCTCGATCTGGCGGCGCCGTTCCTGGATTCCGGCGCGCTCGGCCTGTTTCTGAAGGGCCGGGATGCGGAGCGTGAATTGACCGAGGCGCGTAAAGGCTGGACACTCGATTGCGCGCTGCATCCAAGCCTTACCGACCCCGACGGACGCGTGGTCGTGGTAAAGAGCGCGCAACGCGGCTGACCGACGGGCACCCGGAGCGCAGGACGGACCAAGTTTTCCATCTATTGTGGGTGTCTGGTGACGCCGGCACAACGGATGGGGTGTTCCGGCTCGGGCGAAGCTGAGGGACCAAAGACGAATGATCGAACAGCCTCCCCTGCCCCCGGCTTCCGGGGCGATGCGCGTGCTGGCCCTCGCCAACCAGAAGGGCGGGGTGGGCAAGACCACAACCGCCATCAATCTCGGCACCGCCTTGGCGGCGCTGGACGAGAGCGTGCTGGTGGTGGACCTCGACCCCCAGGGCAATGCCTCCACCGGGCTCGGGATCGACCGCAAGGCCCGCCGCATCTCCACCTACGACGTGCTCACCGGCGAGGCGGATTTGCGCCAGGCCGTGCTGCCGACCTCCGTTCCCTCGCTGTACCTCGCCCCGGCGACGCTCGATCTGTCAGGCGTCGAGCTGGAGATCGCCGACGCGCGGGACCGCGCGTTCCGCCTGCGCAATGCGCTGCGGCGGCTGGCTACTGACGGGCAGTTGCCGCGCTTTTCCTACGTGCTGGTGGATTGCCCGCCCTCCCTGTCGCTGCTGACGGTAAACGCCATGGCGGCGGCGGATGCCATCCTGGTGCCGCTGCAGTGCGAGTTCTTCGCGCTGGAGGGCCTGTCGCAGCTGCTCAAGACCGTCGAGCAGGTGCGCACCGCGCTCAACCCGTCCCTCGACATCCACGGCATCGTCCTGACCATGTACGACGTCCGCAACAACCTCTCCGAACAGGTGATGGAGGATGTCCGGCAGTTCATGGGCGACAAGGTCTATGAGACGGTGATCCCGCGCAACGTCCGGGTCTCCGAGGCGCCCTCCTACGGCAAGCCGGTGCTGCTCTACGATCTCAAGTGCGTGGGCTCGCAGGCCTATCTCAAGCTCGCCGCCGAGGTGATCAAGCGCGAGCGCAAGGCCCGCGAGGCGGCGTGATCCGCCGGGCGCGTGGCGTGTCGAGGCGCCCTTGAATGACATAAGTGTTTGATTTTATGCGTTTTCGTCACGCGGACCGGGATCCGCCGGGCGCGAGGACGCTCTGGTGAAGGACAGGTGATCATGGCGGATGAAACCCGCTCACGGCTGGGACGCGGGCTCGCGGCGCTCATTGGCGAGATCAGCGAGACCGAGGCCCCCCCGCCCAGGGGAGGGACCGGCCGCGGCGCCCCGCGGCGCCTGCCCATCGAGCAGGTGCGGCCGAGCGCGCGCAATCCGCGCCGGACCTTCCTGGACGAGGGGCTGGAGGAGCTCGCCGCCTCGATCCGCGAGAAGGGCATTATTCAGCCCATCGTGGTGCGGCCGCTGAAGGGCGACGACAGCTTCGAGATCGTCGCCGGCGAACGGCGCTGGCGGGCGGCGCAGCGCGCGGCCCTCCATGAGGTGCCGGTGGTGGTGCTCGACCTCGACGACCGCGAGGCGCTTGAGGTGGCGATCATCGAGAACGTCCAGCGGGCGGATCTCAACCCGGTGGAAGAGGCCCAGGGCTTCGACGCGCTGATGAGCGAGTTCCGCTACAGCCAGGCCGATCTCGCCCGGGTGATCGGCAAGAGCCGCAGCCACATCGCCAATACGCTGCGCCTGTTGAAGCTGCCGGACGCGGTGAAGCTCTATCTCGCCGACGGCCGGCTCAGCGCCGGCCATGCCCGCGCCTTGCTCGGGCATCCCGCGCCGGAGCGCATCGCGCGGCAGGTGGTAGAGAAGGGGCTCAGCGTCCGCGACGTGGAAGCGCTGATGCGGACGAATGCGACGCTTTCGTCTCCGCCGCAGGAGGGAGCGGCGCCCGGGGCGCCCGGGGCGCCGGCGGGCAAGGCTGGCGGTGCGGCGTCCGGCGGTGCGGCGGCGTATGAGGATGCCGACAGCAGGGCGCTCGAAAAGCGCCTCGCGGATCTGCTCGGCCTTTCGGTCACCGTTGCCGGGCACGGGGAAAGCGGGGAGGTGCGGATTCGCTACAGCCGCCTGGAGCAGCTCGACGAAATCTGCCGGCGGCTGGGCCTGGACTGAGGCGTCGCCCGCCGCACGTCACATCGCCGGGCGTTGTTGAACAGGCGTCTAAAGTCTTCAGCAGATGTTTTTTCATTGAAAAGTGATCGGGAATACATCGCCGGCATGAATCGCTCGCGATGTTTTCCTTACGGCAAGGATGCACTTGCCATGGCCCGCGCGCCCCATGATGGGCCGGTCTCGCTACGGCAGTCGGCGTCTTCGCCGGTGCTTCGCGGGGCTGTTCGGTGGCGGTCATCGATCCATGCCGCGGCTGAGCAATCGGCCCCCTCCACCGTCGGTGAAGCCGGCGCGGCGCTTGAGCACGGTCCTCAGAGTGAGATTGCGGGCAGCGGTTGCCGGGTCGTCAAGTTCCCAAGAAACGCCGTGGCCTTGGCACAACTCGGTGCCGAAAAAAGCAAATTTCCCGGCCGGGCTGCTGCCTGGCCGGGAAATGCATTCGCTTTAGCGCGCGATCGACGCGATCAGGCCGCAGCCTTGGTGCGGCGGGTCGGCTTCTTGACCGGAGGGGTGGGGGCCTTCTTGCGGCTCTGCCCGAGGCCCATGTTCTTGGCCAGCTCAGACCGCGCGGCAGCATAGGCCGGGGCGACCATGGGATAATCCTTCGGCAGGCCCCACTTTTCCCGATAGGCATCGGGAGACATGCCGTAGCTGGTGCGCAGGTGGCGCTTCAACGACTTGAATTTCTTACCGTCTTCCAGGCAGATGATGTATTCCGGGGTCACCGACTTCTTGATCGGGATAGCCGGCTTAAGTTCTTCGGTCGGCGCCGCCGCCGGGGTACCGAGCTGGCCCAGAGCCCGATGCACGGCCTCGATGAGGGCCGGAAGATCGGTCGCGGCAACGCTGTTGTTGCTCACATAAGCCGCGACGATATCGGCGGTGTAGTCGATATGGCTCGGCGACTGAGGATTCGAGGCGGAGTCGCTCACGGCGGGTCCCTTTCCACTTGCTCTCTGGGGGGTTGAGCTGTGTCCGTGGCGCATTGAACCTGCACCTCAGCAGTGTTTGCTAGGCAACTCAACACTCGGAAATATTCTATAGCACCAGATGAGCAGAAAACAAACGTTTTCATAAAAACTCTTGAAGATCCAGCAATAGAGCCACTTTCATCGTCCTCCCCGTAGGTCCGCCGGATGCCCGGTGTGCGGCATTCAGCCAAACCGTGCACCGGTTGATTCGTCTGAAATGCCATGAATAAGAGGCGCTTCAAGACATGTCCTGGCGCGTTTTGTTGAGCTTCGGCACGCGTTGGTTGTGGGCATAATCGCGACCCGGTCCCGCAATGGACGGCGGCAACCAGCCTTAAGCTTTCGAGGCATGGGTCTTTACAGTTTTACCGACCGGCTTGACCGGAGAATGCCTTTCCGTAGCGGCGCTGGCCCGGGAGGCATTACTGGATCGATCCGGCCGGCCGGCGGCAGCCATATCTTGCCCGATACAGTCTCCCCATCTTGAGCTCTCGGGTATCGGTGCCCCGCCTTCGCGACGACTATCGCCGGCCCCCAATGGCGGCAGAGGGTAAGTGGTTCCATCATCCGGGATCGTGCTTTATCAAGTTGCCGCGACAGTCTTCACGCCGCTGAGACCCGGTGCGGTCTTTGCTGGCGCAGATCGGGGGGTGAAGCATTTCCGCGCCAAGTCGATCGGGGTGCGCATCAAGAAAATGCGTTAAATCCCGGCTTTCGAGCGTTTCACGCAAGCCGCCGCGAGCGGAAGACGTTCTGGTGAATTCAGGGCCGGCGGTTTCTTCGGCTTCATTTGACAACTTGCCGGGCCAGTCGCCGAGCATTTGGAACCGCCTCACGGGTCCAAATTCGGGTATGGCCCACGAAGGCGTTTTCCGCACCCATCGGCTTGCGGACTGATGCTCTCGATCCATCATCAACGCGTTTTCTTCACGCGAGGCGGTGTTCGCCTAGCCTGAAAACGCTCCAGCGGAGACGTCCCATGCCCCGTGCCGTTGCCGGTCCGGAGATTGAGCGCCTGGTCCAGCTTCTGGCGCGGCTTCCCGGGCTCGGCCCGCGGTCGGCCCGGCGGGCGGCGCTGGCGCTCATCAAGAAGCGGGAGGCGCTGATGGCGCCCCTCACCGCGGCGCTGGCGGATGCGCTGGCGAAGATCGTGGTGTGCCGGACCTGCGGAAACATGGATGTCTGCGATCCCTGCACCGTGTGCCAGGATGCGGGGCGCGAGCGCCATCTGCTGGTGGTGGTGGCGGACGTCGCCGATTTGTGGGCGCTGGAGCGCGCCGGCGCCCTCAATGCGCGCTACCACGTGCTGGGCGGCGTGCTCTCGCCGCTCGACGGGGTCGGGCCGGACGACCTCAACATCCCCAGCCTCATCAGCCGCGTGCACCAGGACCAGATCGGCGAGGTGATCCTGGCCCTGGGCGCGACCGTGGATGGCCAGACGACGGCGCACTACATCACCGATCTCTTGCGCGGGGCGCAGGTGCGCGTCACCCGGCTCGCCCAGGGCGTGCCGGTAGGCGGGGAGCTGGATTATCTCGACGAGGGCACCCTCGCCGCCGCCATCCGGGCCCGCACGCAGGTGTAGGGCCCCCTACCTCCCGCTTGCGAGCAGCGCCTCGTAGCGCTGGTCGGTCAGGGTCCTGAGAAAGGCGACGAGGGCATCGATGCGCTTGTCGTCGAGGGCGGGCCCCATCTGCAGCTCGGTCATGGAGATGTTCTCCTTCACCTCCGGCGGTGCGAAGGTCTTGCCGGTTTCCGGATTGATGTGCCGCGCGGGATTCGTGGTGTTGTAGGTGTTGTAGAAGAGGATGACGGTCCTCAGGTCCTTGAAGATGCCGTTGTGCATGTAGGGGCCGGTCACCGCCACGTTGCGCAGGGTGGGGGTCTTGAAGCGGCCGGCCTGGGCGGCCTTCGCCTTGCCCTTGAAGAGCGGATTCTGGGCGAGGCCCATGTCGCGGCTCTGCGGCTTGAAGCCGGCGATGGCACGGGCCTCCACGTTCTTGGGCACGCCGATATTGTGGTATTCGTAGGAGGAAAAGGTCTCCTCCGGCGTGCCGCCCTGGGCATTCAACTGGTGGCACTGGCTGCAATTGGTGAATTGCTTGGAGAAGAATAGCACCCGGCCCAGCTCTTCCTGGTCGGTGAGCTTCGCTTCGCCGCGAAGGTAGCGGTCATACTTCGAATCGAAGGGGGCGAAGAGCGGCGTCTTCTCGAAGGCGGCGATGGCCTGGGTCATCGCCTTGTAGCCGGCCTTCGAGGCGTCGAGCACGCCCTTGCCGTAGAGCGTGTCGAAGGCCGCGACGTAGTCAGGGTTCTCCTTCAGCCGCGTGGTGATGCTCTTCTCGTCGGGCATGCCCATTTCGATCGGGTTCAGCGGCGGGCCGCCGGCCTGCTCCACCAGCGTCGGCGCGCGCCCGTCCAGAAACTGGCCGCCGTGGAAGAGGCCGGGCTTCGGCGACTTGCCGAACGGCGGGCTGAAGGCGGCATAGCCGGCGGTGGGGGCATTCCGGTCGCCGAGCGAGGTGCCGTTGTCGCCGAGCGACACGGCAAGCCCGGCAGCGGTTTCCCGCGGATCGGTGAAGGCATGCTCCGGGGCGTGGCAGGTGGCGCACGACTGGGTGCGGTTGAACGACAAATTGGTGTCGAAGAACAATGCCTCGCCCAGCGCCTGGGGGGTCGCGAGGCGCGGCGCGGCGGCAGCAGTCCCGGAGTTCGGCTTGGCATCGGCCTGGAGGCGGGACGGCGGCTGGGCGGGTTCATCGGCCTGCGCCGCGCCGGCAGTGGCCGCGAGCAGCAGGAGGGGCAGGAGGGCGCGGACGGACAAACGCAACATGACCTTCATCTCCGGCCCGCCGTGCTTCGGCGGGCTCATGGCGAACCGGGCCGCCAGAGGGCGTTCACGGAGAATGCGTTGCCCGCCCCGCTTGCGATGCAGGCGAAGCGGCGCGCGCTCCAGAAGCCACGGTCGGCGGCATGAGACGCCCGGGAGACAGGCAGGACAATCCGGAGAAATACGCCGGAGATCTTGTATGGAATCGATCTAAACTATGCCAAGCCCGGCCGCCCGATTCCTAACCTTGGGGAAGGGACGATGCGCCAGCGGCGCCGTCAAGCGCCGGGCCGGGAATTACTGCAGGACGCGCTCGAAATTGATCACGAACAGCTTGGGGTCCGGCTTCTTGTTCACCTGCACCCGGGACAGCGACACCTGGGTGTCGTAGCCTTGCGGATCGGTCACGATCCACTGCTTCAGGGCGTAGTCCTTGGCGTCGAACAGGATGAGCAGCCGGTAGGTGCCCATCATCGGCACCTTTTCCTCCATCATCACCGAGATGTAGCGCTCGTCCTGGTAGATCCCCTTCACATGCGGGTCGCTGGCGAGATCGACCCGCTCGGCGAGGAGAAAGCGCAGCGGGGTCTGGGAGAGGGGGGTGATGTCCTGGGTGTTGAGGTTGCGGTCTCGCACCGCCACCGACTGGCCGTTGGAGATCAGCTCTACCGGGCTCGGCGGATCGTATTCGAAGCGCACCCGGCCCGGCTTCTGCATGTAGATGTCGCCGGTGCGGCGGGCGCCGTCCGGATCGGTCTGCGAGAAGGTGCCGGTGAGCGACTGGACTGAATTGTAGTAGGCGGTCAGCCGGTCGATGGTGGCGCGCTGGGCCCGGCCGTCGACGGCGGGCGCGGCGGGTCCCACTGGCAGGGTGCGCGGCGCGGCCTGGGCTGCCGCCGCCGGGGGCTTGAACGCCTGCGGCTTATCTTGGGGCTTTTCCTGCGGCTTCGCCGGAGCGCGGGAGACATCGGCCGGCGGCCACACGGCCTGCGCCCACGCGCCGGATCCGATGCCGCTCACCATTGCCAGGGCCGCGGCCAGGAGGAAGGGCCGGGCGCAGGCGGTCAGGCGGGCGGGGATGCGGACGGTCATCAAGGCCTCATGGATGAGCGGCGCGCGCGGACAGGCCGCAGCGTGTGCCGAATCGTGACGTAGCCGGCAGCTATGGCGATCCTGTGGCCTCGCCGGCCGGCCGGCAAGGGGGTGGCCGGCCGGACCCGCGGCCGGGCGGTTGGACAAGCCCGCGGCGGTCATTCCGCCGCTTGCTCGGGCAGGAGTATCTCCCGCTTGCCGGCATGGTTCGGGGCGGCGACGAGGCCTTCCTTCTCCATCCGCTCCACCAGCGAGGCGGCCTTGTTGTAGCCCACCTGCAGCCGGCGCTGGATGTAGGAGGTGGAGCACTTGCGGTCGCGCATCACCACCGCCACCGCCTGATCGTAAAGGGCGGCGCTCTCGTTGCCGAAGCTGCCCTTGTCGAAGACCGTGCCGGGGCTCTCGGCAGCCGGCTCGTAGTCGGCGGTCACCGCGTCCACGTAGTCCGGCGTGCCCTGGGCCTTGAGATGGGCGACCACGTGCTCCACCTCGGCATCGGAGACGAAGGGGCCGTGCACCCGCGAGGTCCGCCCGCCGCCGGCCATGTAGAGCATGTCGCCCTGGCCGAGCAGCTGCTCGGCGCCCATCTCGTTGAGGATGGTGCGGCTGTCGATCTTCGAAGTCACCTGGAACGAGATGCGGGTCGGGAAATTGGCCTTGATGGTGCCGGTGATGACATCCACCGACGGCCGCTGGGTGGCCATCACCAGGTGGATGCCGGCGGCCCGGGCCATCTGGGCGAGGCGCTGGATGGCGCCCTCGATCTCCTTGCCGGCGACCATCATCAGGTCGGCCATCTCGTCGACGATCACCACGATGTAGGGCAGCGCCCGGAGGTCCATCTCCTCGCGCTCGTAGATGGCCTCGCCGGTGTCGTGGTCGAAGCCGGTCTGCACCGTGCGGGCGAGGGATTCGCCCTTCTCGTCGGCGTCGCGCACCCGGGCGTTGAAGCCGTCGATGTTGCGCACCCCGAGCTTCGACATCTTCTTGTAGCGGTCCTCCATCTCGCGCACGACCCACTTGAGCGCGCCCACCGCCTTCTTCGGATCGGTGACGACGGGGCTCAGGAGATGCGGGATGCCGTCATAGACGGACAGCTCCAGCATCTTGGGATCGATCATGATGAGGCGGCATTCCTCCGGCCGCATCTTGTAGAGCAGCGACAGGATCATGGTGTTGATGGCCACCGACTTGCCCGAGCCGGTGGTGCCGGCCACCAGCAGATGCGGCATGGAGGCGAGGTCGACGATCACCGGCCCCCCGCCGGTGGTCTTTCCCAGCGCCAACGCCAGCTTGTGGCCGGAATCGCCGAAGTCGCGGGTGGCCAGCAGCTCGCGCAGCATCACCTTCTCGCGCTTGGGATTGGGCAGCTCGATGCCGATCACGTTGCGCCCCGGAACCACGGCGACGCGCGCCGACACCGCGCTCATGGAGCGGGCGATGTCGTCGGCCAGCCCGATCACCCGGCTCGACTTGATGCCCGGCGCCGGCTCCAGCTCGTAGAGCGTGACGACGGGGCCCGGCCGCACCTGGCCGATCTCGCCACGCACGCCGAAATCCTCCAGCGTTACCTTCAGAGCGGTGGACGATTCGGCGATCGCCTCCGGGGTCATGATCGGCGCCTTGGCCACCGTCGGCGGCACCAGCAGGTCGAGGTCGGGGAGCTGGTAGCCGGTTCGCCCGCGGGCCTTGGCGGCGCGGGCGCGCGGCGGTACGGCGGCGGGGGCCTCGGCCGCGGCGGCGTCCGGGCCCGAGGCCGGGGCGGACGTGCCGGACAGGGGCGGCTCGACGCGGGCGCCGTCTGCTGTCGCCGGGCGATCCGGCGTGCCGCGCCCGATCGTGCCTAGCACCGCCGCCGGCGCGCCGGGCAGGCGGGCCTTCAGCGACAGGAAGGTGTGGGTGAGGGCGCCCAGCGAGATCAGCGCGCGGCCGCGGGCATCCTCCTCCTCGTCGTCCTCGGCGGGGGCGGGGTCGGCAATGCTTTCCCCCCCGCTGCCGCGCCGGGGGCGCATGAGGCCGAAGGCGGGGGCGACCGCGGCCAGGGCGCCGGCCCCCACCTCCCCCAGCGGCGCCGGCCAGCCGGTGAGCCAGAAGATCGCCTTCAGGACCAGGTCGCCGGTAACCCCGCCGAGGCCGGTATTGATCGGCCAGGTGCCCCACACCGGCAGGCAGCCGAGCAGGGTGGCGAGGCCGGCGACGGCGATCAGCCAGCCGGACACGCGCAGCGATTCGCGGCGCAGCGGCCGGTGGGTGACGAGCCGCCAGCCGGAGACCAGCGGCGGCAGCACCACCGCGAGCGCGGCAAGGCCGAACAACTGCATCAGCAGGTCGGCGGCGATGGCGCCGGGCCGGCCGAGGAGATTGCGCACCGCGGCACCGGTGGCGTTGGAGAGGCTGGGGTCGGACGGAGCCCAGGTGCCGAGCGCCACCAGCAGCGCGAGGCTGGCCGCCATCATGGTCCAGCCGATGATCTCGCGGCTGCGCTGGG
The DNA here is from genome assembly GCA_937872325.1 of uncultured Xanthobacter sp. Taxonomy (GTDB): domain Bacteria; phylum Pseudomonadota; class Alphaproteobacteria; order Rhizobiales; family Xanthobacteraceae; genus Xanthobacter. The sequence continues at coordinate 1,225 of CALMSN010000173.1, read as the reverse complement.
CGAGCGCCTGGCGCAGCCGGTCGGACATCAGGTCGAGGCGCAGCCGCGGCTGCGCCGGACGCGTGTGCATCACCGCTTCGGCGGCGCGGCGGGCCGTGGGCCGGGAACGGGGCATCGCGCGGCTCTCCTTAATCGAGGGCGGCGACGAGGCGGTGCAGCACCTCTTCGCACGTGGACAGATCATCCTGGACCAGCGCCACCCGGAGGTAGTCGTCGCAGGGGTTGGCGCCCGTGGCGTCGCGCCGGGCGAGGTAGCCGCCCGGCACCGTGCGCAGGCCCTGCCGGCGCCACAGCCGCAGCGCCGCGGCCTCGCCGCCGCTGGCCCCGTCCTCGCGCAGGTGGGCGACGTCGAGCCAGAGGAAGAAGCCGCCGCCGGGGCGCCGGTAGCCGAAGCGCTCCCCGAGGATGCGGTCGGCAAGATCGAACTTCGCCCCATAGAGGGCGCGCGAGGCGGAGACGTGGGCCTCGTCCTCCAGCGCGGCCACCGCCACCGCCTGCAGCGGCTCCGGCACCTGCGGCGCGGCGACCCAGCGGAAGGCGAGGAAGGCCTTCAGGAAGTCCGGATCGCCGGCGCAGAAGCCGGCGCGAAGGCCGGGCAGCGACGAGCGCTTGGACAGGGAATTAAAGCTGAGCGCGCGGGACAGGTCGGTCCCCGCCACCTCAAGCAATCCGGTTGGTTTCTCGGCGCCGAGATAGATCTCGGAATAGCATTCGTCGGAGAACAGAAAGAAATCGTACTGCCGCGCCAGGTCGAGCGCCCTGCGCAGGTAGGCCGGCGAGGCGATGGCGCCCTGGGGGTTCGCGGGCGAGGCGATGTAGAGGGCGCAGGTGCGCCGGAGCAGCGCCGGATCGAGGGCGTCGAGGTCCGGCAGCCAGCCCGAGGCGGCGGTGGTGGGCATCACCACCGCCTCGCAGCCGGCCGCCTCGGCGCCGGCGGCATAGGCGGCGTAGAAGGGGTTGGGCAGCAGCATCGCCGGGCGCGCGGGCGCGGCGCCGCCTTTCTTGCCCTTGGCGGGCGGCGGGCCGAACTTTTCGTCAGGGGTCAGGCGGCGGGCGACGATGGCGGCGGAGAACAGCCCCTCGCGCGAGCCGTTGAGGGCGAGCACCTCGCGGTCGGCGTCGAGCGGGCGTGCCAGCGCGTAGCGGCGGGCCAGCCAGCCCGCGGCGGCGGCGCGGAAGGGCGGCGGGCCCCCCGCCCCGGGGTAGCCGCCGGAGCCCGGGCGGG
>CALMSN010000172.1 GCA_937872325.1 uncultured Xanthobacter sp. | reverse complement strand
CCTGCGGCAGAAGATGCTGGATGCGGCCAAGCCGCATCTGCTGCGCATCCTCGGCCCCAACTGTCTCGGCTTCATCTCCACCGCGATGAAGGTGAACGCCTCCTCGTTCCACACCATGCCCAAAAAGGGCGGGGTGGCGCTGGTCTCGGAATCCGGGGCGATGGCCACCGCGGTGCTCGACTGGGCGGCGGCGCGGGACGTCGGCTTCTCCCACGTCATCAGCCTGGGCGACAGCTCCGACGTGGATTTCGGCGACCTGCTCGACTATCTCGCCCTCGACAATTCGGCCCGGGCGATCCTGCTCTACGTGAAGAGCATCGCCGACGCCCGCAAGTTCATGTCGCCGGGGCGGATCGCCGCCCGCACCAAGCCGGTGATCGTGGTCAAGGCCGGCCGCAGCGATGCCGGGGCCCGGGCCGCGCTGTCCCATACCGGCGTGCTGGCCGGCTCCGACATGGTCTACGACGCCGCCTTCCGCCGCGCCGGCATGCTGCGGGTGAACGACCTGCGCGAGCTGTTCCAGGCGGTCACCCCCCTGTCCACCGGCATCCGCCTCACCGGCGACCGGCTGACCATCCTTTCCAACGGCGGCGGTGCCGGCGTGATGGCGGCCGAGGGGGTGGGGGGGAGGGGCGCCCGGCTCGCCACCGTCAAGCCCGAGACCGGAGGGGAGCGGGGGGGCGGGTGGGCGGCGCGGGGGGAGGTCGGCGTCGCCTGGGGCGTGGGCACCCGCTGGGCGGGGGGGGGGGGGGGCGTCAGGTGGTCCGCGGTGATAGGTTCCTTGGGAATGTAGGCAGCGCCGCCCGCCTCGCCACCCTCAAGCCGGAGACCATCGAGAAGCTGGGCGGCGTGCTGCCGCCGGGCTGGTCCGGCACCAATCCGGTTGACATCCTGGGCGACGCCACCGGCAAGCGCTATGCCGAGGTTCTGCCCATGCTGCTGGCGGATCCGAACAGCGACGCGGTGCTGGTGCTGAACTGCCCGAGCGCCTTCACCGACGCCACCGCCGCCGCCGACGGCGTGCTGGGGGTGATGGAGACCCGCCCGCGCGCCCCGGTGCTCACCTGCTGGCTCGGCGAGAGCGCGGCGGCGCCGGCCCGCCGCAAGTTCAGCGCCCGCGCCGTCGCCACCTACGACACCCCGGCCGAGGCGGTCCGCGCCTTCGGCCATCTCGTCGCCTACCAGCGCAACCAGGTGCTGCTGATGGAGACGCCGCCCGCCCGCACCTTCGAGGAGCCTGACCGCGATGCCGCCCGGGCGGTGGTGGACAGCGTGCTCGCCGCCGGCCGCAGCGCCCTCACCGAGGCCGAGGCCAAGGCGGTGCTGAGCGCCTACGACATCCCGGTGGTGGACACCCGCATCGCCACCACCCCGGGCGAGGCCGGCCTGCTGGCGGCCGAGATCGGCTTCCCGGTGGTGGTGAAGGTCCTGTCACACGCCGTCACCCACAAGTCCGACGTGGGCGGGGTGCATCTCGACCTGCGCTCGGCCGAGGCGGTGGTCGCCGCCTGCGACGCCATCCTCGCCTCGATGGCGGAGAAGCTGCCCGGCGCCCGGGTGGAGGGCTTCACCGTGCAGGCGATGATCCACCGCCCCAACGCCCAGGAGCTGATCGCCGGCATCGCCAACGATCCGACCTTCGGCCCGGTGGTTCTGTTCGGCCAGGGCGGCACCGCGGTGGAGGTGATCGGCGACCGGGCGGTGGCGCTGCCGCCGCTGAACGGCGTGCTCGCCCGCGAGATGATCGAGCGCACCCGCGTCGCCAAGCTGCTGGCCGGCTATCGCGACACCCCGCCGGCCGACATGACCGCGATCGCCAACACCCTGATCAAGGTGGGCGAGCTGCTCGCCGACCTGCCGCAGATCGCCGAGCTCGACATCAACCCCCTGCTCGCCGACGAGAACGGGGTGATCGCGCTCGACGCCCGCATGGTGGTGCACGAGACCCGCATCGAGGGCACCAAGCGCTTCGCCATCCGCCCATTCCCCACCAAGTACACCAAGCGGCTGGAGCTGACCGAGACGGAGAGCGTGATCCTGCGGCCGATCCGCCCCGAGGACGAGCCCGGCCTCGTGGACGTGGTGCGCCGCTCCGACCCGAAGGACGTGCGGATGCGCTTCCTCGGCTCGGTCAAGGACTTCCCGCACGTCATGGCGGCGCGCCTGTCGCAGATCGACTACGACCGCGAGATGGCCTTCGTCGCCGAGGAAGCCAACGGCGACCTCTGCGGCGTGGTGCGGGTGATCTCCGACCCGGAGAACGAGAAGGCCGAGTACGCCATCATGGTGCGCTCGGACATGAAGGGCAAAGGCCTCGGCTACCGGCTGATGAACGAGATCCTCGACTATGCCCGCTCGCGCGGCACCAAGAAGGTGTACGGCGACGTCATGCGCGAGAACGGGCCGATGCTGCACATGGCCGAGGACCTCGGCTTCCGCCGCATCGCCGGCAGCGAGGACCCCTCCGTCGCCCGGGTGGTGATCGACCTTTCGGAGTGAGGCGCGGCCGGGTGATGCCGGCCGGGGGTGAGGCGGGATGACCCCGCTCTCCCCACCGGCGCGGGGGATGAACACCCTTTAAGGCATCCCCGGGCCATGCGGCGCGGATCCGGTCTCCCGCCCTGCCGCCCCGCTGCGGGGGCGGGGCCTTGGGCGCCGAGCCGGTGGCCGCTGGGGGCGGGTGCTTGACACCCCCCGTCGCCGGGCGTAGCCGCAGCGCCAGGACACCACCGCGCGCCCCGGCGCGGGGCGGCGCCCATCTGCGAGGATGGAATCCATGACTGCCAATCCGGCTCCGGCCACCCGTCCGGCCAATCCCAACTTCTCGTCTGGTCCCTGCGCCAAGCGTCCCGGCTGGGCGCTGGAGGGGCTCTCCGACGCGCCGCTGGGCCGCTCGCACCGCGCCAAGGTGGGCAAGGTCAAGCTGAAGGAAGCCATCGACCTCACCCGCGAGGTGCTGGAGGTGCCGCACGACTACCGGATCGGCATCGTCCCGGCCTCCGACACCGGGGCGGTGGAGATGGCGCTGTGGTCGCTGCTCGGCGCCCGCCCGGTGGACATGCTGGCGTGGGAGAGCTTCGGCGAGACCTGGGTGTCGGATGTCGCCAAGCAGCTGAAGCTCGCCGACGTGCGCATCCTCAACGCCCCCTATGGCGCGCTGCCCGACCTCAAGGCGGTGGACTTCTCCCACGACGTGGTGTTCGCCTGGAACGGCACCACCCCCCGGGGGATGGTGCCGGATGCCCGCTGGAACCCGGCGGACCGCGCCGGCCTCACCATCTGCGACGCCACCTCGGCGGCGTTCGCCCAGCGGCTCGATTTCGCCAAGCTCGATGTGGTCACCTTCTCCTGGCAGAAGGCGCTGGGCGGCGAGGCGGCGCACGGCATGCTGATCCTCTCGCCGCGCGCCGTGGCCCGGCTGGAGAGCTACAGCCCGCCTTGGCCCATGCCGAAGATCTTCCGCCTCACCAAGGGCGGCAAGCTCATCGAAGGGATCTTCGAGGGCGACACCATCAACACCCCATCCATGCTGTGCGTGGAGGACTATCTCGATGCCCTGAAGTGGGCCCGCGGCCTCGGCGGCCTCGCCGCATTGCAGGAGCGCTCCGACCGCAACTTCGAGGCCATCGCCCAGTGGGTGGCGGTCACCCCGTGGGTGGACTTCCTGGCCGAGGATCCGGTGACCCGCTCCAACACCTCGGTGTGCCTGAAGGTGGTGGATCCCGACGTGACGGCGCTGCCGGCGGCGGCGCAGGCGGCCTTTTCCAGGGCGATCGCCTCCGGGCTCGACAAGGGCGGCATCGCCTATGACATCGGGTCCTATCGCGATGCCCCGCCGGGCCTGCGCATCTGGTGCGGGGCGACCATCGAGCGCGCCGACGTGGAAGCCCTGACGCGGTGGCTCGACTGGGCCTTCCACGAGGCGAAGGCGGCGCTGCCCCAGGCGGCGTGATCGCGGCGGCGGGGCCGGCCTTCAAGGGCCGGTCCGGCCTTTCGCGGAGAGGGTGGCGATAGCGATGCCGGCGATCACCAGCGCATAGCCGGCGAAGTGATACCAGGCGATGGCCTCGCCGAGGAAGCCGATGGCCAGCGCGGTGCCGAACACCGGCATCAGGTGGAGGAACGGCGCCGCCCGGTTCGCCCCCACCAGCTCGATCCCCCGGTTGAAGAACAGGTACGCGACGAGGGACGGCCCCACCGCCACGTAGGCGAGCACCGACAGCGTCACCCGGTCGAACACGATGTGCCGGCCATAGGCCCACTCGGCGATGGCGAACGGCGCCAGCAGCAGCGCGCCCAGCCCCATGATGGTGCCGAGAAAGCTGAGCGGGCCCAGCGCCGGCCGCCGGCCGAGGATGGCCGCGTATAAGGCGTAGATCACCAGCGCCGACAGGATCCACACGTCGCCGGCATTGAGCTGAAGGTGGAGCAGCACCTGCGGGTCGCCGCGGCCGATGATCAGGATCACCCCGCACAGCGAGATCAGCACGCCGGCCGCCTGTCCCAGCGACAATCGCTCGCGGAACAGCACGAAGCTCCACACCGCCACCATCAGCGGCGCCGTGGACTGCACCAGCAGCCCGTTGATGGCCTCGGTATATTGCAGGCCGTAATAGCTCATGGCGTTGTAGCAGGCGATGCCGGTGGCCGAGAGCAGCAGCAGCATCGCCTGCACGCCGATGGCCTGGGTCGGCTGCGCCACCGTCGTCAGGCGGGGATGGAAGACGTTGGCCCAGTCGAAATCGTCGAAGCAGGCCACGGCGATGTCGTCAGGGCAGCGCAGCCCGGCGTCGTGGATCGCGCGCATCAGGCCGATGCCGGACAGGTTGTTGCAGGCGAAGATGGCGGTCGGACGATTGAACCAGAAGCCGATCAGCAGGTAGGACACCAGACCCACCGCCTCCCAGCCAAAGAACAGCTGCAGGAAGTTGTTGCTCATGACCAGCATGAGCATCGAGAAGGTGAA
>CALMSN010000171.1 GCA_937872325.1 uncultured Xanthobacter sp. | reverse complement strand
GCTGGTTGAGGTGCCCGCCAGCCTCGAACCGCGCGACCGGGCGCTGGCCCATCGCATCGTCGCCACCGCGCTGCGCCGCATCGGCACCCTGCGTGCCGCCCTCGGCTTTCTGATGGAGCGCGGCATCCCGCGCTCGGCGCCGCGGCTGGAGCCGGTGCTGCTGGCCGGGGCCACCCAGGTTCTGTTCATGGACGTGCCCGACCACGCCGCGGTGGGGCTGAGCGTCGACCTCGCCCGGGCCGACCGCACCACCGCCGGCTTCAGCGGCCTCGTGAACGCGGTGCTGCGCCGCCTCGCCCGCGAGAAAAGCGAGATCCTCGCCCGCGCCGACACCCCCCTCGCCGATGCTCCCGAGTGGATGCGCGCCCGCTGGACCGCAGCCTATGGCGAGGACGTCGCCCAGGCCATCGCCGCCATGCACAGGGTGGAGCCGCCCCTCGACATCACCGTGAAGGCCGATGCGGCCGATTGGGCGGTCCGGCTTTCGGGCGAGGTGCTGCCGACCGGCTCGGTGCGGGTGCTGCATGCGGGCCCGGTGCGGGCGCTGCCCGGCTTCAAGGACGGGGCGTGGTGGGTCCAGGACGCCGCCGCCGCCCTGCCGGTGCGTCTCCTGGGCGCCGTCGCCGGGCTCGCGGTGGCGGACCTCTGCGCGGCCCCGGGCGGCAAGACCGCCCAGCTCGCCGCCGCCGGCGCCACGGTGACGGCGGTGGACCGCTCCGGCCCGCGGCTCGACCGGCTGCGTGAAAATCTCACCCGCCTCGGCCTCGCCGCCACCGTGGTGGAGGCCGATGCCGGCCTGTTCGAGGGTGGTCCGTTCGATGCGGTGCTGCTGGATGCCCCCTGCACCGCCACCGGCACCCTGCGCCGGCGCCCCGACATCGCGGTGCTGAAGCGCCCCGCCGACATCGCCGCCCTCGCCGAGGTGCAGGCGCGCCTGCTGCGCCATGCGGTGGACCTGGTGAAGCCGGGCGGGCGGGTGGTCTATTCCACCTGCTCGCTGGAGCCGGAGGAGGGCGAGGCCCAGATCGCCCGCCTGCTGGCCGAGCGGAGCGACGTGGAGCGGCTGCCGATCGACGCCGACGAGATCGAAGGTGTGGCGCCGTTCATAACTCCTCAAGGGGATTTGCGCACTCTGCCCAGTCACTGGATGCGCGGCGAGGCCGAGCGGTCCGGCCTCGACGGGTTCTTCGCCGCGCGCCTCAGGCGCATCGGCTGAGAGCTGGCGCGGGGTTGGGGCGCCCGGCGGATGCGGCGCCACACCCGGGGGCGGGCGGCCGAGGCGACCTCACATTTGATTCGGCCATCCGTCTGCCCATCTGAGTGAGAGCTGCGGCCTGCCATGGGGAATGGATTCGCCACGCGTCTGTTCGCCGCGCGTTCATTCCCTGAGCGTTTGCGCGCCGCGCCCGGGCCGGCGGCGGTTGCCGGGGACTTTGCGACGCAGGACACCGGCGGCTCGGCGGCACGGTCGGCCGCGGATCTGCCTGCGGCGGCGGCGCCCGGCCGGCGGATGCGCTGGTGGCCGGGTGGGACGAAAGCGGGAAAACCTGTGAGCCGAGGCCGCCTTGCCGAGCGCCTGCGCCTTGCGGTCCTGGTGGCCGGCGAATGGCTGCGGGCGGCGCTGCGCCGCACCGAGGGGCGCAATCTCGGCCTCGCCACGGTCGCGGTGCCGGTGCCGGAGCGGCTGCTGATTGCCCCGCAGGACCTGCGGACCGGCGACGCCACCCTCGCCAACGAGATCTATTCCGGCCGCTTCGCCTTCGCCGGCAAGGTGATGACCCTGGACGGGCGGACCCCTTTCGATCTGGTCCCGCCCTCGGTGGAATGGGCGCAGGCGCTGCACGGCTTCGGCTGGCTGCGCCACCTGCGCGCCGCCGGCACCACCATCGCCCGGGCCAACGCCCGCGCCATCGTCGGCGACTTCATGCGCGATCCCGGGGCCGCCCGGGCGGTGGCGAGCGAGCCGGAGGTGGCGGCGCACCGGGTGATCTCCTGGCTCGCCCAGGCGACCTTCCTGCTGCAGGATGCCGAGGTCGATTTCTACCGCCGCTTCATGCGCTCGCTGGCCAAGCAGGTGCGCCAGCTGCGCCGAATGGCGAGCGATGCGCCGGACGGCTATCCCCGCCTCGTGGTGCTGGTGGCGCTCACCTTCGCCGGCCTGTGCATGTCGGACCAGGGGCGGCTGCTGCGGGTGGCGACGCGCCGCCTGTGCGAGGAGCTCGATCGCCAGATCCTGTCCGACGGCGGGCCGCTGACCCGCAATCCCGGCATGCTGATCGCGCTGCTGCTGGACCTGCTGCCGCTGCGCCAGGCCTTCACCGCCCGCAACCAGCCGGCCCCGCCCGCGCTGATGAACGCGGTGGACCGGATGATGCCGATGCTGCGCTTCTTCCGGCACGGCGACGGCGCCTTCGCCCATTTCCACGGCATGGGGCCGACCCCGGCCGACCAGCTCGCCACTATCCTCGCCTTCGACGATGCCCGTGGCGCGCCGGTCGCCAACGCCCCCTATTCGGGCTACCAGCGGCTGGAGGCGCGAGGCGTGGTGCTGGTGGCCGATACCGGACCGCCGCCGCCGCTCTCCGCAAGCTGGGAGGCGCATGCCAGCTGCCTCGCCTTCGAGTTCTCCTCCGGCCGGCACCGCATCGTGGTCAATTGCGGGGTGGCCGAGGTCAATCCCGAGCTCTGGGCCCAGCCGGCGCGCGCCACGGCGGCCCATTCCGCCCTGGTGGTGGCCGACACCTCCTCCTGCCGCTTCCTCAAGGGCGGCCGGATGACCCGGCTGATGGGCGTGCCCATCGTCGCCGGGCCGAAGAACGTCGAGGTGCAGCGCGGCGTGCGCAACGGCGCGGTGCTGCTGCGCGCCAGCCATGACGGCTATGCGGAGGCCTTCGGGCTCATCCACCAGCGCTCCTTCCGCCTTGATCTGGAGGGCGGTCGGCTCGACGGCGAGGACGTGGTGCGCCCGCTCGCCGAGGGCAGCGCCCCCCGGCCGGAGCCGTTCGCGGTCCGCTTCCACCTGCATCCCGGGGTGCGGGTGGAGCGGCTGGAAGATCCCCATACCGCGCTTCTCACCCTGCCCAACGGCGAGGCCTGGGCCTTCGCGGCGCCGCAGGTGCCGGTGCAGGTGGAAGAGAGCGTCTACCTCGCGGCCACCGGCGGCCCGCGGCGGACCTCGCAGCTGGTGCTGATGGGCGCCGCGGCGCGCACGCCCCGGCTGATCTGGACCTTCGTGCGCACCCAGGAAGGCCGCACCGCGCCGCTCGCGCCTTTGCCGCCACGGCGGAGCTGAGGCGACCGGAGCCGGCGTGAACCCTCTCCCGCCTGCGGGGGAGGGGGCTTCTCTGCGAGCGTCGGGAGAGCTGGGGCAGCGATCCTCGCAGCTTGTGCTGATGGGCGGCGCGGCGCGCCCCGGTTAATCTGGACCTTTGTACGCACCCAGGAAGGCCGCACCGCGCCGCTCGGGCCTTTGGCGCCGCGGCGGAGCTGAGGCGACCGGAGCCGGCCTGAACCCTCTCCCGCCTGCGGGGGAAGGAGTCGTCTCTGCGAGCGTCGGGAAGGCTGGGACGGCGATCCTCGCAGCTTGTGCTGATGGTCGGCGCGCACGCCCCGGCTGATCTGGACCTTCGTGCGCACCCAGGAGGGCCGCACCGCGCCGCTCGCGCCTTTGCCGCCACGGCGGAGCTGAGGCGGCAGGAGCCGGCGTGAACCCTCTCCCGCCTGCGGGGGAGGGCAGGGAGGGGGCCTTCCCTCCGAGGATCGGGAAGGCCGGAAGGACGAAGCGGTCCTGCCCTCCGCACCCCATGCTCGCGCCTGCCCCTCCCCAACCCTCCCCCCGCTAGCGGGAGAGGGCGCGCGCCAACTTCCGGAGCGCCGATCCACCCCAGCCCTCGCCAGCGGCAGAGGGTGTCCGGCCGGTATGCGGTTCGAGCGGGCCTCCTGCGCGGAGGATGCCGACTGGCGAGGCGGGCGGGTTAGTGCTAGGCGAGCGGCTCTTTCGCCAGCCGCCGGAGCCGTCCATGCCCACCGAAGTCCGTCCCGTGACCCGCGCCCTCATCTCGGTGTCCGACAAGGCGGGGCTGGTGCCGTTCGCGACCGCGCTGGTGTCCCACGGGGTCGAGCTGGTCTCCACCGGGGGCACCGCGAAGGCGATCGCCGAGGCCGGCCTGCCGGTCAAGGACGTTTCCGAGCTCACCGGCTTCCCCGAAATGATGGACGGCCGGGTGAAGACCCTGCATCCGAAGGTGCATGGCGGCATCCTCGCCATCCGCGGCGATGCCGGCCACCAGGCCTCGCTCGCCGCTCACGCCATCCTGCCCATCGACCTCGTGGTGGTGAATCTCTACCCGTTCGAGGCGACGGTGGCCCGCAAGGCGGATTTCGACGAGACCATCGAGAACATCGACATCGGCGGCCCGGCGCTGATCCGCGGCGCGGCCAAGAACCACCACGACGTGGCGGTGGTGGTGGACGGGGCGGACTACGAAAGCGTGCTGGCCGACATCGCCGCGCATGGCGGCACCACGCTGACCCTGCGCCGCCGCCTCGCCCAGAAGGCCTATGCCCGCACCGCGGCCTATGACGCGGCCATCTCCAACTGGTTCGCCCGCGAGCTGGAGGAGACCGCGCCCGCCTACCGCGCCATCGGCGGCCGGCTGATCGAGAGCCTGCGCTATGGCGAGAACCCGCACCAGCAGGCGGCCTTCTCCCCCTCCGACGAGATCCGTCCCGGCGTCGCCACCGCCCGTCAGGTGCAGGGCAAGCGGCTCTCCTACAACAACATCAACGACACCGACGCCGCCTTCGAGGCGGTGGCCGAGTTCCACCCCGCCCGCACCGCAGCGGTGGTGATCGTCAAGCACGCCAATCCGTGCGGCGTCGCCGAGGGCGAGACGCTGGAGGCGGCCTATCGCAAGGCGCTGGCCTGCGACCCGGTCTCGGCCTTCGGCGGGATCATCGCCGTCAACCGGACCCTGGATGCCGAGGCCGCCCGCGCCATGGTGGAGATCTTCACCGAGGTGATCGTCGCCCCGGACGCCACCGAGGAGGCGATCGCCCTGGTGGCGGCCAAGAAGAACCTGCGGCTGCTGCTCACCGGCGGCCTGCCCGACCCGCGCGCCGCGGGCCTCACCGTGAAGACGGTGGCCGGGGGCTTCCTGGTGCAGGGCCGCGACAATGCCAGCGCCGACGACCTCGACCTGAAGGTGGTGACCCGCCGCGCCCCCACCGATGCGGAGCTGGCCGACCTGCGCTTCGCCTTCCGCGTCGCCAAGCATGTGAAGTCCAACACCATCATCTATGCCAGGAACCAGGCGACGGTGGGCATCGGTGCCGGGCAGATGAGCCGGGTGGACAGCGCCCGCATCGCCGCCCGCAAGGCGCTGGATGCCGCCGAGGCGGCCGGCCTGCCCGAGCCGCTGACCCGGGGCTCCGTGGTGGCGTCCGATGCCTTCTTCCCCTTCGCCGACGGCCTGATGGCGGCAGTGGAGGCGGGGGCGACGGCGGTGATCCAGCCCGGCGGCTCCATGCGCGATGCCGAGGTGATCGCCGCCGCAGACGCCGCGGGCCTTGCCATGGTATTCACCGGCGTGCGGCACTTCCGCCATTGAGGCGCGCCGGCCGGCGGTGAGCCCTGGCCGAAGGGCCGCCGGCCGCGTAGCAATCGTACAACCAGCGCGCGTGCGGCCGGCCCCGGCACGCGCGGGGTCTGGCGTTCCACGGGCAATTCGAGTATCGGAGCACCATGACCCGCGCGCAGGGCACCAGCCATTCGGCCGCTGTCGATCTCATCGCCATTCTGGTGGCGGTGATCTGCGGCGAGCCGCGGGTGATGACGCTGCGCAATGGCGAGGCGCTGCCCTCCGGCCCGTTCGAGCTCGGCCACCGCTCGCTGCAGTTCGGCCTGCGAGCCTGGGTGGAGCAGCAGACCCACCATCCGCTGGGCTACCTGGAGCAGCTTTATACCTTCGCCGACCGCGACCGCGAGGGCGCGCAGAGCCATCGGCGCACCATTTCCATCTCCTATCTCGGCCTGACCCGGGCGCGCGACGATACCGAGCACGGCTGGCGCAGCTGGTATGACTATTTTCCCTGGGAGGACCACCGGGCCGGGCCGCCGAAGCTGATCGCCTCGACCCTCGCCCCGGCGCTGGACGCGTGGGCGGCGACGGCCGAGATCGCCGAGGAGCAGGCCGGCCGCCGGCAGCGGGCGGCGCTGACCTTTGCCCTCGACGGGCAGCCGTGGAACGAGGAGCTCACCCTCCAGCGCTACGAGCTGCTGTACGAGGCGGGGCTGGTGCCCGAGGCGCTGCGCCGCGGCGATGCTGCACTGCACGCTCGCTCCCGCAAGAACACGCATGCTGCGTTGCAAGATCTGGTGTCGGGTGCGGCAATGATCGCCGATCACCGGCGGATTCTCGCCACCGGGATCGCCCGGCTGAGGGCGAAGATCAAGTATCGCCCGGTGGTTTTCGAGCTGATGCCGCCCACCTTCACCCTGCTTCAGCTTCAGCGTTGCGTGGAAGCGCTGGCCGGCAGGACCCTGCACAAGCAAAATTTTCGCAGGCTCATGGAGCAGCAGGACCTGGTGGAGGAAACCGGCGAGACCACCTCGGAAGCCGTTGGCAGACCTGCAAAACTCTTCCGCTTCCGCCACGCCGTCCTGGCCGAGCGGGCGGTAGCCGGCACAAAATTGCCCCTCGCCCGCTCTTGACAGACCTTATGCTCAGGATAAGCATATGCCGGACATATGCTCAAACTGAGTATACTGATATGACCGAGCTGCCCATCGCCTTGTCCCGCCACGCCGCCCTCTACGAGAAGGTGCGCCGCGTCGTGCCTCCGGCCGACTGGGCGGGCTTCACCGGCGACATCGACGCCATCCTGCGGCTGAAGCGGGAGCGCAACGCGGTCATCCTGGCGCACAATTACCAGACGCCGGAGATCTTCAACTGCGTCTCCGACATCGTCGGCGACAGTCTGGCCCTGGCCCGCGAGGCGATGACCGTCGATGCCGACGTCATCGTGATGGCCGGCGTCTACTTCATGGCCGAGACGGCCAAGCTCCTCAATCCGTCCAAGACGGTGCTGATCCCCGACGCTGCGGCGGGCTGCTCGCTGGCCGACAGCATCACCGCCGCCGACGTGCGGCTGATGCGTCAGGCCTATCCCGGCCTGCCGGTGATCGCCTACGTCAACACCTCGGCGGCGGTGAAGGCCGAGGTCGACGTCTGCTGCACCTCGGGCAATGCCAAGCGGGTGGTGGAATCCTTCGGGGTGCCGAAGGTGATCATGCTGCCCGACCAGTATCTCGCCAAGAACGTGGCGGCGGAGACCGGGGTCGAGATCATCTCGTGGGCCGGCCAGTGCGAGGTGCACGAGCTGTTCACCGCCGGCGACGTGCGCGAGCTGCGCGAGGCCAATCCGGGGGTGGTGGTGCTGGTGCACCCCGAGTGCCCGCCGGAAGTGGTGGCCGAGGCCGACTTCGCCGGCTCCACCGCCGCCATGGCCGATTACGTGGGCAACCAGCGCCCGCCCAAGGTGGTTCTGCTCACCGAGTGCTCCATGAGCGACAACATCGCCGTGAAGTATCCGGACGTGGAGTTCGTGCGGCCCTGCAACCTGTGCCCGCACATGAAGCGGATCACCCTGTCCAACATCCGCCGGGCGCTGGAGACCAACACCCAGGAAGTGATCATCGATCCTGCGGTCGCGGTCCGCGCCCGCACCTCCGTCGAGCGGATGCTGGCGCTGTGAACGCCGCCTTCGAAGCCGGGACCGTCTCCGGAACCTTCGAAGCCGCCACCTTCGAGGCCCTTGCCGGGCGTCCGGTCGTCATCGGCGGCGGGGCCGCCGGGCTGGCCACCGCCCTCTCCCTGGCTCCCGAGCCGGTGGTGCTGCTCACCCGCGCGCCCCTGGGCGGCGACGGCTCCAGCCCGCTCGCCCAGGGCGGGATGGCGGCGAGCGTCGGTGAAGACGACGATGCCGCCCTCCACCTCGCCGACACCCTGGCGGCCGGCGACGGTCTCGTCGACGCCGAAGTGGCCCGCGCCATCCTCGATGCCGCGCCCGCGGCCATCGCCGCGCTGGACGGCATCGGCGTGCCGTTCGACCGCACCACCGCCGGCGGCCTCGCCCTCGGGCTGGAGGCGGCCCATTCGCGCCGGCGCATCGTCCATGCCGACGGCGACGGCACCGGCCGCGCCCTCACCCTGGCATTGGCTAAGGCGGTGCGGGCCTGCCCGTCCATCACCGTCATCGAGGGCGCCGAGGGGCGGCGCATCCTGGTGAGCGAGGGCGCGGTCGCCGGCGTGCTGGTAGCCGGCGGCGCCAGCGGCACTGTCCTGCGCACCCGGCGGGTGGTGCTCGCCACCGGCGGCGTCGGCGCGCTGTTCGAGCACACCACCAATCCGTTGTCCTCCTTCGGCACCGGCCTCGCCTTGGCGGCCCGGGCGGGGGCGCAGCTCGCCGACCTCGAGTTCGTGCAGTTCCACCCCACCGCCCTGGCCACCGAGATCCGCCCGCTCTCGCTCATCAGCGAGGCGGTGCGCGGGGAGGGGGCGCTGCTGGTGGACGAGGCCGGCAACCGCTTCATGGCCGACACTCCCGGCGCGGAGCTTGCCCCGCGCGACGTGGTGGCCCGCGGCGTGTGGCGGCACCTGGCGCAGGGGCACGAGGTCTATCTCGATGCCCGCGCCTGCCTCGGGGCGGGCTTCGCCGCCCGCTTCCCCACGGTGGCGGCGGGCTGCCGCGCCGGCGGCATCGATCCGGCGACCGACCTCATCCCCATCCGTCCGGCGGCCCACTACCACATGGGCGGCGTCGCCGTGGACGCCACCGGCCGTAGCACCGTGCCCGGCCTGTGGGCGGTGGGCGAGGTGGCGGCCACCGGCCTGCACGGGGCCAACCGGCTGGCCAGCAACTCGCTGATCGAGGCGGTGGTGGCCGGCCGGGCCGCGGCCGAGGACATCAAGGCCACCGAGGCCGGGGCCCAGGCGCCGCGCCTCCTGGCCGAGATGCCGGCGGCGCCCGAGGCCGATGCGGTCCGCCCCATCGTCTCGCGTTTCCTCGGGGTGGAGCGCGACGGCGCCGGCCTCGCCGAGGCGGTGGCGCAGCTCCTGCCGCTGGCGGAGCAGCCGGGGCCGGACGCCGATGCGGCCATCGTCGCCCTGATGATGGCGGTGAGCGCGCTCAAGCGCGAGGAGAGCCGCGGCGCCCATTGCCGCCTCGACTTCCCCGCCCGGGCGGCGACCGCGCGGCGCTCCTTCGTCACCCTCGACGGGGCGCTGGCCGAGGCCCGGCTCCTGGCGCGCGCGCCGGCCCTCGCCCGCACCCGCTGAGGCGCGGGGCCGTCGCCGCGCGCTTACAGGGCAGGGCGCGGTGGGCGACAGGGCTGGCGACGGCATTCCTCCCCGGGAGGTCGGCAGGGCCCATCGCGGCCTCGCACGGGCCGCCCGGCTCCGGCTTCCGGGCGCGCTTGCGTGTTCGGCCTTGCGCCCTCGCCCCGGCGCGCGATCCGATCGGCCAATCTCCGTTTGGTGCCAAAGCTCCGGGAGGATGAGGCGTGGGTTGCCCCTTGGCCCTGACCCGCTCGAACAGACGGGCCGATGGTCTGAATTCGTGTTAGATCGTTTCAGTGCGTCATCGAAGCGCTGAAACGATCTAAAGCTTTGATTATAAAACAGTTCCCGCCGGATGTGCCCTCCGAGCGGGAACCTCTCTCGAGAACGCGGTCTCCGGTCCTGGGTCCGTTTGAACGAAATACCAGCCAGACTCCTCCTCCCGCTTGTGGGGGAGGGGGCAGGCCGGGGCCTGTTCCAGCCGTCATTGCGATGCGGAGAGGCCTTCCCCACCTTGCCTCCCCCGCAGGCGGGAGGGTCAGCCGTGCCGTCCACCCGAAGCCGATTTCAAGCCGACCCACGATCCGTTCTCCGGCCGGCTTGCGGTGCAAGCAGGAGCGGGGACTTCCCAAATAGGAGCCCGCCCATGGACCTGTCCCTGAACCTGGATCCCCTGCCCGCCGTGCTGGTGGAGCCCATCGTGCGGGCGACGCTGGTGGAGGATCTCGGTCGCGCCGGCGACATCACCACCGATGCGGTGGTGCCGCCGGGCCATCGCTCGCGGATGGATCTGGTCGCCCGCCAGCCGGGGGTGGTAGCGGGGCTCGACTGCGCCCGCATCGCCTTCGCCCTGATGGACGGGGCCATCGCCTTCACCGCCGAGGTGGAGGACGGGGCGGCCGTCGCCCCCGGCACCCGGATCGCCCGGGTCGAGGGGCCGACGCGGGGCATCCTCACCGCCGAGCGCACGGCGCTGAACCTGATGTGCCGGCTCTCGGGTGTGGCCAGCGCCACCGCCGGGCTGGTGGCGGCGGTGAAGGGCCACAAGGCGCACATCGTCTGCACCCGCAAGACCACGCCCGGCCTGCGCGGCCTGGAGAAATACGCGGTGCGCGCCGGCGGTGGCTCCAACCACCGCTTCGGCCTGGATGACGCGGTGCTGGTGAAGGACAACCACGTCGCCATCGCCGGCGGCGTCGCCGAGGCGGTGAAGCGGGTGCGCGGCAAGGTCGGCCACCTGGGGAAGGTGGAGGGGGAGGTGGACACCCTCGACCAGCTCGCCGAGCTGCTGCCGCTGGGGGTCGATGCGGTGCTGCTCGACAACATGACCCCGGCGACGCTGGCCGAGGCGGTGGCGATGGTGGGCGGGCGCATGCTCACCGAGGCCTCGGGCCGGGTGAGCCGGGAGAGCGCCCCGGCCATCGCCGCCTCCGGCGTCGACCTGATCTCGGTGGGCTGGCTGACCCACAGCGCGCCGATCCTCGACATCGGCCTCGACGCGGCCTGATCCCGGACGGCGCGGCGCTTGGGCGTCGGGCCGCCGCGGAGGGCGCCCCCCGACCGTGGATAAATCCCGGTGACGGACCCCTTGCGCCCTTCAGAAAAAAACGTACGATCGTTTCCAAGCCGACAGGGATCGGCACGGAGGACGCCGCCCGCCTGCCTTTCACCCCTCGCAAGACGGGGCGTGAGGGCGCCGTCGTTCTCCGTCGGGATTTAGTCGTGCTCCGGGGCCGGGGCCGCGCGGGCCACGGCCGGACTGGACTGACTGAGCGCCGGCAAGCGGCGCCGACACGCAGGGGGTGCCCATGGCGATCATCGAGGATGCGGTGGACCGCCGCTCCGACGCCTACCGCCGCAACCGCGAGGCGCTGGAGGGCTCGGTCGCCGAGCTGCGCGCCGTGGTGGAGAAGATCGCCGAGGGCGGCGGCGCCGTGGCGCGCGAGCGCCACCTGAAGCGCGGCAAGCTGCTGCCGCGCGATCGCATCCGCACCCTGCTGGATACCGGCTCGCCGTTCCTGGAGCTGAGCCAGCTCGCCGCCTACGACATGTACGAGAACGAGGTGCCGGCCGCCGGCATCATCACCGGCATCGGCCGGGTCTCGGGCCGCGAGTGCCTCATCATCGCCAACGACGCGACGGTGAAGGGCGGCACCTACTATCCGATGACGGTGAAGAAGCACCTGCGCGCCCAGAGGGTGGCGCAGGAGAACCACCTGCCCTGCATCTACCTCGTCGATTCCGGCGGCGCCAACCTGCCCAACCAGGACGAGGTCTTTCCGGACCGCGAGCATTTCGGCCGCATCTTCTTCAACCAGGCCAACATGTCGGCGCAAGGCATCCCGCAGATCGCGGTGGTGATGGGCTCGTGCACCGCGGGCGGCGCCTACGTGCCGGCCATGGCCGACCAGTCGATCATGGTGAAGAACCAGGCCACCATCTTCCTCGGCGGCCCGCCGCTGGTGAAGGCGGCCACCGGCGAGGTGGTGACCGCCGAGGAGCTGGGCGGGGCGGATGTCCACACCCGCACCTCCGGCGTCTCCGACCACATGGCCGAGAACGACGCCCATGCGCTGGGCATCGCCCGGGCCATCGTCGGCGACCTCAACCGGGTCAAGACCCACAGCCTCGATTTGCGCGAGCCGCGCCCGCCGCTGCACGATCCGAAGGAGATCTACGGCATCGTCTCGGCCGATCCCAAGCAGCCCTTCGACGTGCGCCAGATCATCGCCCGCATCGTCGACGGCTCCGAGTTCGACGAGTTCAAGCCGCTCTACGGGCCGACTTTGGTCACCGGCTTCGCCCGCATTTTCGGCTATCCGGTGGGGATCGTCGCCAATAACGGCATCCTGTTCTCGGAGAGCGCGCTGAAGGGGGCGCACTTCGTGGAATTGTGCGCCCAGCGCAACATTCCCCTCGTCTTCCTGCAGAACATCACCGGCTTCATGGTCGGGCGGAAGTATGAGGCCGGCGGCATCGCCAAGGATGGGGCCAAGTTCGTCACCGCGGTCTCGTGCGCGGCGGTGCCGAAGTTCACGGTGGTGATCGGCAATTCCTTCGGCGCCGGCAATTCCGGCATGTGCGGCCGGGCCTACGATCCGCGCTTCCTCTGGCTGTGGCCGAATGCCCGCATCTCGGTGATGGGCGGCGAGCAGGCCGCCGGGGTGCTGGCGCAGGTGAAGCGCGACGGCATCACCGGCCGCGGGGGTACCTGGCCAGCCGAGGAGGAAGAAGCCTTCAAGGCGCCGATCCGCGCCCAGTACGAGCGTCAGGGCCACCCCTATTATTCCTCCGCCCGGCTGTGGGACGACGGCGTCATCGACCCCGCCGACACCCGCATGGTGCTGGCGCTGGCCCTGTCGGCCGCCCTCAACGCCCCCGAGCAGGAGACGCGCTTCGGCGTGTTCCGGATGTGATGGACGGCAGCCACTTCTCATGGGGAGCGCGGGCATGAGCCTTCAGATCGCCACCGAGGACGGCGTCCGCATCCTCACCCTCGACCGGCCGGAGGTGCACAACGCCTTCGACGACGCTCTCATCGCCGCCCTCACCGCGGCCTATGACGCGGCCGGGCGGGACCCGGCCGTCGCCGCCATCCTGCTGAGGGCCAACGGCAAGAGCTTCTGCGCCGGGGCCGACCTCAACTGGATGAAGCGCATGGCCGCCTATTCGCGGGCGGAGAACCTCGCCGACGCGCAGGCGCTGGCCCGGCTCATGCGCACCATCGACACCTGCCCCAAGCCGACCCTGGCGCGGGTGCACGGCTCGGCCTTCGCCGGCGCCACCGGCCTGATCGCCGCCAGCGACATCGTGGTGGCGGTGCCGGAGGCGGAATTCGCGGTCACCGAGGTCCGCATCGGCCTCATGGCCGCGGTCATCAGCCCCTATCTGGTGCGGGCCATGGGGGCACGGCAGGCGCGGCGCTATTTCCTCACCGCCGAGCGCTTCCCGGCGGCCACCGCCCTCGCCCTCGGCCTCGTCCACGAGGTGGTGCCGGCCGAGGCGCTGGACGAGGCCATCGCCCGCCATCTCAAGGCGCTGAAGGCGGCGAGCCCGGCCGCGCTCGCCGCCTCGAAGGCGCTGGTGGCGGCGGTCGACCGCCCGCTCGACGATCAGGTGATCGCCGACACCGCCGAACGCATCGCAGACCAGCGCGCCAGCGCCGACGGCAAGGAGGGCGTCACCGCCTTCCTGGAGAAACGCAAGCCCATCTGGGGCAAAGGCGAACCCTCATGACCCGAGCCATCCGCACCCTGCTCATCGCCAATCGCGGCGAGATCGCCGTCCGCGTCATGCGCACCGCCCGCGCCATGGGCATCCGCACCATCGCGGTCTACTCCCAGGCCGATGCCCATGCCCTGCATGTGGCCGAGGCGGACGAGGCCTATCCCATCGGCCCGGCCCCGGCCCGCGAGAGCTACCTGCGCATCGACGCCATCCTCGATGCGGCCAGGCGCTCCGGCGCCGATGCCATCCATCCCGGCTACGGCTTCCTGTCGGAGAATGCCGCCTTCGCCCAGGCCTGCGAGGAGGCCGGCATCATCTTCGTCGCCCCGCCGGCGACGGCCATCCGGGCCATGGGCTCGAAGAGCGCCGCCAAGGCGCTGATGGAGGAGGCCGGGGTGCCGCTGGTGCCCGGCTATCACGGCGCCGACCAGGATCCTGACCTGATCGCCCGCGAGGCGGGGCGGATCGGCTACCCTGTGCTCATCAAGGCGTCCGCCGGCGGCGGCGGCAAGGGCATGAAGGTGGTGGCGAGCCCGGCCCATTTCGCCGACGCCCTCGCCTCCGCCCAGCGCGAGGCCAAGAGCGCCTTCGGCGACGACCGGGTGCTGGTGGAGAAGTATCTCGGCCGGCCGCGCCACATCGAGGTGCAGGTCTTCGCCGACACCCAGGGCAACGCCGTCTACCTGCACGAGCGCGACTGCTCGATCCAGCGCCGTCACCAGAAGGTGGTTGAGGAGGCCCCCGCCCCCGGTCTCTCGCCCGAGCGCCGCGCCGCCATGGGCAAGGCGGCCGTGGATGCGGCGCGGGCGGTGGGCTATGTGGGTGCCGGCACGGTGGAGTTCATCGCCGAGGGCGACGACTTCTTCTTCATGGAGATGAACACCCGCCTGCAGGTGGAGCATCCGGTCACCGAGGCCATCACCGGCCAGGACCTGGTGGAATGGCAGCTCCGCGTCGCCCGCGGCGAGCCGCTGCCGCTGGCGCAAGGGGATATCCCGCTGAAGGGCGCCGCCATCGAGGTGCGGCTCTATGCCGAGGATCCGCAGCGCGATTTCCTGCCCCAGGTGGGCCGGCTCGATCATCTGGTGCTGCCGGCCCATGTGCCCGGCACACGGGTCGATACCGGGGTGCGGGCCGGCGACGCGGTCTCCATCCACTACGATCCGATGATCGCCAAGATCATCGTCGCCGGGGCCGACCGGGCCGAGGCGGTGGGCCGGCTGGTCGCCGCGCTCTCGGCCACCGAGGTGGTGGGGCTGCCCACCAACCGCGCCTTCCTGAAGGCCATCGCCGAGCATCCGGCCTTCGCCGCGGCGAAGCTCGACACCGGCTTCATCGCCCGCCATGCCGCCGACCTCCTGCCCCCGCCCCGGCCGGTGGACGACACCGCGCTGGCGCTCGCCGCCCTCACCGTGCTGGAGGAGGAGGCGCGCCAGTCGGCCGAGGCGGTGGACGCCGCCGATCCCTTCTCCCCCTGGGGGCTGGCGCCGGGCTGGCGGCTGAACCGCGACGCCCATGTGGACCTCAACTTCGCCGACGGCGAGCGGCAGATCGTGGTCCGCGCCCACTTCCGGCCCAATGGCTTCGTGCTCGACCTGCCGGGCGGTCCGATGACCGCGGAAGGCGAGGCCGCCGCCGACGGCAGCCTCAAGGCCCGGCTCGACGGCGTCGCCCTCACCGCCCGGGTGGTGCACACCGGCACCGCGCTCACCGTCTTCGCCCGCGGCGATGCGCAGAGCGTCGAGTTCATCGACCCCCGCCTCGCCTCGCTGGCCGCCACCGGCACCGCCGGGCGGCTGGTGGCGCCGATGCCCGGCACCATCATCCGCATCGCGGTGGAACGGGGGCAGGAGGTGACCAAGGGCACCGCCTTGGTGGTGGTGGAGGCCATGAAGATGGAGCATACCGTCACCGCGCCGCGCGACGGCCGGGTGAAGGCGCTCAATTTCGGCGTCGGCGACCTCGTGGACGAGGGTGCCGAGCTGCTGGTGCTGGAGGACGCGTGATGGCCCTGCCTGCTTTTGTGCGCATCGTCGAGGTGGGGCCGCGCGACGGCCTGCAGAACGAGCCGGGCGTGGTGCCTCTCGCCGCCAAGGTGGCGCTGATCGACGCCTTGGCCGGGGCCGGGCTCAAGGTGATCGAGAGCGGCTCGTTCGTCTCGCCCAAATGGGTGCCGCAGATGGCCGATACCGCGCAGGTGCTGGCCGCCATCACCCCGCAGGCGGGGGTCACCTATCCGGTGCTGACCCCCAACCTCAAGGGCATGGAGCTGGCGGCAGCCTCCGGGGTGAGCGAGGTGGCGGTGTTCGCCGCCGCCTCCGAGGCCTTCAGCAGCAAGAACATCAACTGCTCCATCGCCGAGAGCCTGGAGCGCTTCGTGCCGGTGATGGCGCTGGCGCGGGAGAAGGGCATCGCGGTGCGCGGCTATGTGAGCTGCGTCCTCGGCTGCCCCTACCAGGGCGAGGTGCCGGTCTCCAGCGTGGTGGAGGTGGCCGAGAAGCTGGTGGCCATGGGCTGCTACGAGGTCTCGCTGGGCGATACCATCGGGGTCGGAACCCCGGCGAAGGCGAAGGCCATGGCGCAGGCGGTGGCGGCGGCGATCGGGGTGGAGCGCACCGCGCTGCATTTCCACGACACCTACGGCCAGGCGCTGGCCAACGTGCTGGCCTGCCTGGATCTGGGCATCGCCACGGTGGACAGCGCGGTGGCCGGGCTCGGCGGCTGCCCCTATGCCAAGGGCGCCTCGGGCAACCTCGCCACCGAGGATCTCGTCTACATGCTGGACGGCATGGGCATCGCCACCGGCGTCGACCTCGACCGGCTCGCCGCCGCCGGGCGGGCGATCACCGCGGCGCTGGGGCGGGCTTCCACCTCCAAGGTGGCGCAGGCGCTGGCCAGCAAAGCCGGGTGAGGCCGGCGCTCGCCCGAAGACCCCTGAGGGAGCTGCGGGCATTTCCCGGATACCCGCTGCGTCTGGACGTCGACCGCCTCCGGACTCGACCTGATCCCTGGCTGCTGGCGTGGCTTTCCATCGCCGCCCCGCTCCGCGAAGGGGAGGCTGTCGATGGTGTGCGGAGCGCCCAAAGCCATCGCCTGTGCCCTCTCATGCCTTGCGTGCGCACCGCCCAGGCCCATGCCGTCCTCGTGCGGCGTGGGATTAGGGCGCACGGCATGCGCGGCGGGCGCGCTTGCGCCACGTCAAGGCGGAAACGGCCGTACCGCTGCATGCAAGGGGGATGACTGCCCCCGTCGCCCTCTCACCCTTCGCCGCCGCGCCCGCCCGCGATTCCGGCGCGCTGCTGGCCCGCTACGGCGCGCCGGTGCCGCGCTACACCAGCTATCCCACCGCGCCGCATTTCTCGCCGGCGGTGGATGCCGCGACCTACGCTCGCTGGCTCGAGGCCATCCCGGCCGGCAGCGCGGTGTCGCTCTACGTGCACGTCCCGTTCTGCGCCGAGCTGTGCCTTTATTGCGGCTGCCAGACCCAGGTGGCGCGCCATCGCGCCCCGGTGGAGGCCTATGCCCGGCGGCTGGTGGACGAGATCGGCCTCGTCGCCCGCCACTTGCCGGCCGGCCTTCGGGTCACCCACCTGCATTTCGGCGGCGGCACCCCGACCGCCCTGGCGGACGAGGACTTCGCCGCCGTCATGGGCGCCCTGCGCGCCGCCTTCGCCTTCGCTCCCGATGCCGAGATCGCGATTGAGATCGATCCGCGGGTGATGGATGCCGTCAAGGTGGCGGTGCTGGCGCGGGAGGGCTTCAATCGCGCGAGCCTCGGGGTGCAGGACCTCGACCCGCTGGTGCAGGAGGCCATCGGCCGCATCCAGTCGGTGGAGGAGACCCAGGCGGTGGCCGACGCCCTGCGCGCCGCCGGCATCCAGGCCCTCAACCTCGACTTGATGTACGGCCTGCCGCACCAGGAGGTGGAGGGCGTCGCCCGCACCGTCGAGGCGGCGCTGGCGCTGGCGCCGGATCGCATCGCGGTGTTCGGCTACGCCCATGTGCCGTGGATGAAGAAGCACCAGACCCTGATCGCGGAGGATACCCTGCCGGGCCCTGCCGCGCGCCTCGCCCAGGCGGACCGGGTGGCCGCCGTCCTGGCCGAGGCCGGCTACGTGCCCATCGGCCTCGACCATTTCGCCCACCCGGCCGACCCCATGGCGCGGCGGGCGGCGGACGGGACGCTGAAGCGCAACTTCCAGGGCTACACCACCGATGACGCGCCGGTGCTGATCGGCTTCGGCGCCTCCTCCATCGGCGCCCTGCCGCAGGGCTATGTGCAGAACCTTCCCTCCACCCCCGCCTGGCACAAGGCGGTGGAGGCCGGCACCCTGCCGGTCGCCCGCGGCATCGCCGTCACCGACGACGACCGGCTGCGCCGGGCGGTGATCGAGCGGCTGATGTGCGACCTGGCGGTGGATCTGGATGCGGTCTGCGCCGCCCATGGCGCCCCGGCCGGCAGCTTCGCCGCCGAGGTCGCCCGTCTGGAACCGCTGATCGCCGACGGCATCGCCGCGCGTCAGGGCGCGGTGGTTTCGGTGCCGGAGGCCGCGCGGGCCTTCACCCGGGTGGTGTGCGCGGTGTTCGATGCGCATCTGGCGCCGGCGCGGGCGGCGGAGCCTGAAAAGAAAAGGCACGCCGCGGCGGTATGAGCCGAGCGTGCCAGCAATGCGGCGGGAGATTTTCCACCCCCTCGCCCGGACGGCGCGAGGCCATCCGAACCGGGCCGCCCCATCCGGGGGCGGCGAAGTCTCAGGCGTTCAGCCGCTTGAGGGCGGCGACGTCGCGCAGCACCACCCGGCGGGAGGAGGGCAGCGCGATGGCCGCCACTTCCTCGAGATGGGTCAGGGTGCGCGACACCGTCTCGATGGTAAGGCCGAGATAGTCGGCGATGTCCTGCCGCGACATGGGCAGGGTGACCTCGCTGGCGGTGGTGCCGTTGCGGCCCGCCATGTCGAGGAGGAAGGTGGCGACCCGCTCCTGCGCCGTCTTGCGGCCGAGGACGAGGAGGTGATCCTGCGCCCGGCCCAGTTCGGCGGCGGTCAGCGCCCACAAGGCGTGGCCGAGGTCCGCATCGTCGGCGGCGCGGGCAAACAGCATGGTGCGCTTGATGCGGGCCACCTTGCAGTCGTTGACCGCCTCGGCGGAGAAGCGGTGGCGCGGGCCCATCTCCCAGCCGAACACGTCGCCGGCCATGCAGAAGGTCTCGATCTGCCTGCGCCCGTCGCCGAGCAGCTTGCAGATGCGCACCGCGCCGGAGAGGACCACGTAGAGGTGCTCGGGGGCGGCATCCTCGCCGAAGATCTCGCTGTTGCGGTCGTAGGAGGCGACCACGCCGAGCGACTTCACCATGTCGACCGGGCGCGGATGCTCGATATCGTCCGACCACCTTCCCGGCCCGACCGGCTGGACATAGGCTTTCTCGGCAATGGCGGCGGCGGGGCTCGACATGGGGCGACCCTCATTGAGGAGTATGCGGGTCATGGTTAGTCGGCGGCCGGTATGCAAGAAATTCGGATCGAACACTTAAGGCTCTCTCCTTAGGTAGAATCCCGGAGGCGATGCGGGGCGAAGAAAGGTAATCGGATACAGGATGAGGGACGTGATCGAGGACAAATCCCCCGCTGCCGGCGGCGCGGGCCTGCCGGCCGGGCTTCGTCCGCTGTGGGGCCTGGCGTGCGGCTGTGCCGCAGCCCTGGCGGCGCTGGTGCTGGCGCGGCTCCTGGGCCTGGGGGCGCTGTCCGCAGGCGGGCTGATGGTGCTGCTGGGCGCGGTGGTGGCCATGAGCGCCTTCGGCCCGGCCAGCGCGCTGGCGGCGCTGGCCACCGCGCTCGTGGGCGGGGCCCTCCTCTCCGTCGCCGGGTCGCCGCCGGGCGGGATCGACCTGCTCGCCGCCGCGTTCTTCCTGCTCAATGGCGCGGGGGTGGCGGTTCTGGGCGGGCGGCTGCTGCGCCCCCGGCGCGATGCCGACGCCCGCAACCGTGCCCTGGAGGCCCGGGAAGCCCACCTCACCTCGATCCTCGATACCGTGCCCGACGCCATGGTGGTGATCGACGAGCGCGGCATCATGCGCTCCTTCTCCACCGCCGCCGAGCGCCTGTTCGGCTACGGCGCCGCCGAGGTGGTGGGCCGGAACGTCTCGATCCTGATGCCCTCGCCGCACCGGCAGAACCACGACCAGTATGTCGCCCGGTACCTTGCCACCGGCGAGCGGCGAATCATCGGCATCGGCCGGGTGGTGGTGGGCGAGCGCAAGGACGGCACCACCTTTCCCATGGAGCTGTCGGTGGGCGAGATGCGCTCGGCCAACGAGGGGTTCTTCACCGGCTTCATCCGCGACCTGACCGAGCGGCAGGAGACCGAGGCCCGACTGCAGGAGCTGCAATCGGAGCTGGTGCACATCTCCCGCCTCACCGCCATGGGCGAGATGGCCTCGGCGCTGGCCCACGAGCTGAACCAGCCGCTGTCGGCCATCGCCAACTACATCAAGGGCTCGCGCCGGCTGCTGGACAGCGACGCTCCGCCCGGCGACATGCTGCGCGGGGCGCTGGAGAAGGCCGGCGAGCAGGCCATCCGCGCCGGCCAGATCATCCGCCGCCTGCGCGACTTCGTCTCCCGCGGGGAGAGCGAGCGGCGGGTGGAGAGCCTGTCCAAGATGGTCGACGAGGCGAGCGCCCTGGCCCTGGTGGGGGCCAAGGAGCATGGAATCCAGGTCCGTTTCCACTACGAGCCGGGCAGCGACGTGGTGCTCGCCGACAAGGTCCAGGTGCAGCAGGTGCTGCTGAACTTGATGCGCAACGCTCTGGAGGCAATCATGGGCTGCGAGCAGCGCCTGCTTCTGGTGGAAT
>CALMSN010000170.1 GCA_937872325.1 uncultured Xanthobacter sp. | reverse complement strand
GATCCTTCCGAACTGCAGCAGCCGACGCAGAGCGACCATGCGCATGCAACATAACTCAAACCCGGCTTCCAGCCGTGACATAAGGATGCGTGCCCGCTACTTTGCCCGCCGCCTTCAGAAGAACGGGTCACACACCGGGGGGACGGCCATGGCTTCCAACATTTCCGATGACCTGCGCTCGGGCGCGCTCATCTACCACCGCTACCCCAAGCCCGGAAAGCTGGAGATCCAGGCGACCAAGCCGCTGGGCAACCAGCGCGACCTCGCCCTGGCCTACTCCCCCGGCGTCGCCGCGGCCTGCGACGCCATCGCAGCCGATCCCCTCCAGGCGGCCGAGCTGACCGCCCGCGCCAACCTCGTGGGCGTGGTCTCCAACGGCACCGCCGTGCTCGGCCTCGGCAATATCGGCCCGCTCGCCGGCAAGCCGGTGATGGAGGGCAAGGCGGTCCTGTTCAAGAAATTCGCCGGCATCGACGTGTTCGACATCGAGATCGATGCGCTGACCGTCGAGCGGATGGTGGAGGTGATCAGCGCGCTGGAGCCCACCTTCGGCGGCATCAACCTCGAGGACATCAAGGCCCCCGAGTGCTTCGAGGTGGAAGCCCAGCTGCGCGAGCGCATGAAGATCCCGGTCTTCCAGGACGTCCAGCTCGGCACCGCCATCATCGTCGGCGCCGCGGTGCGCAACGCGGTGGAGGTCGGCCAGCGCAGGATCGAGGACCTCAAGATCGTCGCCTCGGGCGCCGGCGCGGCCGCCCTCGCCTCCCTCAACCTGCTGGTGACGCTGGGGGCGAAGAAGGAGAACATCTGGGTCACCGACATCGAGGGGCTGGTCTATGAGGGCCGCAACACCCTGATGGACCCCTACAAGGAAAAGTTCGCCCAGAAGACCGACCTGCGGACCCTCGACGAGGTGATCGAAGGCGCCCACATCTTCCTCGGCCTCTCCGCCGGCGGGGTGCTGAAGCCGGAGATGGTGAAGAAGATGGCGGACCATCCGCTCATCCTCGCCCTCGCCAACCCGACCCCCGAGATCATGCCGGAGCTCGCCCGCGAGGCCCGGCCCGACGCCATGATCTGCACCGGCCGCTCGGACTTCCCGAACCAGGTCAACAACGTCCTCTGCTTCCCCTACATCTTCCGCGGGGCGCTGGACGTGGGCGCCACCGACATCAATGCCGAAATGAAGATGGCGGCGGTGGAAGCCATCGCGGCGCTGGCCCGCGAGACCCCCTCCGACGTGGTGGCCCGCGCCTATGGCGGCGAGACCCGCATGTTCGGCCCCGACTCGCTCATTCCCTCGCCGTTCGATCCGCGCCTCATCCTGCGGATCGCCCCGGCGGTCGCCCGGGCGGCCATGGAGAGCGGCATCGCCACCCGGCCCATCGCCGACTTCGACGCCTACGAGGCCAGGCTGGACGACTTCGTCCACCGCTCCGGCTTCATCATGCGCCCGCTGTTCAGCCGGGCGAAGGCCAACATCAAGCGCATCATCTACGCCGAGGGCGAGGACGAGCGCGTGCTGCGCGCCGTGCAGGCGGTGGTGGAGGAAAACGTCGCCCGCGCGGTTCTGGTCGCCCGCCCCAACGTGGTGGAGAACCGGATCAAGCGCTTCGGCTTGTCGATCCGGGCCGGCGTCGACTTCGAACTGATCAACCCGGACGACGATCCGCGCTACCGCGACTATGTGAAGGAATATGTGGAGGTCGCCGGCCGGCGCGGCGTCACGCCCGATGCCGCCCGCACCCTGGTGCGCACCCATCCCACCGTGATCGCGGCGCTGGCGGTGCGGCGAGGCGAGGCGGACGCCATGCTGTGCGGCATCGAGGGCCGCTTCACCCGCCACCTGCGCCAGGTGCGCGACATCATCGGCCTCGCCCCGGGGGTGAAGGAGCTGGCGGCGCTGTCGCTGCTCATCACCCCCAAGGGCAACTTCTTCATCTGCGACACCCAGATCCAGACCGAGCCCACCGCTCCCGACCTTGCCGAGATGACGGTGCTGGCCGCCGCCCACGTGCGGCGCTTCGGGCTGGAGCCGCGGGTGGCGCTGCTGTCGCACTCCAACTTCGGCAGCCACGAGACGCTGTCGGCCAAGCGGGTGCGCTCGGCCCTCGCCATCCTGCGCGAGCGGGCGCCGAACCTGCAGGTGGACGGCGAGATGCAGGCGGATGCGGCGCTGCTGGAGGATATCCGCAAGCGCGCCTTCCCCGGCGCCCAGCTCCACGGCGTCGCCAACGTGCTGGTGATGCCCGACCTCGACGCCGCCGACATCGCCTACAACATGCTGAAGGTGCTGGGCGATTCCCTGCCGGTCGGGCCGATCCTGATGGGCACGGCCAAGCCTGCCCATATCCTCAGCCCGTCCATCACCGCCCGCGGCATCGTCAACATGACGGCGGTGGCGGCGGTGGAGGCGCAGACCGGGGTCGGATGAGCCCCCGCCCAAAGACAAAGGCCCCGGCACTGCCGGGGCCTTTTGCGTTTTAGGGGGCGCCGCGCGCCTTCACGCCGCTGCGCCGCCGCTCAGCTCGTCCACTTGCGGGGGCGGTAGAAGGTGTGCACGCCGATGCGGTCGAGCTTGTTCATCTCCCGCACCCAGCTCGGATGCACCCAATAGGCGTGGTAGTGGGTGGCCCGGCCGACGCTGTCGAGCCAGAGCTTGCCGTCCAGCATGTCGGCGGCGATCTCGTTGGCCTGCACCCACATGTCCGGCTCGCGGATCACGTCCTTCACGTTGTCGCAGGCGAAGGTGAACTGGCACGCGAGGTGCCGGTGCGCGTTCTGGTAGACCGTGCCGCACACGGTTTTGGGGTAGTAGCCGGAGAACACCCGGTTGACGATGGTCTGCGCCACCGCAATCTGGCCCCGCTTGGGCTCGCCGCGGCTCTCGAAATAGATCGCCTCCGCCAGGCACTTGCGCGCCTTGGCGAGCTGCGGGCCGGTGAGCTCCATGCGCTCGGCCGGCGATGGCCAGATGCCATCGCGCTCTTGCGTCACGTCGAGATCGATGCCGGCAAAGGACACCGCGGCCATGGCCACGCCGTCCGCTCCAGGCGCGTCGGGCGCCGCGTGGTGCTCGAAGGCGACCGGGGGAAACAGCGCCGGATCCACCCCGAAGATGGCGGCCGGATCCGCGTGCAGCGACGATTCCACGATCCGCCCGCCCTCTCTGGCGAACAGGGTGGTGCCCAGATGCGCCGGATCGAGCCGGACTTCATCGATGGCCGCTGCCGAATCCGGCGGGGCGCCGTCCTGCGGCCAGGCCTCGCGGATGGTGCCGAGATCGGGCCCGAACGTGGCGTCGTCCACCAGGCTCGCGGCGGCGATGGCGGCTTCCTGGGCGAGCGGCAGCTCCAGCAGGATGTTGAACGCGGCCTCCAGATGCTCCGAAACCTGCGGCTCCGGCGCCGCGGCGGGCGCCTCAGGGGTCTCGGTCAGCACCAGCGGCGGGGGATAGGCGAAGGCGTCGTCGGCATGGGCGCCGCCGTCCACCGGCGCGCCCCAGACCAGCGGCTGCGCCTCGGCATCGCTCCCGGCGCTGTCATCGAGACGGGCGGGGATGAGCGCGGCGGCATCGGAAGCGGTGCGGTCGTGCGGCCGAACCAGGGTTGCAAGCTTCACCGGCGGCGTCGGCGCGCCGGCCGATGCGGATACCGTGCGGGGTCCCGGCCGGGTCTCGGCGCCGGCGGGGCCAAGGCCCAGGGCTGCGGCGGCCATCAGGGCGGTCATCACGAGGGTCGCCCGCACCGCGGGCGGCGCCTGCCGCTGCGGGATCGGCTGCGCCCGGAATGGCCGCACGGATCGCCCGGTTGATCGCTCCAATAAACGCCCCATGCCTTGCCCCCGGAAGATCCCCGGTTCGGCGATGCCGCGACCGGGACCTTCAAGCTGGATCACGTCCGGCGCGTGCACTGCGGCAAGTCACCGGCCCGGATAGGTTCTGTCCCCTTCGCACCGCAATCTGTCGAGAAAGCGACCCGAAGGTGGCCGGCTGTGGCTTGCCGGCGACAGGCAAGAGCATTGTCTGATCAATCTTGCCGGCTGGTTAACCGGGCAGCGAGTTCCGCCTCGCGGGCGAACGGAGTGGCGGCGGAAATCGTCATGCGCCGTGCAAGGGCAAGGCCCCAGGTGCCGAATCGTACCCGCACCGCCTCGTCCACCCACTTGCGCTCCTGCTCGGCCCGCAGCCGCGCGCGCCGGTCCTCCGTGCCCAGGAAGGCGCGATGATCGGTCACAGCCCGGTCGAAGGCGTCCAGCCCCTCCCCCTGGGTGGCGGAAAGGCGTATCACCGGTACCGTCCAACCGCGGGTCCCCGCACCAGACAGGGAGAGCGCGCCGGCGACCTCCGACTGCGCCCGCCGCGCCACCTCCACCATGTCGGCCTTGGTGACCACCACGATGTCCGGCAGCTCCATCACCCCGGCCTTCATGAACTGGAGGCTGTCGCCGGAGCCGGGCTGGATGCACAGCACCACGGTATCGGCCACCAGCGAGATGTCGGCCTCCGACTGGCCGACCCCCACGGTCTCGACGATGACGAGGTCGTAGGCCGCCCGCAGCAGCACCACCGCCGCCACCGCATCGTCGGAGAGGCCGCCGAGCCGGTCGCGCGCCGCCATGGAGCGGACGAACACGTCGCGGTCGTCCGGATCGGTCTTCATCCGCGCCCGGTCGCCGAGCAGGGCGCCGCCGGTGCGCCGCGAGGAGGGATCCACCGCCAGCACCGCCACCCGCAGCCCGGCGGCGCGGGCGCGCTGCACCAAAGCGTTGGTGAGGGTGGACTTGCCGACCCCCGGCGGGCCGGTGAGGCCGAGGGTGAGGGCCCGGCCGGCGCGGGCGGCGGCATCGAGCAGGGCCACCAGACCCGGCGTGCCACGGCGGGTCTCCACCGCGGCCAGCGCCTGCGCCATGGCGCGCTTGCCGCCGGAGAGCAGCGTTTCAAGATCGGGAACGGGGGGAAGTGCGGACATCACCGGGATCCTGGAGCGCGCGCCGGCCGCTGGGTGGCGGCCGGGGAGCGCGTTCTCTACCAATATTTCACACGGCGATGCACCGGCCAGATCGCGCTGCGGGGCCGGCACCGGCCCGGCTTGCGCGGCAAGCTGGCCGGAGACCGTGTTTCCTGACGGGAGCGATGCATGGACCCGGCCAGGGCTTCAAGGCCCGGCTCCCGGGGGATGCATCGCACGCGGCCGAACGCCCTCAGCGCCCGCCGTCGGCGGGCAGTTGCAGCGCGCTCACCAGCTTGACGATCTGCTTCTGGATCTCGGAATTCACCGCCGCCGGCTTGTTCTCCTCCACGGCCACGAGCTTCTTGCCCAGCGGGCCTTCGTAGAAGGCGACGAGGTCGCGCAGCTCGGCCGGGGTGAAGCTGGAGGCGTAATAGGTGGTGAAGATCTTCAGCGTATCGGCGCGAATGGCGGCGGCGGCGGCGTCGAAATCGGCCTTGGCCTTGGCCTTGCGATCGGCCGGCTGGCGTTCCACGGCGATGCCGATCATCCGCGCGAAGCGGCCGTCGATGCCGGGGGCGACCGAAAGCGTCACCACCTTCTGGGCGAGGGCGTCGGACGGCCCCTCCGCCGCGGCGGCGACCGGAAACAGCAGGGCCGCGGCCACGATCCACGTCAGCGCATTTCGCATGGGTTCCTCCCCGGAGCCGGCGAACCCGCCGCTGTGCCGCGGCGCCGCTCCGGGGGCGGAGCCTACACTTGCTTTTCCCGTTCGTCCCACCGTCCGCCGACAATCGCGGCGGCCCGGTGCCGCACTCACTTCTGCGGCGGCACCGCGCGGATATGCAGCTCGCGCAGCTGCTTCGGGCTCGCCTCGTTGGGCGCCCCCATCAGCAGGTCGAGGGCCTGCTGGTTCATGGGGAAGATGGAGATCTCGCGCAGGTTGGTGGTGCCGCACAGCAGCATGACGATGCGATCCACGCCCGCCGCCATGCCGCCATGGGGCGGGGCGCCATACTGGAAGGCGCGATACATGCCGCCGAAGCGCTCGATCACCGTCGCCTCGTCATAGCCGGCGAGCTCGAACGCCTTCACCATCGCCTCGGGACGATGGTTGCGGATGCCGCCCGAGGCGATCTCGTAGCCGTTGCAGGCGATGTCGTACTGGAACGCCTTGATCTTGAGCGGATCCTGCGAGTTCAGCGCCTCCAGCCCGCCCTGCGGCATGGAGAAAGGATTGTGCGAGAAGTCGATCTTCTTCTCGTCCTCGCTCCATTCGTAGAACGGGAAATCGACGATCCAGGCCAGCTCGAAGCGGTCCTTGTCGATGAGGTTCAGCTCCTCGCCCACCCGGGTGCGGGCAAGGCCGGCGAACTTCACGAACTTGTCCGGATCGCCGGCGACGAAGAAGGCGGCGTCGCCCGCCTTGAGGCCGAGCTGGGCGCGGACGGCGGCGGTGCGCTCGGCGCCGATATTGTTGGCGATGGGGCCGGCGCCCTCGTCACCCTCGCGCCACATGATGTAGCCGAGGCCGGGCTGGCCCTCGCCCTGCGCCCAGGAATTCATCCGGTCGCAGAAGGCGCGCGAGCCGCCGCCGGGCGCGGGGATCGCCCACACCTCGTTCTTCTCCACCTCCAGCATCCGGGCGAAGACCTTGAAGCCCGCGCCTCGGAAATGCTCGGAAACCTCCTGCATCTCCAGCGGGTTGCGCAGGTCCGGCTTGTCGGTGCCGTACTTGCGCATGGAGGTGGCGTAGGGGATGCGCGGCCAGTTCTGGGTCACCGGCTTGCCGTCGGCGAACTCCTCGAACACGCCGCGGATCACCGGCTCCACCGCCGCGAAGATGTCTTCCTGCTCGACGAAGCTCATCTCCAGGTCGAGCTGGTAGAACTCGCCCGGCAGGCGGTCGGCGCGGGGATCTTCGTCGCGGAAGCAGGGGGCGATCTGGAAGTAGCGGTCGAAGCCGCTCATCATGATCAGCTGCTTGTACTGCTGGGGAGCCTGCGGCAGCGCATAGAACTTGCCGGGATGGATGCGGCTCGGCACCAGGAAGTCGCGCGCGCCCTCCGGCGAGGAGGCGGTGAGGATGGGGGTCTGGAACTCGAAGAAGCCCTGCCCCTTCATCCGCGCCCGCATGGCGTCGATGATCGCGCCGCGGGTCATGATGTTCTTGTGCAGCTTCTCGCGCCGCAGGTCGAGGAAGCGGTACTTGAGCCGCGTCTCCTCGGGATAGTCCTGGTCGCCGAACACCGGCAGCGGCAGCTCGGCGGCGGTGCCCAGCACCTCCAGCTCGGTGGCGTAGACTTCCACCTCGCCGGTGGCGAGATCGGGGTTGAGGGTGCCCTCGGGGCGCTTGCGCACCTTGCCGTCGATGCGGATGACCCATTCGGAGCGGGCCTTCTCGGCATCCTTGAAGGCGGCGCTGTCGGGATCCACCACCACCTGGGTGAGGCCGTAATGGTCGCGCAGGTCGATGAACAGCACGCCGCCATGGTCGCGGATGCGGTGGCACCAGCCGGAGAGGCGGACGGTCGTGCCCTCCTCGGCACTGGTCAGCGCGCCGCAGGTATGAGTGCGGTAGCGGTGCATGGCTCGCCCTTTCCAGGCTGAAACGTGAGGCGCGGGAGCCGCGAGGCCCGACCGGCGCGGACATGAGGCGCAAGGCGCCGGCAGGCCCGGCACGATATTCGGAGGGACAGGCGACCGGGCAGCATCAGGCGCGCCGCGGGCCGTCCGTCCGCACGAAAACCGCGCCGAAGGCGGGGCGAGGAAGGTGCATGCGGGGCGGGGGTTGTCAAGCTTGGGCGCGTGCAGGCCGAGGGGCGGCCGCTCACTCCGGATCGAAATCGCCACCGCCCTCCAGGGCTCCGAAATCATGCCGGATGTGGTCGCCACGCGGCCCGCCCGCGTCCCTTCCGGGCGTTTGGCCGGGGGACAGCGGCGGGGCCGCGTCACATCGCCGACCTCAGGCGACGAATTTGTGCCACATTCCCTTGTCGCCCATGCAACGGCGCGGGTATGTTGCCGGCATGGAGCCCATCATATCGACCGACGCGCTGGCAGCGGCTTGCGAGCGCTTCGCCCGCCACCCGTTCGTCACCGTCGACACCGAATTCCTGCGCGAGACCACCTTCTGGCCGAAGCTGTGCGTGGTGCAGCTCGCCTCGCCGGAAGAGGCCGTCGTCGTGGACGCCCTCGCCGACGGCATCGACCTCTCGCCGCTCTATCACCTGATGGGCGACCATCGGGTGATGAAGGTGTTCCATGCCGGCCGGCAGGACATCGAGATCATCTGGCACCTCGCCCGCCTCATCCCGCACCCGGTGTTCGACACCCAGGTCGCGGCGATGGTTCTGGGGTACGGTGATAGCATCTCCTACGACCAGTTGGTGCAGAGGGTCTGCGGCCAGGCCATCGACAAGTCGTCGCGCTTCACAGACTGGTCGCGCCGCCCGCTCAACAAGGCGCAGTTCGACTACGCCCTGGCCGATGTCACCCACCTGCGCGACATCTACCTGGAGCTGACCGCCGACCTCGACACCCGCGGCCGCAGCGAATGGGTGGGCGAGGAGATGCACCTGCTCACCTCCCCCGCCACCTACGACCAGAATCCCGAGACCGCCTGGACCCGGCTGAAATCCCGCGTGCGCAAGCCGCGCGAGCTGGCGGTGCTGGTGGAGGTGGCCGCCTGGCGCGAGCGCGAGGCCCATGCCCGCGACATGCCCCGCGGCCGCATCATCAAGGACGAGGTGATCGGCGAGATCGCCATCCAGCAGCCGCAGAGCCCCGAGAAGCTCGCCGAGCTGCGCTCCCTGCCCAAGGGCTTCGAGCGCTCGCGTTAGGGCGAGGCGGTGCTGGAGGCGGTGAAGCGCGGCACCGCCCGCGTCCCCAAGCCCCTGCCCCGCCTGGAGAAGGCCAAGCCCCTTCCCAACGGCGCCTCGGCGACGGTGGAGCTGCTCAAGGTGCTGCTGCGCATGACCGCCGAGCGCAATGCGGTGGCCGCCAAGGTGATTGCCACCACCGAGGACCTGGAGCGCATCGCCACCGACGACGAGGCCGACGTCCCGGCGCTGAAGGGCTGGCGGCGCGAGCTGTTCGGCGACCATGCGCTGGCGCTGAAGTCCGGCCAGCTCGCACTCTCGGTGGAGAACGGCCGCGTGGTCGCGGTGGAGAAGTAGGCCGCAATCCTTCCGGCTTCGCAGGGGGGTGCCGTGCGCCTGTCCATCCTCGACCAGTCGCCCGTCTCCGCCGGCATGGATCCCGCCACGGCGCTCGCCAATTCGGTCGCCTTGGCCAAGGCGGCGGACGCGCTCGGCTACACCCGCTACTGGATCGCCGAGCACCATGCCATGCCGGCGCTGGCCTCCACGGCGCCGGAAATCCTGATCGCCCGCATCGCCGCCGAGACCGTCCGCATCCGGGTCGGCTCGGGCGCGGTGCTGCTGCCCTATTATGCGCCGCTGAAGGTGGCCGAGAGCTTCCGCATGCTGGAAGCGCTCTCGCCCGGCCGCATCGACCTCGGCCTCGGCCGGGCGCCCGGCGGCGCCGGCTACGAGGTGATGGCGCTGCAGCGCCGACCCGATGCCGGCGGCCATCTCGGCGACGACTTCCCGCAGCAGGTGGCCCAGCTCCTCGCGTTCCTGCAAGGCAGCTTTCCACAGGGCCACCCCTACGGCGACATCCTGGTTTCCCCCGCCGGCGGGCTGGGTCCGGAAGTGTGGATGCTCGGCTCCAGTACCTGGAGCGCGGATTTGGCCGGCCGGCTCGGCCTGCCCTACGCCTTCGCCCACTTCATCGATTCCGGACCGACCGGGGACGCGGTGGATCTTTATCGCCGCCGCCTCGCGTCAGCCGGCCTCGGCGACCGGGGGCGGGTGATCCTGGCCATGGGCGCCGTCTGCGCGCAGACCGAGGCGGAGGCGCAGCGCCTGTTCGCCACTACCCGGCTGTTTCGCCGGCGCATCCGCCGCGGCGACAAGCAGCCCCTCGCCGCGCCCGACGCCGCCCTGCGCGAGCTCGGCACCGACACCTCCGACCCCTTCGCCGCCCCGGGCGGCCGGTGGCCGGGCTATGCGGTGGGCACGCCGGCGCAGGTGAAGGCCGAGATCACCGCCGTCGCCGAGGCTCTGGGCGCCGAGGAGGTGATGGTGCTGACGGTACTGTTCGACCCCGCCGCCCGCCTCGCCTCCTACACCCTGCTGGCCGAGGCATTCGGGCTGCGGTGAGCGGGAGCGGCCCTGCGGCGGCGGAACCATCCGCCGACCGCGGAGCGAGCCTCGGCCGCCGGCCGGATGGCGCGAGCGGTGTGAGGGGCCGCCAAGGCTTGCGGGCGGATACTGCCTTGCGGGGTCGAGCAGGTGCGGCTTCAGGGCCGGGCGGGCGCCAGAGCGGGCACGAACCGACGCCGCTCAGCGATCCTCCGACACTCCCAAGGCAGCAGGGCCGGTGCGAGCTGCCAACGGCAGCCTGAGGCTGGATGCCCCGCTCCGGGAGCAAGCGGATGCCGCTTCCTCTCGATCCAAGGGCGATCGGCGGCTAACGCGCGAACGATCTGCCCATCGCTCAGCGATCGTCGGACACTCTCAGAGTGCGGCGGGTGAGCCGTCGTCGCCAGGTTGCCTACCGATGCTCCGCTCCACGAGCGCGCGGATGCCCCTTCGTCCCGCGTCAAGGCCGCACCGGCGCGAGCGCGGTACAGCCCCGCCCGCCGCTCAGCGATCCTCGGATACCCGCAGGGCGGTGCGGCCGGTGAGCCGACGCCGGGGCTTGCGGGCAGGCTCGCCGGCGCTGGGCTCGGCGGTCGGCGTGACGGCCTCGGCAGCCTCCACCGGTGCCTTCTTGCGCGCGGCCGCCGGCTTCTTCGCTGCGGCCTTCTTCTCCGCGGCCGCGGAGGGCTCCGCGGCGCCCGTCGCGAGGGCGAGGAGATGGCGGATCCGATCCGCCGCCGTGGCGAGGCCCGCCGCGTGGGGATCGAGCCGGGTCACCAGCGTCTTGACCTTGGCCGCGGGCAGCCCGTCCACCGCCTCGCCGAAGGCCGCACCGTCGATCAGGACGCGGACCCGCCGCACCGTGGCGAGATCGGTGGCATCGAGGGCGAGGCGCAGGCGGACGATGTCGTTCACCGCCTTGCGGGCGAGATCGCCGGCCGGGGCGAACAGTGCCGGCTCGGCGGCAATGGCTTTCAGGATGTTGAAGAAATCCACCTCGTCAGCCATCGAGCCATCTCCGTGTCTCGCGCGTCAGGGCCCGCACCGAGTCGATCGCCGTGCCCCACTTCTGCACGAAGGTGGGCGGCTCCTCAAAATATTCCGGATCCATCGCCTTCTCGATCGGCGCCTGGTTGGCGACGGTCAGCTCGAACAGGCCGAAGGGCGCCTTCTCCTCGGCGGCCTCGGCACGCATCTCTTCCAGGGTGTTCTTATGCTGCACCTTGTTGGCGTTCACCCGGGTGGGAAGGATGATGGGCGGCCGCTTCGGCGGCGGCAGCGACGACTTCCGGATATGCGCATTCTCCCAGATGGAGGCGCGGAAGGCGTCGAAGCCCAGCGTCGAGAGGTAGTCCGGAATGGTCGGCACGATCACGATGTCGGCCAGCCGGATCGCCACCTCGGTGAAGGCGGAGATGCCCGGGGCGCAGTCGAACAGCACGATGTCGTAGGCCGCGCGCAGCTCCTTCAGCGCGGTGTCGAGCACTCGCAGCGCCCGCCCCTCGAAGGCGGTCAGGCTGTACTTCTTCTCCGCCAGCTCGATGACGATCTCCCGCTCCAGCAGCCGCAGCCGCGGGCTGGAGGCGAGCAGCGCGATGGAGAGCAGTTCGCCCGCCTGGGTGACCTCGGAGATCTCCGGCGTCACATAGTCGAGGATGCTGCGCCGGTCGCCGTAGACGATCTGGTCGGCAAGGAACGAGGTGACCGAGCGCCGCTTGTCCAGGATCAGCTTCAGCGCCTCGTCGGCGGTGAAGCAGTAGGAGGCGTTGGCCTGGGCGTCGAGGTCGACCACCACCACGCTCTTGCCCTCGGCGGCAAAGCCTTCCGCCAGCATGATGACGGTGGTGGTCTTGCCGACGCCGCCCTTCATGTTGGCAACCGCGATGGCCCGTCCTTCAGCCTGTCCTGTCATCGCCCCCTCGCCAGTGCCGCCCTGCCGCGCCATGCTGCCCTCTCGTGCGATCCGCCCGCCCGGCGCCCGAAGCGAGCGGCCGGACGGGCGCAACCCTCGTTACGGCATCAGGGCGATCTGCTCCAGCCCCTCGGTCTCGGGGAAGCCGAGCACCAGGTTCATGTTCTGCACCGCCTGGCCGGAGGCGCCCTTCACCAGGTTGTCGAGGGTGGAGAAGACGATGGCCCGCCCCGGCACCCGGTCCGCCGCCACCGACAGGAACACCATGTTGGAGCCGCGCACATGCCGCGACTGCGGCGCCTGCCCGAACGGCAGGACATGCACGAACGGCTCGTCGCGATAGTAATCGGCGAGGATCTTGTGCAGGTCCTCGGCCCGGCCCGTGGTCTTCACGGAGATCGAGGCGTAGATGCCGCGGTTCATGGGAATGAGGTGGGGCACGAACACTG
Organism: uncultured Xanthobacter sp.; assembly: GCA_937872325.1. Lineage (GTDB taxonomy): Bacteria > Pseudomonadota > Alphaproteobacteria > Rhizobiales > Xanthobacteraceae > Xanthobacter. The sequence continues at coordinate 7,775 of CALMSN010000170.1, read as the reverse complement.
GCGTCACCTTGCGCCCGGCAGCCCGCGAATATTCCTGGTCCAGCTCGCCCATGTGGCGGTGGCCGGAGACGGCATAGGCGTGCAGCCCCTCCGACACCTCGGAGAACAGCATCTCCTCCTTGGCGGCGCGGCCGGCCCCGGACATGCCGGTCTTGGAATCCACCACGATGGAATCGGGATCCACCGCCCCGGCCTCCAGAAGCGGCACCAGCGGCAGGATGGCGGTGGTGGTGTGGCAGCCGGGATTGGCCACCAGCCGGGCCTTGCGGATGTCCTCGCGATAGATCTCGACGAGACCGAACACCGCCTCCTGCTGCAACTCGAGCGCGCTGTGGGGGTGCCCGTACCACTGCTCGTAGGCGCCGGGCTCGCGCAGCCGGAAGTCGGCGGAAAGGTCCACCACCTTCACGCCTGGCGCCTTCTCGAAAACCTCCTTCACCACCTTCTGGGTGGTGGCGTGGGGCAGCGCGCAGAAGACGAGGTCCACCGCGGTGAAGTCCACCTCGGCGATGGTGGTCAGCACCGGCAGGGCGAACGGGGCGAACTGGGGAAAAACCTCGCCCATACTCTTGCCGGCCTTGCGGTCGGCGGTGAGGGCGGCGATCTCGACCCGCGGATGGCGCAGCAGCAGGCGCACCAGCTCAGAGCCGGTGTAGCCGGACGCGCCGAGGACGGCGACCTTCGCCTTGTCTGCCATGACCCATCTCTCCCGCAGGCCCCGCTCGGGGGCGTGGCGTCGTAAAGCCTCTGACAAAATCTCCGGGCTGAGGATGGCCGAGGACTTTTCGGTCTCCGGCAAGGCGCCGACCGCAGCCGATGCTGGACGCATCGACGAGGACCGGCAACGCCGCAGGCACCCGAAGGCCCGGCTGGCCGTCCCCGGAGGGTTTGTCGGAGGCTCTTATACCCGGATCCGTGACCGGGAGAAGACCGGATCATCCCCGCATTCCACCGACGCCGCGTTGCCGTTATGTTCCCCTTAACCCGTCCGTCTGTCATGATGGGGCGGCAATGATCCGGCGGCGAGGCGCGAATCGCGGCTTGCCCCGCCCCACCCTTTCGCTATCAAGGCCCATGTCCCAATCCGACGATCTCTTCGGCGCCGCCGCCCGCGCCAAATCCGAGGCGAAGCCGGCCGCCAGGGCCGCCGTCCGCGGCAAGGGTGAGGCCGCGCGTCCGGATGCCGGCCCGCCGGCCATGGCCTCCGACTACACCGCCGCCCATATCGAGGTGCTGGAAGGGCTGGAGCCGGTTCGCCGCCGGCCGGGCATGTATATCGGCGGCACCGATTCGAAGGCGCTGCACCACCTCTTCGCCGAGGTGATCGACAATGCCATGGACGAGGCGGTGGGCGGCCACGCCACCTTCATCGAGGTCCAGCTCGGCACCGACGGCTTCCTGACCGTCTCGGACAACGGCCGCGGCATCCCGGTGGAGGAGCATCCCAAATTCCCCGGCAAGTCGGCGCTCGAGGTCATCATGACCACGCTGCATGCCGGCGGGAAGTTCGACAGCAAGGTCTACGAGACCTCCGGCGGCCTGCACGGCGTCGGCGTCTCGGTGGTCAACGCCCTCTCCGACCTTTTGGAGGTGGAGGTGGCGCGAAACCAGACCCTCTACCGCCAGACCTTCGTGCGCGGCGCGCCGCAGGGGCCGCTGGCCGAGGTGGGGCGGATCACCAACCGCCGCGGCACCAGGGTGCGCTTCCATCCCGATCCGCAGATCTTCGGCGACGGGCTGCGCTTCGAGCCGGCGCGGGTGTTCCGCATGGCCCGCTCCAAGGCCTACCTGTTCGGCGGGGTCGAGATCCGCTGGTCGTGCGATCCGGAGCTGGTGAAGGGCACCGACATCCCGGAGAAGACGGTGTTCCGCTTCCCCGGCGGCCTGCGCGACTATCTCGCCGCCGACCTGGAGGGCCACACCCTGGTCCATCCGGACATCTTCTCCGGCCGCATCAAGAAGACCGGCGGCCACGGCTCGGTGGAATGGGCGGTGGCCTGGGTCGCGGATGCGGACGGCGGCATCTCCTCCTACTGCAACACCATCCCCACCCCCGACGGCGGCACCCACGAGACCGGCCTGCGCGCCGTGCTGCTGAAGGGCCTCAAGGACCATGCCGAGCGGGTCGGCCAGGGCAAGCGCGGCGGCGTCATCACCGGCGACGACATCACCGCCGGCTGCGCCGCCATGCTCTCGGTCTTCGTCCGCGAGCCGGAGTTCCAGGGCCAGACCAAGGACCGCCTCGCCACCACCGAGGCGGCGCGCATCGTCGAGGCGGCGCTGCGCGATCCGTTCGACCACTGGCTGGCCGCCAATCCGGTGCAGGCGGCGCGCCTGCTCGACCACGTCATCGACCGCGCCGAGGATCGGCTGCGCCGCAAGCAGGAGAAGGAGGTCTCCCGCAAGACCGCGGTGCGCAAGCTGCGCCTGCCCGGCAAGCTCGCCGACTGTTCCAACACCGAGGCCGCCGGCTCCGAGCTGTTCATCGTCGAGGGCGATTCGGCGGGCGGCTCCGCCAAGCAGGCGCGCGACCGCAAGACCCAGGCGGTGCTGCCCCTGCGCGGCAAGATCCTCAACGTCGCCAGCGCCACCCGCGACAAGCTGGCCCAGAACCAGCAGCTCACCGACCTCGGTCAGGCGCTCGGCTGCGCGCCCCTCTCCCATTACCGGGACGCGGACCTGCGCTACGAGAAGGTCATCATCATGACCGACGCCGACGTGGACGGGGCGCACATCGCCTCGCTCCTCGTCACCTACTTCTTCCGCCAGATGCCCAAGCTGATCGAGGAGGGTCACCTCTTCCTCGCCGTGCCGCCGCTCTACCGGATCACCCAGGGCGCGAAGACCCTCTATGCCCGCGACGACGCCCACAAGGCGCAACTGCTGAAGAAGGAATTCTCCGGCAAGGGCAAGGTGGAGATCGGCCGGTTCAAGGGCCTCGGCGAGATGATGCCGTCCCAGCTCAAGGAAACCACCATGGACCGCAAGACCCGCACCCTGCAGCGGGTCTCAATCGCCGATGCCGAGGCGGCCGCCACCGCCGACGTGGTGGAGCGGCTGATGGGCAACAAGCCGGAGGCGCGCTTTTCCTTCATCTCCGAGCGCGCCGCGTTCGCCGGCGACGGCCTGCTGGACATCTGAGTTAAGGCGGCAGGCGGCGCCCGGCAGGGTGTGGGGGCGCGGGTCAGCGCCGGAGCCCCGCGTTCCGCGCCTTCATGGCCGCTTCTAACGGGCGGCCGGCACGCCGGGCAGCCGCGACACCGGCCAGGCAAGCAGCAGCATGATTGCGCCGGCGGCCATGAACGCGCCCTCCGGCCCCAGATACAGCGCCAGCTGCACCAGCGCGATGGCGCCCAGCGCCTGCCCGGCGAAGAACGAGGTGGCGAACAGCGCCATCCCGGATCCCCGGGCTTCCGGCGCCAGCTCGGTGGCGAGGATCTGCAGCATGTTGTGGATCATGTAGAAGGCGAAGCCGGCGAGCGCGAACACCAGGCCCGCCAGCCACAGCCAGGGCGCCAGCGCCACGGCGATCAGCAGCAGGCCCACCAGCACCGCGCCGGTGGCCGCGGTGCCGGAAAGCCCCAGCCGCCGCACCAGATGAGCCACCACGAACGTGTAGCCGGTGCCGCCCACCGCAAAGGCGGCGATCACGATTCCCGCCTCCACCGCGTCGCCGAAGCCGTGCCGCACCATCAGCGGCGCCACCAGGGGAAATGCGCCGAAGATGGCCGCGCCTTCCACCGCTGCCAGCGCATAGACCTTCAGCGCCAGCGGGTTGCGGAGCACCAGCCGGTAGCGGGCGACCGCAGTCCGGAGCGAAAGCTTCTCGATGGTCCGGACCTCGGTGATGCCGAAGGCCGCCGCACCGGCTGCGACCACCGCGACCGCGCAGGCCATCCAGAACACCGCCCGCCATCCCACCACGGCGGAGATCACCCCAGAGGCGGACGAGCCGACGAGCTGGCCGAGCACGATGGCAAGGAGGATCCGGCTCAGCGCCACCGCGCGGTCGCCGAAGCCGACCCGGTCGCCCACCACCGCAAGCACCACCGGAATGATCCCGCCGGCGACCGCGCCGGAGAACACCCGCGCCGCCATCAGCGAGCCGTGCCCCACCGCCAGGGCGGAGGCAGCGAGGCCGACGGCCAGCAGCACGAGATTCACCCGCACCAGGCGCACCTTGCCCACGGCATCGCCGATGGGGCCGAACACCAGCTGCGTGGCGGCATAAGGCAGGGTGAAGGCGCTGGCGAGCAGCGCCACGTCCTGCAACGTGACCTTGAGGTCCGTCGCGAGGATGTTGAGCATCGGATCCACCGCCCGCATCGAAAAGGTGCTGGCGAAGGCTGCGAGGCCAAGGACGAGGAGGAAAGGCATGAGAGCGGGCCAGACACTGCGGCGGACCGGCCGGCACAGGCGGGCCGGCGGTCCTGATCCAGGAAAGACGAGGCAGTCGTCCCGGGGCGGGGAGCCCGGGCGGATATCCTGCCCTTGGGGAAGATCGGTCGCGGCGGGCGCGACCCCGGCCCGGCGCCATCCGCATTGGCACCGACCCTGCGATCATGAACGATCGTCTAATCGCAACCTGCACGCAATTCTTGACACGGCGCAATATAAATCTATGTTGCTGCGCGTCGTCCGAGATTTGTCGAATCCAAGCGCGCCGACCGACGACCCCTCGTCTGAGCCCGTACGGCACGGGACGTTCGATCAGCGGCGCGCCGCCGCATCATTAAAGATGCAATGCCATTTTCCCAACTCGGCCTGAGCGACAAAGTCATCGCCGCGGTCGCAGAATCGGGCTACTCGCAGCCCACGCCGATCCAGGCGCAAGCGATCCCCCACGTTCTGGCGCGCCGTGATGTTCTCGGCCTGGCGCAGACTGGGACCGGCAAGACCGCCGCCTTCACCCTGCCGATGCTGACCCTGCTGGAGCAGGGCCGCGCCAGGGCGCGAATGCCGCGCACCCTCATCCTCGAGCCGACGCGCGAGCTTGCCGCGCAGGTCGAGGAGAGCTTCGTCCGCTACGGCAAGAACCACAAACTCAACGTCGCCCTGCTGATCGGCGGCGTTTCCTTCGGCGACCAGGATACCAAGCTGGTGCGCGGGGTCGATGTCCTCATCGCCACCCCGGGCCGCCTGCTTGATCATGTGGAGCGCGGCCGGCTGCTGCTCTCCGGCATCGAGGTGCTCGTCATCGACGAGGCCGACCGGATGCTGGACATGGGCTTCATCCCGGACATCGAGCGCATCTGCAAGCTGGTGCCCTTCACCCGGCAGACCCTGTTCTTCTCGGCCACCATGCCGCCGGAGATCCAGCGCCTGGTGTCGCAGTTCCTGTCCAACCCGGTGCGGGTGGAGGTGTCCAAGCCCGCCTCCACCGCCACCACCGTCACCCAGCTGCTCCTGGCCTCCGGCCGCGAGGACTATGAGAAGCGCGAGACCCTGCGCAACCTCATCCTCGGCTGCGAGGGGCTGCAGAACGGCATCATCTTCTGCAACCGCAAGCGCGACGTGGCGGTGCTCCACCGCTCGCTGCAGAAGCACGGCTTCAATGCCGTGGCCCTGCACGGCGACATGGACCAGCACGCCCGCATCAAGGCCCTCGACCAGTTCCGCAACGGTGAAGCCACTCTGCTGGTGGCCTCCGACGTGGCGGCCCGCGGCCTCGACATTCCGGCGGTGAGCCACGTCTTCAACTACGACGTGCCGCATCATGCGGAGGACTATGTCCATCGCATCGGCCGCACCGGCCGCGCCGGGCGCTCCGGCACCGCCTACACCCTCGTGACCCACCTCGACGCGAAGTCGGTCTCCGCCATCGAGAAGCTGATCGGCAATGCCGTTCCCTGGCAGGGCGACCCGCTGGGCGACGCCCCGCCGCGGGAAAAGCGCGAGAAGCGTGAAGGCCGTGAGGGCCGTGAGGGCCGCGAGGACGGCCGCCTGCGCGGCAAGCGCCGCGTCGAGCGTGAGCCTCGGGCCGAGCGCGAGGCGAGCGACGGTGAGCCGCGGCGCGAGCGCGAGCCAAAGGCCGAGCGTCCGGCCCGATCCGAACGTGCGCCTCGCGCCGAGCGTGAGCCGAGGCAGGACCGCGAGCCCAGGGGGGAGCGCGAGCCCAGGACCGAACGGGAGCCCAGAGCCGAACGAGAACCCAGGGCGGAGCGCGAACCCCGCGCCGCCCGCGACGAGGCCGCCCCGCGGCCCGAGCGCGGCGAGCGTCCGGAACGCACCCGGCGCCCCCGCGAGGACGGTGACGCGCGTCCCGCCGGACGCCGCGAGCGGGAGCGGGCGAATGAGCCCGCCGACATGTCGCACCTGCCGGCCTTCCTGCTGCGTCCGGTGCGCATCAAGGCGAGCTGAGCGTCTTCCGCCTCGAAACGCCCTCTCCCGCCCAGGGGGAGGGGCAAGCCGTCGGGCGCATTCTCGCGCACGCCCCACCATGACGCGCAAGGCGGCACCGCAATTCTGCGGCCGCTTCTGCCTCATCTCTCTTTTTCGGCGCCCGACCGCCCGGCGGAGGGGGCGCGGCAGGCCGGCGGCACTTGGCCGAGCTCCCCACCGCGCTCCATTGAAGCGCAGAGGCGGGATTGAAAGCCGCCCCCATCCGGCGGTGCGCCCCAACATTCCGATCCGGATGTAGCGTCGAGCGTATCGCCTCGGCATGGCGGCCCACCTCCAGTGGCGGCGGCTGGCCGACCCGGCACGCAACGCCACCGACTGCCCCTGTGAACGCTCGAGGCCAAGCAGCGCGGCGTGCGCGTTTTCGCGCGGCCGCCCTCAGCCACGATGGCTCCGCGGCCATCCCCGACGTTGCCACCGAAACTGGCCGGCCGCTTCGCAAGCTGAAGCGCGGCACCCCGGCGACGAGGCCCAGACCACAACTCGCAAGGATACGCCGGGCGAACAGGCGGACCCTCGCCCGCTCGAACCCCGGCAGCCGCAGAGCCCGGCCCGAAAGCGCCGCTCCAGTGGCGGGAAACCCGGGATACGGCCCATCCCGGAGCAGGCACCGCTTAACCACCACCTGCGTGCTCAGAATTGATTTAACATTATAAATCAATGCATTAAACGAAAATTCAGCGAAACGGACCGGCTGCACCCGGTCGGGTCGTCCTTCACGCCGCAGGCCGCCCGCCAACCCCCGACAAGGCATCGGGACAGGACCGCCCCCACCGGATCGACCTCGCCTCGCGGCGCGCCCGCCACCGCTGGGCGCGCCCTGCCGCGTACCCCGTGGCGCATCGTTCGCGCGATCGAGTCACATGATGACACAGCCGGGCAGCGCGGCCATCCCACGAGTGGCGGGGCACGGCGCGATTCGTCCGTCAGAGTTCACGTTCCAAGTTCACGCTGCGCCGGATCACGCACGGAGCGGGTGCGGTGTCGCGCGCTCCGCGCTCCGCACAAGCCCGGGCACCCTATGATGCGCGGACCACACGGACCCACGAGACGCAACCCGCACCCGAAACCGATGGCCGAGCGCTTCTCCTACCAGGAGGCCTTTTCCAGGAATCTGGGCTGGCTCGCCGCACACGAGCAGGAGATCCTGCGGCACAAGCGTGTGGCCATCGCCGGCCTGGGCGGTGTCGGCGGAGTACATCTGGTCACCTTGACGCGGCTGGGCGTGGGACAGTTCGCGCTCGCGGATTTCGACACCTTCGCCATCCAGAACTTCAACCGCCAGGCCGGCGCGATGATGTCCACGCTCGGCCAGCCCAAGCTCGACGTCATGGCGCAGCAGGCGCTGGACATCAACCCCGAGCTCGCGCTACGCA
>CALMSN010000169.1 GCA_937872325.1 uncultured Xanthobacter sp. | reverse complement strand
GACCAATGGCTGGCGAGCCTTGCTCGCCGGCCACTGGGCTCACAGGTAGCCGGCGGTGCGCAGGCGCTCGAAGGCGTCCTCGGATTCATGATCCATGGCGCGGCCGGAGCGCTCGGCGGTCTTGGTCACCGCCAGCTCGGCGAGGATCTCGTCCAGGGTCGCGGCCTCGGACTCCACCGGGTTGGTGATGTCCTTGTCGCCCAGCGAGCGGTAGCGCTTGCCGTTGCTGGAGAAGTACAGCGGAATGACGGGAATGCCCTCGCGCTGGGTGTAGGCCCAGATGTCGAGCTCGGTCCAGTGCAGGATGGGGTGGATCCGCACATGGGCGCCGGGGGTCAAAGCGGTGTTGTACTGGTCCCAAAACTCGGGCGGCTGCTCGCGCACGTTCCAGGCGCCGTCGGTGCCGCGCGGGGAGAAGAAGCGCTCCTTGGCCCGGGTCGGCTCCTCGTCGCGGCGGATGCCGGCGATGACGCCGTCGAAGCCGTGCTTGGCGAGCGCGAGGCGCAGGCCCTCGGTCTTGCGGGCGGCGGAGCGGGCGGCCGGCGGCAAGGTGGGATCGGTGCTCTCGATGGGCGGGCAGTCCTCGACGATGAGGTCGAGGTCCCAGAGCTTGGCATATTCGTCGCGGAAGGCGTACATCTCCGGGAACTTGCGCCCGGTATCGACATGCATCGCCGGGAACGGCAGCTTGCCGAAAAAGGCCTTGCGGGCCAGATGGATCATCACGTTGGAGTCCTTGCCCAGGGACCACAGCATGGCGATCTTGCGCAACTGGGCGAAGGCTTCGCGGAAGATGAAGATGCTCTGCGCTTCCAGCGCATCGAGGCGGTTCATGCGTTCAAATCCTTGCGATGCCGAGCGGGCATCCATCCTGTGTGCGGTGCGGCCGCGCCCCAGCCTGCGTCCTTGCCGCGCTCCTCGACCCAAACCCCGGCAGGTCTTGGAAGGCGCGTCGGAGCCGGCAAAGTCAACCCCCGAAGAGCGTCCCTGCGGCCGCATGTCCGCCCCCGCCGGGCGCGGCTTCAAGCCTTGGCCGCCGGGAGCCTCGAAAACACATTAATTGCATGTGATTATTTTCACATTGCGCATCAGAAAGCGGTAATTTACATTGGAATGGACGTCAACTGTATAGTTTAACGTCTTCCGCCTGTGCAATTGGCCGCGACGGGAGCGTGGAGAGTGCCTTGACCTCGCCGCTGCAGAAGAAACTGAAGATCCACGGCCCCACCGTCGTCACCGCCAATCGCCTGGCGGACGGGGTGGTGGTGTGGCTCACCGCCGCCGGCGGCTGGTCGCAAAGCCTGGCCGAGGCGAGCGTGGTGCACACCCCCGAAGAGGTGCAGCACCTGCTCGATGTCGCCCACCAGGATGAAAACACGGCGGTCGGCGCCTATATGGCCACCGTCGGCGTGGACGCCGCGGGCGTTCCGCACCCGGCCACCATGCGGGAAAAGATCCGCGTTGCCGGCCCCACCATCGCGATGCCCGGCGTGTCCTGAGCGCGCGCCCCGCCTGTCCGAGCGAGTTTGCCTCCCATGTATGTGTATGACGAGTTCGACAGCGCCTTCCTCGCCCAGCGGGTCGCGGAGTTCCGCGGCCAGGTGGGCCGCCGCCTCGACGGCGCGCTGACCGAGGAGGAATTCAAGCCGCTGCGCCTCATGAACGGGGTCTACCTGCAGCTTCACGCCTACATGCTGCGGGTGTGCATCCCCTACGGTACCCTGTCGGCGGCGCAGCTGCGGCGCCTTGCCTTCGTGGCGCGCCGCTACGACCGGGGCTACGGCCACTTCACCACCCGGCAGAACATCCAGTACAACTGGATCAAGCTTTCCGAGCTGCCGGATGCCATGGCCGCGCTGGCCGAGGTGGGCATCCACGGCATCCAGACCTCCGGCAACTGCATCCGCAACACCACCACCGACCCGTTCGCCGGCGCCACGCCGGACGAGATCGAGGATCCCCGGCTCTATGCCGAGATCATCCGCCAGTGGTCGACCCTGCACCCGGAATTCACCTACCTGCCGCGCAAGTTCAAGATCGCCATCACCGCCTCCAAGCACGACCGGGCGGCGGTGCGGGTGCATGACGTGGGCCTGCGCCTGCACCGGCGCGACGGCAAGACCGGCTTCGAGGTGATGGTCGGCGGCGGGCTCGGCCGCTCGCCCTATATCGGCAAGACCATCCGCGAGTTCCTGCCGGAGGAGGACCTGCTCTCCTACCTCGAGGCGATCCTGCGCACCTACAATCTGGGCGGCCGGCGCGACAACATCTACAAGGCCCGGATCAAGATCCAGGTGCACGAGCTGGGCGTCGAGGCCTTCGCCAAGAAGGTCGAGGACGAGTGGGCGCAGATCCGCGACGGCGCCCTCCGGCTCGACGCCGACGCCATCGACGCCGTGCGCGGCCACTTCGTCTCCCCCGACTTCGACACCCTGGAGGACCGGCCGGCGGCGCTGGTCGCGGCCCTGGCCGATCCTGCCTTCGCCCGCTGGCACGAGAATGCGGTGGAGCCCCACAAGGTGCCGGGCCACGCCATCGTCACCTTGTCGCTGAAGCCGGTGGGCGGCCCGCCCGGGGACGCCACCGCCGACCAGATGGACGTCATCGCCGACCTCGCCGACCAGCATGCCTATGGCGAGATCCGCGTCGCCCATGAGCAGAACCTCATCCTGCCCCACGTCCGCCAGAAGGACCTGCCGGCGCTGTGGGCCAAGCTGAAGGCGATCGGGGTGGCGACCACCAACGTGGGCCTCGTCACCGACATCATCTCCTGCCCCGGGCTGGACTATTGCAGCCTCGCCAACACCCGCTCGATCCCGATCGCCCAGCGGATCACCGAGCGCTTCGCCGACGATGCCCGGATCAAGGACATCGGCCGGCTGCACGTGAACATCTCCGGCTGCATCAACGCCTGCGGCCACCATCATGTGGGCCATATCGGCATCCTCGGCGTCGAGAAGAAGGACCAGGAGTTCTTCCAGATCATGCTGGGCGGCAAGGCCAACGCGAAGGCGCGCCTCGGCGAGATCCTCGGCCCGGCGATCCCGGAGAGCGAGATCGTCGACGTGGTGGAGCGGCTGGTGGAAACCTACCTGGAGCTGCGGACCTCGCCGGGGGAGACCTTCATCGCCGCGGTCCAGCGCCTCGGCATCGAACCCTTCAAGGAGCGCGCCTATGCCCCTCGTTAAGGATGGGGCACCCATCGTCGACCCCTACGTCAAAGTGGAGGACGACGCGGCGCTCCCCGACGGCCCGGTGCTGGTCTCCGCCGCCCGGCTCGCCGCCGAGGGCGAGGCCGTGTTCGCCGGCAACCGCCCGGTCGGGGTGGCCTGGCCCAACGACCGCGACGTGGCCGAGCTCGCTCCGCACCTGCCGCGGCTCTCGCTGGTGGCGCTGGCCTTTCCGAAGTTCCGCGACGGGCGGGCCTACAGCCAGGCGCGGCTGCTGCGCGAGCGGCTCGGCTTCACCGGCGAGCTGCGGGCCACCGGCGACGTGCTGTTCGACCAATTGCTGATGATGACCCGGGCCGGCTTCACCGCCTTCGAGGTGAAGAAGGCCGCCGATGCGGCCGCCTTCGGCGGGGCGCTCGCCAGCTATTCCATCTTCTACCAGCCGGCCGCCGACGGCCGCACCACCGTGCGCGAGGCGCGGGCCGCGGCTGCGGCGCCGGCGCCCGTGCGGGTGGCCGCCAAGGGATGACTGCCATGGGCGCTCATGTCGATCCCACGATCCTGCCCGCCGACGCGGCAGGTCCGGCCGAGGCCTTCGCCCGCCGGCTGCAGGGCGCCGCCCCGCGCGAGGTGATCGCCGCCGCGGCGGAGGGGTTTTCCGGGCGGATCGCCGCGGTCTCCTCCTTCGGCACCGAATCCGCGGTGCTGCTGCACATGATCGCGGAGGTGGCCCCGGCGCTGCCGGTGATCTTCCTCGACACCGGCATGCTGTTTCCCGAGACCCTGGCCTATCGCGACGAGCTGGTCGCCCGCCTCGGCCTCACCGACGTGCGCAGCATCGCCCCCGACCCGGCGGAGAAGGCGGCGCGCGATCCCGATGACGCCCTGTGGTCGGAGAATCCGGACGCCTGCTGCGCCGTGCGCAAGGTGATGCCGCTGGCCCGCGCACTCGCCCCGTTCGCGGCCTGGATCAACGGCCGCAAGCGCTACCAAGCCGCCACCCGCAACAGCATCCCCATGGCCGAGGCCGACGGCGCCCGGGTGAAGTTCAACCCGCTGGCGGATTTCACCCGCGCCGACATCGAGGCCTACATGGCCGCGCACGGCCTGCCTCACCATCCGCTGGAGAAGTTCGGCTTCGCCTCCATCGGCTGCATGCCGTGCACCAGCCGGGTGAAGCCGGGCGAGGATCCGCGCTCCGGCCGCTGGCGCGGCCAAGCGAAAACCGAGTGCGGCATCCATATGCCGATCACTCCGGACATTGTTCTATAGATTTTATCGAAAAATGGATTGACCTCCCCTGCGGGCAGTGCCATCGTTCGATGTACCGAACGGATGTTCCGCCACTACGAATGATGCCCAGGAGTTGGCTGATGGTTTTCTCCCTCGACCTGCGCCCGCAGACGCGCCGCCTTCATCAGGCCCTGGCCATCGGCGCCGCCGCCCTGGCGATGGCTGTCGTCGCCTCCACGGCGTTCGCCGCCGAGCAGACGCTGCTGAACGTCTCCTACGACCCGACGCGCGAATTCTATTCCGACTTCAACAAGGCGTTCACCGAGCATCGCAAGGCGACCAATCCGGGGGACACCCTCACCCTCCGCCAGTCGCACGGCGGCTCCGGCAAGCAGGCCCGCTCGGTGATCGACGGCCTCGACGCCGACGTGGTCACCCTCGCCCTCGCCTATGACATCGACGCCATCGCCGAGAAGGGCGTGATCGCCGCCGACTGGCAGAAGCGGCTGCCGGACAATTCGGCGCCCTACACCTCGACCATCGTGTTCCTGGTCCGCAAGGGCAACCCGAAGGGGATCAAGGACTGGGGCGACCTGGTGAAGCCGGGCATCAAGATCGTCACCCCCAACCCGAAGACCTCGGGCGGCGCCCGCTGGAACTACCTCGCGGCCTGGGGCTACGCCCTCAAGCAGAGCGGCGGCGACGAGGCCAAGGCCAAGGAGTTCGTGAAGGCGCTGTTCAAGAACGCGCCCGTCCTCGACACCGGCGCCCGCGGCTCCACCGTCACCTTCGTGGAGCGCGGCATCGGCGACGTGCTGATCGCCTGGGAGAACGAGGCCTATCTCTCGGTCAACGAGCTCGGCCCCGACAAGTTCGACATCGTGACCCCGTCCCTCTCCATCCTGGCCGAGCCGCCGGTGGCGGTGGTGGACCGGGTGGTGGACAAGAAGGGCTCCCGCGCCCTGGCCGAGGACTACCTGAAGTTCCTCTACTCCCCCACCGGGCAGGAGCTGGCCGCCAAGCACTACTACCGCCCGCGGAACGAGCAGATCGCGGCCAAGTTCAAGGACAAGTTCGCCCCCGTGGAGCTGTTCACCATCGACCAGGTGTTCGGCGGCTGGCAGAAGGCCCAGAAGATCCACTTCGGCGACGGCGGGATCTTCGACCAGATCTACGCCAACTGAGCAGAGATCGATCCTGACAACGGCAAAAGGGCACGCATCGCGGGCCCTTTTGTGCTGTATATCGGGGTCCGCCACAGACGCCGCATGGAGGCAGGGAAGGCACGACATGGTCTTTGGGACGCACTCCGGCCTGCCCGGCGAGACGGTATAGTCGCCGCATGACAGCCTTCCCCTCCCGTCGCGCGCTTCGCCCGCACAGCGTCATCCCCGGCTTCGGGCTCACCCTCGGGCTCACCTTGACCTGGCTGGGGCTGATCGTGCTGCTGCCGCTGTCGGCGCTGTTCATCAAGACCTCCGAGCTGAGCCTGGAGCGCTTCATCGCCATCATCACCGCCGAGCGCACCCTGCATGCGCTGCAGATCTCGTTCGGGCTGGCGCTGCTGGCGGCGGTGGTGAACGTGGTGTTCGGCGGCATCGTGGTGTGGGTGCTGGTGCGCTACGAATTCCCGCTGAAGCGGGTGGCGGATGCGATCGTCGACATCCCCTTCGCCCTGCCGACCGCCGTGGCCGGCATCGCGCTGACCGCGCTCTATGCCGAGAACGGGTGGATCGGCAGCCTGCTCGCCGTGGTGGGGATCAAGGTGGCCTTCACCCCGCTGGGCATCCTGGTGGCCCTCGTCTTCATCGGCCTGCCCTTCGTGGTGCGCACGGTGCAGCCGGTGCTGGCCGACCTCGACCGCGAGCTCGAGGATGCCGCCGCCAGCCTCGGGGCCTCCCGGGTGCAGACCCTGTGGCGGGTGGTTCTGCCCTCCATCTGGCCGGCGCTGCTCACCGGCTTCGCCCTCGCCTTCGCCCGGGCGGTGGGCGAGTACGGCTCGGTGATCTTCATCGCCGGCAATCTTCCCGGCATCTCGGAGATCGCGCCGCTGCTGATCGTCATCCGGCTGGAGGAGTTCCGCTACGCCGACGCCACCGCCATCGCCACCGTGATGCTGCTCGCCTCCTTCGCGCTGCTGCTGGTCATCAACCGGCTCCAGCGCTGGGCCGAGCAGCGGGGAGCCAAGCTGGCATGAGCCCGACCTCCGACAGCCTCGCCGCCATTCCCAGCGAAGGCCTGCCCACCGGCATCGCCGAGGCCCGCGCCGACGCCGGGCGCGGCCGCCGGCCGGTGCGCACCGAGCCGGCCGTGGTGCGGATCGCCCTCACCCTGATCGCGCTGGCCTTCCTCGGCCTGTTCATCGGCATGCCGCTGATCGTGGTGTTCGTCGAGGCGTTCAAGCGCGGCTGGCAAGCCTATGTGGCGGCGCTGCTGGAGCCGGACGCCGTCGCCTCCATCCAGCTCACGCTACTGGTC
>CALMSN010000168.1 GCA_937872325.1 uncultured Xanthobacter sp. | reverse complement strand
GTGAAGCAAGCCGGCGAGTTCGGCATCGCCGCCGGCGGCCAGCGCCTCGCCGGGCTGGTGGTGGTGATCTCCGACGTCCATGCCCTCGGCCTCAAGACCGCCCAGGGCCTGGTCGCCACCACCGCCTTCTACTGGGACCGCGACCAGCCCTCACGCGACTTCGCCAAGCGCTACGAGACCAAGATGGGGGTGAAGCCGGGCATGGTGCAGGCCGGCGTCTATTCTTCCGTGCTGCACTATCTGAAGGCCATGCAGGCCGCCGGCACCGATGACGGCAAGGTGGTGGCCGAGAAGATGCGCGAGACCCCGGTCAACGACTTCTTCGCCAAGGACGGCAAGATCCGCGCCGATGGCCGGATGCTGCACGACATGTACCTGATCCAGGTGAAGTCGCCCGAGCAGTCGAAGGGCCCGTGGGACTACTACACCATCCTGCGCACCATCCCGGCGGCCGAGGCGGCGCAGCCGCTGGCCGATTCCAAGTGCCCGCTGGTGAAGAAGCCGGGCTGAGGACGGGGACATGGCGCGCATCGCCTTCATCGGCCTCGGCAACATGGGGCGGCCCATGAGCCGCCACCTGATCGCCGTCGGCCACGCCGTCACCGGCTTCGACCTCTCTCCCGCCGCCCGCGACGCCTTCGCGGCGGCGGGCGGGACGGCGGCGCCGAGCCTGGAGGCGGCGGTGGGCGACGTGGAGGCGGTGATCACCATGATCCCCGCCGGCGCCCATGTGCGCGCCACCTATGAGGGGCCCCTCGGCGTGCTGGCCCTCGCCAAGGCCGGCACGCTGATGATCGACTGCTCCACCATCGACGTCGCCTCCTCGCGGGCGGTGAACGCGGCGGCCGCGGCGGCCGGGTTCGAGATGGTGGATGCGCCGGTCTCCGGCGCGGTGCCGTCGGCGGAGGCGGCGAGCCTCACCTTCATGATGGGCGGCGAGGCGGCGGCGGTGGCGAAGGCCAGGCCGCTGCTGGAGCCCATGGGCCGCAGCTTCTTCCATGTCGGCGGGTCCGGCATGGGCCACGCCATGAAGATCTGCAACAACATGATGGCCGGCATGAGCATGGTGGCCATTTCCGAGGTGTTCGTGCTCGCCGACAAGCTCGGCCTCAACCGGCAGGCGGTGTTCGAGGTGATGACCCGGTCCTCCGGCAATTGCTGGGCGCTGTCGGCCTATTGCCCGGTGCCCGGCCCGGTGCCGGCCTCGCCCGCCAACCGCGACTATGCCGCCGGCTTCGCCGCCGCGATGATGCTGAAGGACATGCGCCTCTCCCAGCAGGCCGCGGGGACCGAGGCGGTGGCCACGCCGCTCGCCGCGGTGGCGACCTCGATCTACCAGCTTCTGGCGGCGCAGGGCGGGGCGCATCTCGATTTCAGCGCCGTGTTCAAGCTGCTCTCGGGCACGCTGGAAACGGCTCCGGGCCAGACCAAGGGGCAGCACGGCACCGCCTGAGAGTCTGTTTGGAAAGTCGCGACTGGCTTATTCACACGTGAAAACACTTGGACACCGTCATGTCCGGCCTTGTGCCGGGAATCCACGCTGAACCGATTGAAACAACGTGGGAAAGCGATTCCCGACCTCGCTGCGTGGATGGCCGGGACAAGCCCAGCCATGACGGCGCCAAGGTGCTTCACAACGCTGGAAGCGCCTATCGGGGCGGCTTTCCAAACAATCTCTGAGCACTTCAGTATTTCATGAAAAGACTGAAGTGTTCCAAAGCATTGAATATAGAGCGTGATCCGCACAGCTTGCGTCGCAAGCCGAGCGGATCACGCTTTAAGCGCTCGCCTTTGCGACAGGATCGCCCATGACCTGCGAGAACCTCTACCGGCTTCTGGATCCATCAGTTGCGGCGGATTCGGCGACGGTGCTTCTCACCGCCGACGGCACCGCATGGAGCCGTGCCGACTTGCGCGCTGCGGCCGGCCGCATGGCGGCGCTGCTGGCCGCCGCCGGGATCGCGCCCGGAGACCGGGTGGCGGTGCAGGTGGAGAAGTCGCCGCAGGCGCTCGGCCTCTACCTCGCCTGCCTGAAGATCGGTGCCGTCTTCCTGCCGCTCAATCCCGGCTACACCCCGCGCGAGGTTCAGGCCTTCCTGGAGGATGCGGAGCCTGCCGTCCTGGTGGCGGGGGTGGCGGCGGCGCAGGCGCTCGCCGCGACCGGGAAAAGCCTGCCACGGCTCTTCACCCTCGATCCCGACGGCACCGGCACCCTGGCCGCGGAAAGCGCGCGCCTTGCCCCGCGGACCGAGGTGACGCCGCGCGCCGCGGACGATCTCGCCGCCATCCTCTACACCTCCGGCACCACCGGGCGGGCCAAGGGGGCGATGATCTCCCACGGCAACCTCGCCTTCACCACCCGCACCCTCAACGACCTCTGGTGCATCACCGCTTCCGACGTGCTGCTGCATGTGCTGCCGGTGTTCCACGCCCACGGCCTGTTCGTCGCCGCGCAGTCGGCGCTGGCCGCCGGGGCGGTGATGCACTTTTTGCCGAAATTCACCCCGGAGGCGGTGCTGGACCTGCTGCCGCGCGCCACCCTCTTCATGGGGGTGCCGACGCTCTATGCCCGGCTGCTGGCCGATCCGCGGCTGACCCGCGAGGCGTGCGCCGGCATGCGGCTCTTCACCTGCGGCTCGGCGCCGCTCTCGGGCGAGATGCTGGGGGCGTTCGCGGCCCGCACCGGCCACACCATCCTCGAGCGCTACGGCATGACCGAGACCGCCATCATCGCCTCCAATCCGCTCGACGGGGCGCGGGTCGCCGGCTCGGTGGGCTATGCGCTGCCGGGCGTGGACGTGCGGGCGGCGGATGGCGAGGGGCGGCCTGTACCGGCGGGGGAGGTGGGCGGCATCGAGATCCGCGGCCCCAACCTCTTCAAGGGCTACTGGCGGATGCCCGAGCGCACCGCCGCCGAGATGCGGCCGGACGGCTTCTTCATCACCGGCGACCTCGGCCGGCGCGACGCCGACGGGCGGATCACGCTGGTGGGCCGCTCGAAGGACCTCATCATATCGGGCGGCTACAACGTCTATCCGAGCGAGGTGGAGGGCGTGCTGGCGCGCATTCCCGGGGTGCGCGAGGCGGCCGTGGTGGGGGTGCCCCATGCGGATTTCGGCGAGGGTGTGATCGCGGTCATCGAGCGCGGCCCGGAAGGGGCGGGGCTGGACGCCGTCGCGGTGACCGATGCCGCCGCCCGCGACCTTGCCCGCTACAAGCTGCCGCGACGGCTTGAAGTCATGAATGTGTTGCCGCGCAACGCCACTGGAAAGGTCTTGAAGTTTGAATTGCGGAAGACCTTCGGAGGTGCGTGATGGCTAGCGTCGACCTTGGCGATTTTCAGGTTTATGCGGACGGCATACCCTATGAATTGCTGGCAGCGTATCGGCGCGAGACGCCGATACGCTGGGTCGACGAGCCGCCGCGCGGCAGTTTTACGGGAGGAACGGGATACTGGGCGGTGTTCCGCCACGAGGATATCCGCACCGTTTCCCGTCATCCCGAAATCTATTCTTCGGCGCTGGGCGGCACGTCGCTACGCGACCTGAAGCCCAGGGATCTCGAAGTGGTTCGGCACATGATGCTGAATATGGAACCGCCGAAGCATTCGAAGATGCGGAAGATCGTCAACCGCGTCTTCACGCCGCAAGTGATCGGCCAATTGCGATCGTCGATCGAGGAGCATGCGCGCGAGGTGGTCGACGGCATTGCCGAGAAGGGTTCCGTCGATTTTCTCGAGAAAGTCGCGGCGGAAATGCCGCTGCTGGTGCTCGCGGACATTCTCGGCGTGCCGTCGGAAGACCGGCACATGCTGCATCGCTGGACCGACATCATGGTCGCCTTCGATGATCCGGATGCCGGTCCCGAGGAGGCCGCATCGTTCGTCGCGG
>CALMSN010000167.1 GCA_937872325.1 uncultured Xanthobacter sp. | reverse complement strand
TGCGCTGAGACCTCCGCACCCGTCAGCGCAGGCTTTTCTCGTAGCGGCGGACCACCCGCTCCCGCTTCAGCCGCGAAAGCCGCTGGATCCAGAAGATGCCGTCGAGCTGGTCGATCTCGTGCTGGTGGCAGACTGCCAGCAGGCCCTCCGCCTCCTCCACCTGCTCGATGCCGGAGAGGTCGCGGTACTGCACCCGGACGCGCGCGGCGCGCTCGATCTCCTCGCTGACACCCGGCATGGAGACGCTGCCCTCGCTGTGCCGGATCCGCTCGGCGCCGGCCGCCTCGATCTGCGGATTGACGTACGCCCTCAGGCCGTCGCCCGGCAGTTCCAGCACCACCACCCGCAGCGCGACCCCGATGTGCGGCGCCGTGATGCCGATGCCGGGCGCCGCGCGCATGGTGTCGGCGAGGTCGGCGACGAGATCGCGGAGCGCATCGTCGAAGACCGTCACAGGCGCCGCCACCTCACGCAGGCGCGGGTCGGGAAACCTGACGATGGGCCGAACAGTCAAGATGCCTCGCCTCGCGTTCCTGCCATGGGCTGCCACCGGGGATGGCCCTCACAAGGCAGGTCTCGCCGAGCCGGAGCCCAAAGGCAATAACGATGACATGCGGCCGAGGTGCCGGTTCCCACCATAGCCCCTTCCCGCCCGAAGCGCCTGCCCGGGCGGGACGGGGCGCGGCCGTTCAGCCCTTCACGTAGGCGTCCGGGGTAAGCTTGATGATCACGTCGTCGGTGTAGGGGCCGAGCTTGCCGTCCTTCCACCGGGTCCACATGAAGTCGGCGCCGCTCAGGCCCTCGTGGTAGGTCTTGGAGAAGGGGGCCTCGTAGGTCTTCATGTAGCCGGGCACCGGCTGCTTGAGATCCTCCAGCGCGGCGCGCACCGCCGGGCCGTCGGTGGTGCCGGCCTGCTGGATCGCCGCCGCCAGCAGCAGCGCCGAATCATAGGAATGCGCCGCGCCCCAGAAGCCGGACGGCGCCGGCATGCGGCTCTCGATGCGCTTGAACAGCTCCTGGGTCTTGGCGTTGCGGTCCTGCGAGACCGAGCGCATGAACAGCGGGATCTCCGCCAGCTTCGGCCCGGCCGCCTCGAAGAAGCCCTTGCTGTCGGAGGCCCAGCTGGTGAGCGTCAGCGGGAAGTAGTTGATGGTCTCCATGGAGCGGACCACGTGGCCGATGGGGGTGCCCAGCGCCCACACGAACAGGGTGTCCACCCCCGCCGCCTTGAACTTGTTGAGCTGGGATGTCATGTCCGTGTCGTTGGGGTTCAGCTTCTCCACCAGCACCGGCTTGATGCCGTAGAGCTCGCTCACCTCGGTGAGGTCCTTGAGGCCGGCCTGTCCGTATCCGGTGGTATCCACCAGGAAGCCGACCTTGCCGGTCTTGGGATTGTTCTTGGCGTAGGTCATCAGCGAGCGGATCTGCTCCCGGTCGGTGGCCGAGACGCGGAACATGTAATTGTCGCCGCCCATGGGCTTCACGATGTCGGTGGAAGTGCCGAGGCTGACGATCACCGGCACCTTCTTCTGGTTGGCGATGTGCTTCCAGGCCAAAGCGTTTCCGGAATTGGTGGGCCCGAACACCGCCACAACCTTCTCGTTGTCGATCAGGTCGCTCATGTTCTGGATCGCCTTGGGCGGCTGGGCGAGGTCGTCGCGCACCACCAGCACCAGCTTGCGCCCGCCGAGCAGGCCGCCCTTGGCGTTGATGTCGTCGAACGCCGCCTGGAAGCCGAGCACCGCGTTGCGGCTATATTCGGCGCTGGCCGAGGCCGAGAGGTCGGTGTTGAAGCCGACCTTGATGTCCGGCCCCTGGGCCAGCGCGCCACCGGCGAAGGTCGCCCCCGCCGCGGCCGCGACCAACGCCGCAGCGGCCGCGCGCACGACCCGTCGCCGCGGCAGGAAAGCCTTTTGGATCACAGTCATCTGTTTCTTCTCCCTTGGGTGATGCGGGTTGGCGCCCGCTGGTCTTTCGTGGATTGATCGGGCCCCGGCTCAGCCGAGATAGGCGGCGCGCACCTGCGGGTCGCGCAGCAGCTCGCGCCCGGTGCCGGAGAGCGAGACCCGGCCGGTCTCCAGCACGTAGCCGCGGTCGGCGATGGCCAGCGCCAGGTTCGCCATCTGCTCCACCAGGAGGATGGTGATGCCGCGCTCCCGCAGCCGGCGGACGATGTCGACGATCTCCCGCACCACCATGGGCGCGAGGCCGAGCGAGGGCTCGTCCAGCAGCAGAAGACGCGGCGACGCCATCAAGGCGCGGGCGATGGCCAGCATCTGCTGCTCGCCGCCCGACAGGGTCATGGCGAGCTGGTCGCGGCGCTGGCGCAGGCGCGGGAAGAGGACGAACTGGGCCTCGATCTCGGCCTCCAGCGCATCCGGATCGAGCCGGCGCGCATAGGCGCCGAGGACGAGGTTGTCGCGCACGCTCTGGTCCGCGAACACCCGCCGCCCCTCCGGCGAGAGGGCGATGCCGCCGGCCACCCGCAGGTGCGCCGGCAGGCGGGAAATGTCCTTCGCCTCGAAGGCGATGCGCCCCGCGCTCGGCAGCATCAGGCCGGCGATGCCCTTGAGCAGGGTGCTTTTTCCCGCCCCGTTGGAGCCGACGATGGCGACGATCTCGCCCGCCTCCACCCGCAGCGACACGTCGCGCACCGCGACGATGGGGCCGTAGGTGAGCTTCAGCGTCTCGATGCTCAGCATCTCAGAAGCCCTCCGCCGCGCGCAGCGCGCCGTAGCGGGCGCCGCCATGGGATGACGACGGGGCCGGCTCCACCTCGTCGGGGGGCACGCCTGCGTCTTCCTGTGTGTCCTCGGTGCCGAGATAGGCCTCGATGACGCGCGGATCGTGCTTCACCTGGGCGGGCGGGCCTTCGGCGATCTTCTCGCCGTAGTCGAGGACGATAACGTGGTCGCAGATGGTCATCACCAGGTCCATGTGATGCTCGATCAGCAGGATGGTGATGCCCTGATCGCGGATCCGCACCAGGAGCGCCCCGAGCTCCGCCGTCTCGTGCGGGTTGAGGCCCGCGGCGGGCTCGTCGAGCAGCAGCAGCACCGGCTCGGCGGCCAGCGCCCGGGCCAGCTCCAGGCGGCGCTGCAGGCCGTAGGCGAGGCTCCCGGCGGTCTCCTGCGCCACCCGGGCGAGGCCGGTGAAGGCGAGGATGCCGTCGGCGCGGGCCATCGCCTGCGCTTCCGCCCGGCGCGCCGAGGGCAGGCCGAGGAGCGAGGCGAGAAAGCCGTTCTCCATCCGGGCATGAGCGCCAAGCAGCACGTTGTCGCGGACCGACAATTGCTTGAACAGGCGCAGGTTCTGGAAGGTGCGCACCACCCCGCTGGCGGCCACCGCATGCACCGCCTGCCCCTTCAGGTCGTCGCCGCAGAAGCGGATGGTCCCCGAATCTGGGACCACGATGCCGGTGAGCATGTTGATGAAGGTGGTCTTGCCGGCGCCGTTGGGGCCGATGAGGGCATGGATGTGCCCGCGGGTGAGGCTGACGCTGACGTCGCGCGCCGGCACCACGCCGCCATAGGCCTTGCAGATGTCGCGGGCCTCCAGCAGCGCCCCGGCGCCGGGGGCCTGCGCCCGCACCGGCAGCAGCGGCGCCGCGGCGTCGGCGGCCTCGGGCGCAGCCGGCATGAGGCGGCGGGCGAGGTCCAACAGGAGGCCGGCGACGCCGCGCGGCATAGCATAGAGGGCGAGCAGCAGCAGCGCGCCGTGGGCGAAATGCTCGATCCAGCTCCAGCGGGCGAGCAGCGCGTTCAGCCCCACCAGCAGCACCGCCCCGATCAGCGGCCCGGCCAGCGACCCGCTGCCGCCGAACAGCACCAGGAGCAGGATGAAGATGGACAGGTTGAAGGAGATGAAGTCCGAGTTGATGTACTGGTTCTGCTGCGCCACCAGCGCCCCGGCGAGGCCGCAGGTGACCGCGGCGATGACGAAGGCCAGCACCTTGGTGCGATACACCGCCACCCCCACCGAGGCGGCGGCGATCTCATCCTCGCGCAGCGAGGCGAAGGCGCGGCCGAAGCGGCCCACCAGCAGGTTGCGAAGCACGAGGTGGGTGACCAACGCCAAAGCGATGCCGAACCACACCCATTGCGCCATGGTGAAGGGCGTCTCGCCGAAGGCCAGCGGCTTGATGGCGTAGATCCCCATGGCGCCGCCGAAGGTATCCGACGCCTGGCTGACCAGCTTCTCCACCACCAGGCCGAAGGCGAGGGTCACCATGGCGAGGCTCGGCCCCTTCACCCGCAGCGAGGGCAGCGCGATCAGCACCCCGCACAGGCCGGCGATGACCGCCGACAGGCCGAACGCCAGCCACGGATCGAGATCGTAGCGGGTGGTGAGCAGCGCCGCGCCGTAGGCCCCGGCGGCGAACAATCCCGCCTGCCCCAGCGACTTCTGCCCGGCAAAGCCCAGCAGCACGTTCATGCCCGCCGCGCACAGGAAGTAGACGCACACCATGAACAGCAGGCGCAGGTAGAACTCGTTCTCGATGAAGGCGGTGGCCAGGGCCGCCGCGGCGGCGATGGCGATGGCGAGGAGGACGTGGCGCATCGGCTTCACACCTTCTCGGCCACGGTGCCGCCAAACAGGCCGTTGGGCCTGAACGCCAGCACCAGGATGATGAGCAGGAAGACCACGATCTCGCGCCACTGGGCCTGCCAGAAGGCGACAGAGGTCTCCAGCAGCCCCAGCATGAAGCCGCCATAGATGCAGCCGCGCGGATTGTTCAGCCCGCCGATCATGGCGCCTGAGAAGGACTTCAGCGCCACCCCCATGCCCATGAACAAGGAGGCCGAGGCGATGGGCGCCAGCAGCACCCCGGAAACGCCGGCAAGCGCGCAGGAGAAGGCGAAGGTCAGCACCATCACCTTGCGGATGTCGATGCCCATCAGGCTCGCCGCATCGGGATCGAACGCCACCGCCCGCATCACCTTGCCGAAGGTGGTCCGCCGGTAGACGAGGTCGAGCACCACCACGAGGCCGATGACGCAGACGAAGATCAGGATCTCCTGCGGCCGGATGCCGGCATCGCCGATGCGGATGACGTCGGAGCCGAAGGGCGAGGCCACCATCACCGGGGCCGGGCCCCAGATGGCCAGGCCGAGGCTCTGCAGGATGATGCCGAAGCCGATGGTGCTCATCACCCAGTTCATGCCCGGCTTGCCGGTGAAGGGGCGCACCGCGAGCAGGAACAGCAGCACCCCCACCGCGCCCATCACCGCGCCGGCGCCCACGAGAGCGGCGAGATAGCCGAGGCCTTCCGTGATCCCCGGCGCGGCGAGCGCCGAGATGCCGAGCAGCGACAGCACCGCCACCCCCACGAACGCCCCGAACCCAACCACCTCGCCCTGCGAGAAATTCAGCGTCTTGGTGGTGGTGAAGGTGATCGAGAAGCTGAACGCCACCAGCGCGTAGACGCCGCCGACCGACAGCCCGCTGAGGATGATCTGCAAATAGGCCGAGGCCATACGCGTCCTCCCGTTATCGTTTTTGAACCCCGGCGCGTTGGCCGGCCGGTGGTTCCGAAGGCGGCGCCTTGGCGCGCAGCCGTCTTCCAAAGCTCTCCTGGCCGGGCTCTTGCGCCCGGAACTTTTGCGCCCGGGCCTTCACGCCCCGGCGTGCTCAGCCGGTGGCGTCCATCTGCCAGTTGGCCGAGATCAGGTCGGCGGCGGAGCGGATGTCCGCCGTCAGGGCGGCGCGGGCGGCCGGGCCGTCGCGCCGCTCCAGCGCATCGAGAAGGCTCACATGGTGGTCGTGGGCCTTCAGCCAGGTGTTGGGCATGCCGGTGGAGAACACCGGCGCCACCCGCAGCCACAGATGGCCGATCATCTCCACCAGGCTCGGCATCCGCGCCGCGTCGTAGATGACGAAGTGCAGCGAGCGGTTGTGGCGGATGGCGGCGGCGAAATCGGGAAAGCGCTGCTCGCCGGCCCGCTCGAACGCCTTGGCGTGCCTGCGCACCTCCACCATCTCGGCCGCCGTGATGCGCTCCGCCGCCGTCTCGGCGGCAAGGCCCTCCAGGGCGCAGCGGATGGTCACGATCTCCTCGAACCACTCGCGGGTCGGCAGCGGCACCCGCAGCGAGCGGTTGGGCAGCAGCTCCAGCGCCTTCTCGGCGACGAGCCGGCTCGCCGCGTCGCGCACCGGCATCGGGCTGGTGCCCAAGGCCGCGGCCAGCTTACGAAGGGTGAGCTTGCGCCCGGGCGGGATCTGGCCCGCCAGGATGATGCCCTTCAGGTCCTCGTACACCCGCTCCGACAGGGTCTGCCGGGCGATACGCGAGACGCTGTCCTCGAAGGAATCCGCCCCATCCAGGCCGCCGCGCATCCCGGCCACGGCAAGGCCGGTGCGCGGCGTCCCGGCCGCGGCCGTGGAGGTCTTCCGGCGGCCCCGCACCGCCGGCGCCTCCTCGTCCGCGGCCGGGGTCGCCTTGGCCGCCATCCCGGCGCCGGGCGCCTTGGTGATGGCCGCCTTGGTGGTGACCGCCTTCGGCAAGGCCGCCTTCGTGACGGTCGCCTTGGCAGGCCGGCGCGCCGGGCGCCCTGCTTTTTCGCTCATCGGCCGCTCTGTCATGTGCCCCCCTCAGTTGAGGTAGACCCCGCCGTTCACGTCGAGGATCGTCCCGCACATATAGTTCGCGGCATCCGAGCACAGGAAGGCAATGGGCCAGGCCATGTCTTCGGGCCCGGCCATGCGGCCGAGCGGGATGCCGGAGACGTCGAAGCTCTGGGTGGCGGTCATCGCCGAGGCAGTGGCGCCGGGGGCGAGGGCGTTGACGTTCACCCCCACCGGCGCCGCCTTGCGGGCCAGCCACTTGACGAAGGCGTTCACCCCGCCCTTCGCCGCCACGTAGTGCGGGCTCGCCCGCAGCCCGCCCATGCGGCCGGCCACCGAGCTCACCAGCACGATCTTGCCCTGGCCGCGCGGCGCCATGGCCGCCAGCGCGGCCCGCGAGAGGTGCATCACCGCATGGAGGTTGACGGCGATGGTCTGGTCGAAGACCGCGTCCCAGCCGTCCTCGTTCCAGTCGTCCCAGGGGCAGAAGCCGGCATTCACCACCACCGCGTCGAGCGGGCCGGAGGCGGCCACCACCTGCTCGGTGGCGGCACGGTCGCAGACGTCGAAGCCGTAGGCGGCGACGGTGCGGCCGAGGGCGCGCAGCTCGTCGGCCAGCGCCTGCGGCGCCTCCAGGTCGGCAAGCACGAGGTCGGCGCCGAGGCGGGCGCAGGCCCGGGCCGTGGCCCCGCCGATGCCGCCCGCCGGTTCAGTCTCGCCCACCAGATGCTCTCGCACACCGAACTGTGCCGACGCTTCCCCGCGCTCCGCGTGCCCGAATCCTTCGAGGGCATGGTCGAGCGGGACGCCGGTTTGGTCATTCCGGAACGTGCGGTTGGCGCATTGGCGGTCCTGGCGTCTCGTCGAGGGGCCGAGCTCCACGCCCGCGAGCCTGTCGTCGAATGGGCCGCGGATCGCACCGGCGTCCGAGTCCGAACGGACCGGGGCGAGTACCGGGGCCAATCGCTGATCCTGGCCGGCGGTCCCTGGTCCGCGAAGCTCTGCCGCGGGCTAGGCGTCGAGATCGGGATCACGCGCCAGGTGCTTGGGTGGGTCCAGCCTCTCAAAGCAGGCCTCTTCGATCTGGGACGGTTCCCTTGCTGGGCGATCGAACGCGATGACGGATCGCTGTACTACGGATTCCCCGAACTCCCATGGCATCCGGGCTTCAAGACGGCATTACACGCGAAGGGTGCTCCTTGCGATCCCGACTCGCTCGATCGCTCCGCAACCGCCGCGGATGAGGCCGAGTTCCGCCAGGGGCTGCGCCTGCACCTTCCCGATGCCGACGGCCCGCTCCTGTCCATGGGGGTGTGCATGTACGACAACTCTCCGGATTCACATTTCATCCTTGACCGGCATCCATCCCATCCGAACGTCATCGTCGCGACCGGCTTCTCGGGGCACGGATTCAAGTTCGCCCCTGTGATCGGCGAGGCGCTGGCCGATCTGGCCGCGGACGGTTCTTCGCCCCTGCCTATCGGGTTCCTTGGCCTGCAGCGGTTTGCGGGGGGGAACCCGTGAGCAGCCCCGGCGACCTGCGGCTGTTTGTCGCCCTCTACCCGCCCGAAAGCTCGCGGCGGCAGATGCTGCGAATCCTGGCCAAGCTCGACCCACCCCCGGATGCTCGGCACCGCCTCGCCCCGCTCGAGCAGATCCACATGACGCTCCAGTTCATTGGCGACACGCCGGAACGGGACTTGGAGCCCACGGTGGAATCGGTCCGGCGTTCCGTGGCCGGCCTCGGACCGTTCCTGCCCACCCCGATGCGCCTGATCACCTTCCCCGCCCGGGGAACTCCCCGCCTGATCGCCCTCGAAACGGATTCCCCGCCTCCGCTCCTCGAGGCCCAGCGACGGCTGGCCCGCAGACTTGCCCGCTCTGCCCGCCCCAAAGCCGGAGACCGATTCCGGCCCCACCTGACCCTGTGCCGATTCACCGCGTCGGCCCGTCCCCAGCCCGTGAATGCCGCCGTGACCCTTGCTCCGTTCCCCGTGGAACATGTGCTGCT
>CALMSN010000166.1 GCA_937872325.1 uncultured Xanthobacter sp. | reverse complement strand
AGCCAGATCCAGGTCCGCTTCACCGATCTCAACAAGGCGGCGCAATTTGCCGCCGCCGCGCGCGACAACGGGGCGAGCGTGGTCAATCCCACCCGCTACAGCGTCGCCGACCCGGCCCGGGGCGCCGACAAGGCCCGGGAGGCGGCCTTCAAGGCGGCCCGCCGCAAGGCTGAACGGCTGGCCGGGATAGCCGGCCTCAAGCTCGGCCGCGTGACCCGCATCACCATGCCCACCCGCGACTTTCTCGCCTCGGCGGCGGGGCTGGCGCGGCCGGCGGATGACGGTCCGCAGACCGACGACGTGGTCCGCATCGAAGCCGACGTCCCGAAGGGGGTGAAGGGTGTCGAGGTCCGCGCCACGCTCGACGTCGATTGGGAGGCCCAGTGACCGCCCCCGCCCTCAAGATCACCCTCGTCGCCGCCTGCGCGCTGATCGATGCGGACAATCGCATCCTCATCGCCCAGCGGCCGGAGGGCAAGGCGCTCGCCGGCCTGTGGGAGTTTCCCGGCGGCAAGGTGGAGCCGGGCGAGCGGCCGGAGGAGACCCTCATCCGCGAACTGATGGAGGAGCTGGGGATCACCGTGAAGGAGGCGTGCCTCGCCCCGCTCACCTTCGCGAGCTACCCCTACGAGACCTTCCATCTGCTGATGCCGCTGTGGATCTGCCGGCGCTGGGAGGGCGAGATCGTCGCCCACGAGCACCAGGGGCTGAAGTGGGTGCGGCCCGGCAAGCTGCGCGACTGGCCCATGCCGCCCGCCGATGCGCCGCTGATTCCCGCCCTCGTCGACCTGCTCGGCCCCTGAGGCGCGCCGCAATGGCTTCAGCTCGGAGCCCGCAGGGGTCCAAAGGGGTCCAGGGAGTCCAAGGGGCCGCGGCCACCCGCATCGGCCTCGTCGCCATCGCGCTATGGGCGACCCTGGCGCTGCTCACCGCCTTCACCGGGCGGGTGCCGCCCTTCCTGCTCACCGCGCTCACCTTCGCGGTGGGGGGCATGGTGGGGCTGGGGGCGGCGCTGGCGGGGCCGGGCCTCAAGGTGCTGGTGCAGCGCCCGCTCGCCTATCTGCACGGGGTGGGGGGCCTGTTCGGCTACCACTTCCTTTATTTCGCGGCGCTGAAATACGCTCCGCCGGCCGAGGCCGGGCTCATCAACTACCTGTGGCCGCTCCTGATCGTGCTGCTTTCGGCGACCCTGCCCGGCGGCGGGCTGAGGCGGGTGCATGTGGTGGGGGCGCTGCTCGGGTTTGCCGGCACGGCTCTGCTGCTGCTCGGCAAGGGGGGGATCTCGGGCATCGAGCCGGCCTATGTGCCGGGCTATCTGGCCGCCTTCGCCTGCGCCTTCATCTGGGCGATCTACTCGGTGGCCTCGCGGCATTTCTCGGACGTGCCGACTGCGGCGGTGGCCGGCTTCTGCCTCGTCACCGCGGTCCTGGCGGCGTTGTGCCACCTGATCTGGGAGACCACGGTGTGGCCGGCCGGCGCGGGCGAGTGGGCGGCGGTGCTGGCGCTGGGGCTGGGGCCGGTGGGCCTTGCCTTCTACGCCTGGGACATCGGGATGAAGCGGGGCGATGTCCGCCTGCTGGGCGTTGCCGCCTATGCTGCGCCGGTGCTTTCCACGCTGCTGCTGGTGCTGGCGGGCTTCGCCGCCCCCTCCTGGACGCTGGCCTTGGCCTGCCTGTGCATCGTCGGCGGCGCCTACGTGGCGACGCGAAGGTCGTCCCGTTAGGCCACCTGCCATCGACCCGAGGATGATGCCGGCGGCCGGCATGGGCCCCGCCGGGCGGGACTCGGCCTCTTTGCGCATGAGTCCGACATTGCATCGATGATCAGAGCGGCGCCCGCAGGCTCACGGGTGTTGCATGCACGCAACGTCCCCGCTGGAAATGCTAGTCATTTGCAATTTCGTGATCTGCGCCGCGTTCGCGCCGCGGATCGTGTATCGATGCGGAATGCCGTTATTTTTCCGATCGATGCGCCTTGCCCCCGTCGTGATGGGGCTCGGATTCTAGAATATCTCTAAATCATTGTAATTGCAGCAAGATTTCTCCACCGATACGAAGAGGTTCGCTGACGATTTCCGCACCAGGGTGGCTGCGGCGTTCACATGCGGCTTTTGCGGTGGTCTCCATGCCATATTCGCGTCGCTTCGGTGTCCGCTTTCCCCTCTCCCCGTCCGCGGCCGCGAGGCCCGCATGACGTGGGAGTTGCAGAGCCTGTTTGCGCGGTACTCACGCGATATCAATCGCTTCCTGCGCCGACGCGGGCATAGCGCCGAGATCGCCGACGATCTGACCCAGGAGACGTTCGTCCGCGTGCTGGCCTCGCCGCCTCCGGACGTCGAGACCAACTACAATCCCAGGGCGTACCTCTACCAGGTTTCACGCAACCTCAGCATCAACCACCAGCGGCGCGAGAGCCTGCTCCAGGCGGTCGATCTGTCCGGCGAGGAGGTCCAGCACATTGAAGATCCAACGCCGTCCGCGGAATCGGTGGTCTACTCGCGCCAGTGCCTTGCCCAGGTGGAGCGCGCCCTCGCCGAGCTGCCCGAGCGGACCCGCACCGCCTTCGAGATGCACCGGCTCGGCGGCAAGACCATCACCGCGGTGGCGCAGGAGCTGGGATTGTCCACCGGGCGAACCTGGCAGCTGATCCACGAGGCCTATCGCCATATCCTCACGCGGGTCGAAGGTTTCTGAAATTTTTTAAGTCCCCGAAGTGAATTGTGGAACCGTTCGTTTGTAATAGAGGATGGGTACGGTCGACCGACCCGAATTCTCCGGCCGCCGGCCGCTGCCCAGCCAAGGATTGCGAATGGACGATGCGGGGCGGGGGCAGGATCGGCTGATGGACGAGGCGATCGACCTCCTGATCCGTTGGCAGAACGATCCGGGCAACGCGGTTGCATCCGACATGGTGCGGGCCTGGCGGGCGCGCAGCATCGATCACGAGCGGATGTGGGCGCGGGTGGAGCGGGTCCACGGCGCCAGCGGCCGGGTGATGGCCGATCGCCAGAAAGCCGCCCGCCGGAGCGCCGGCCACCGGCAGGCCGGCCCGAGCCGCCGCGCCGTCATGCTCGGCGGCGGACTGGCGCTCGGGGCGCTGGGGGCGGGCTCGCTCTTCCTGCCCGAAGTGCTGCTCCGGGCGAGAGCCGATTTCATCACCGGCAAGGGCGAGGTGCGCCGCATCGTGCTGGCGGACCAGTCCGTCACCACCCTGGGGCCGGACAGCGCGATCGCCGTTGATTTCGCCGGCATGGCGCGCAGAATCGATCTGCTCGCCGGCATGAGCTTCTTCGAGGTGGCGCCCGATCCGCAGCGGCCCTTCACCGTCGCCAGCGGCGATCTGGCGGTGACGGCGCAGGACGGCGCCTACGAGGTCTCCAACGACGCCGGATTTGTCACCCTGGCGGTGGATCACGGCCGGGTGGAGGCCTATCCGCGGAGCGCGGAGATTTCGGGCGCGCTGCGGCTGGAGGGGGGCGAGTTGGCCACCTACGCTGAGTCCCCGCGTAGTTTCGAGCGCGGCCGGCGCGATGCGGGCCAGGTCGCCCTCTGGCGCGACAAGTTCATCATCGCCGAGCGTGAGACGGTGTCCGCCGTCATCGCCCGCATCGGCCGCTGGATTCCCGGGCGGATCGTGGCGGTCTACCCCTTCGTCGGCACCCAGCGCATCAACGGCATCTTCGACCTGAACGATCCGGAGCGGGCCTTGGAAGCCGCGGTTCACCCCGCCGGAGGGCGGGTCCGCAAGGTGTCCTCGATGCTCACCATCATCTCGCCGCTGTGAAATCGGGTGCGGCAGGTGAAAAAAACGAAGCCCCGATTGTATCAATATTGGGTGGGTGGCCCTAACGCTCAGGCAACGCAAGCCCTCCCCGCAAGGAGAGGCTGAAGACATGGGGTTTGGCGCGCGACGTGACATGACGCCCGGCATCGGGACGGTTGCGGTTGCGCGTCGTCGCAGGCGGGAATGGCTCGCGGCACTGGCGGTGACGGTCGCAGTGGTGCCAGGCGTCGTGGCGGCGGATCGCGCCGCGTTCGCGCAGGCCGCCCAGGTCACCTTCAGCGTCCCGGCCGGTCCTCTGGGCAGCGCGCTCGCCACCTTCGGGCGACAGGCCGGGTTCCAGGTCTCCTATCTCACCTCGATTTCCGCGGGGAAGACCTCGCCGGGCATGTCCGGCTCCGCGACGCCGCGGGAGGCGCTCGCGCAGATCCTGCAGGGCACGGGCCTGACCTACAGCTTTCCGAACGCCACCACGGTGGCCATCTCGGAGGTCGCGGCTGCGCCGTCCCCGGCGCCCGCAGTCGGCGCCGACGGCGCCGCGGGCACCGTGCTGGATGTGGTCGAGGTCACCGCCGGCCCGTCGCCCTCGGATCGGCCGTTCGAGACGCCCGGCTCCACCAACTTCATCTCCAGCGAGGAGCTGGAGCGCTTCCCCGGCCTGAGCGCCGGCTCGATCTTCCAGGGTACCCCGGGCGTCATTTCCGGATCGACCAACAACGGCGCCGCCATCGATCCGAACATTCGCGGCCTCCAGGGCATGAACCGGGTCGCGACCACCATCGACGGCTCGCAGCAGTCCACGTCGAGCTATCGCGGCTACCAGGGCGTCGACAACCGGACCTATGTGGATCCGGACATGATCAGCGGCATCACCATCACCAAGGGCCCGGACGGCCCGGTGGGCGGCGCCATCGGCGGCACCATCGCCATGGAGACGCTCGGGGTCGCGGATGTCCTCAAGTCCGGCGACACCTATGGCGCCCGGGTTCGGGTGGGGCTCAACTCCAACGGCATCGCGCCGGTTGTGGGGGCGAGCAATGCCGGCGAGGGCGTGTCGGACACCGGCAACGGCAATGTGAGCCTGGCGGCCGCGGTGACCACGCCGGGCGTGGACCTGGTCGGGGCCTTCGTGCGGCGGGTCAACGGCAACTACTTCGCCGGCACCCAGGGCGACCTCACCGTGGCCGGGATCGACGGGCTGCAGACGCGCCTGTCGAGCTACGGCTATGGCGACCAGGTCTTCAACACCTCCCAGGACGTGACCTCTGGCCTCCTCAAGGCGGTGCTGCGGCCAGCGGACGGGCACGAGCTTCAGCTCGCCTACATGCATTACGGCAACATCTTCGGCGAGGTCACGCCGGGGATCGTGAATGCCGGCAACATCACGCGCCAGATCCCGCTGAGCTCGGTGGCCGTCGACCAGTTCACCGCGCGTTACCATTGGAAGCCGGACAACAACGATCTCGTCGATGTCCGGATGAATGCCTACGCATCGAACGTCAACGAGAACGGTTTCTACACGGTGGATGCAAGCTCGTGGCCGGTGCCGCAGACGAGCTTCAACGCCGGCGCCGATGCCTCCAATACCTCGCGCTTCGAGATCGCCTCGACCCAGCTTACGCTGCGCTATGGCGGCTCCTACCGGTTCGAGAACGATGACGCCGACGGGCCGCAATGGCGCAGCGGCACGCCGTGGGTCAATGCGTGGATTCAGCCCGCCATCGGCCAGCAGCAGGTGGGCACGCTGTTCGGCAACGCCAAGTGGGAGCCGCTGCCGTGGCTCGCCATCCAGGGCAATCTCGAATACCTGAACTACTCCACCAGCTTCAACGGCGAAGAATTCTATACCTATAACGGTCCGGAGTTCGCCGGCTATTCCGGCAGCGGCCTGAGCCCGAGCGCCACCGTGACCGTGACGCCCATGACGGGCGTCCAGCTCTACGCGCAATACCAGAGCGGCATCCGCCCGCCCACCGTCCGGGAAACGAGCATGACCCGCTTCGAGCAGGTCTTCAATCCGGATCTGCTTCCCGAGCAGGCGCAGAACTTTGAAGTCGGCGCCAACTTCATGAAGAACGACCTGTTCCTGCAAGGGGACAAGGCGCGTCTGAAGCTCGCTTACTTCGATAACAATACATACGATTATATCGGGCGTAGCTTCTCCTTCAACAGGATGGAGCTGTTCAACTACGACCGCGTCACCTTCAAGGGCGTGGAGATTTCCGGCCGCTATGATACCGGCTGGGCGTTCGTGGATTTCGGCTTCAATTATTACACCGATTTCGCCGCGTGCCTGAAGAACGGCAAGTGTATCGACTACACCCTCCAGGCCGATTACCTGACCAACCAGATCCCGCCGCGCTTCACCGCTTCGGTCACCGCCGGCGCGCGCTTCTGGGATGACAAGGTGACCGTGGGCGGACGCCTGACCTATATGGGCCAGCGCCTTGCCGGCCTGATCGAGGACCCGAGCTATTTCTGGGTCACCAAGCTGTGGGCGCCCTACACGGTCGTCGACCTCTTCGGGCAGTGGAAGATCAATGACACCCTGACCCTCGACGTGAGCGTCCAGAACCTGTTCGACGCCTATTATGTGGACGCGCTGAACAACACCGACATGCCGGCGCCCGGGCGGGTGATCCGCGGCATCCTCACCGCCCAGCTCGGCGGCTCGGAGCCGGTGACGTGGCTGCCGTTCGGCCGCCCGGCCAGCGAGCGCAACATGCCGTGGAGCGGCTTCTATATCGGCGCCAATGCCGGGATCGGGTTCGGTCGGATCGACGGCACGACCACCCTCGGCAACGGGACGAGCTCGCCCATCTCGGCGGCGGAATCCGCGGACCAGTCGCTCGCCAGCATCCTCGGGGGCGCCCAGGCGGGCTACAACCACCAGTTCGCCAACGGCTTCGTGCTCGGCCTGGAGGGCGACTTCGCCTGGACCCGCCTGCAGGACGGCAAGGACGTGATCTCCAACGAGAACGCCATCCTCTTCCAGCGCAAGATGCTGGAGGCGCGGCTGGATTATTCGTTCGACTGGCTGTCCACGGTCCGGGCCCGCGCCGGCTTCGCCAACGACCGCTGGCTGGTCTACGGCACCGCCGGCGTTGCCTTCCTGGGGGAGAAGGAGGAGCGCACCCAGTACCGCGCCATCACCGCCAGCCTGCAGGTGCCGGCCGGCACCTTCACCATGCCGTTCTTCACCGAAGAGGCGTCCAACACCCGCACCGGGTTCGCGATCGGCGGCGGCGCGGAATATGCGATTTCCGACAACTGGTCGCTCAAGGCCGAGTATCTCTTCACCGGCTTCGGCGCGATGGACTTCCTGTTCAACAATGCCCGCGAGGGCGTCGGCATCCCGTTCAGCGTGAACTGCGTCGCCGGAAACCCCTCGCCGCCTTGCTCGCCGGGCCAGAACGGCATCCGCAACGTTCCCGGCACATCGGACATTGTCAACGGACGCCGCGCGTCGAACGACGCGGACCTCCAGCTTCTGCGGGTCGGCGTCAATTATCGTTTCTGACCAAGCCTATTCATTGCCTCACCGGATCGGAGTTGCTCCCAGATGACCGCCACCCTTGAACATCCCGTCGAGAGCCGCGCCAAGCGCCTCAAGGAACTGACGAACGAGACCCATGACCGCCTCGACACGTCGATCATGGCCGGCGATCCGTTCGCCAGCCGCGAGCGGTACGCGCTGTTCCTGAAGGTGCAGCATGGCTTCCACCGCGAGATCGACGCGCTGTACTTCGATCCGCAGCTGGACCGGATGCTGCCCGACCTCGCCGGCCGCCGCCGCTTCGACCTCGTGGTGCAGGATCTCGCCGATATCGGCACGGAGCCGAGCCCGGCGCACGGCGAGCCGGTGTTCGCACGCGGCGTGCCGGTGGATATTCCCACCGCTGCGGGCTGGCTCTATGTGGCGGAGGGCTCGAACCTGGGCGCCGCCTTCCTCCTGAAGGCGGCTGCGCGCCTTGGCCTCGGCGAGACCTTCGGCGCCCGCCATCTGGCAGCCGCGCCCGAGGGCCGGGGCCTGCACTGGAAGACCTTCACCGCCGCCCTCGACGCCCTCGACCTCACCGAGGCGGACGAGGCGCGGGTGACGGCCGGTGCTGAGGCCGCCTTCGCCCGTGTCCGCGCGCTGGTGGCCGACACGTTCCGCTGAGCCGCGCCGCGGGCCCTGGTTTTCGATGGTTTTAACTGCCGCTCCGGGGCCGGAGCGGCAGTTTTTTTGTCGGTCCAGGCGGCCGCTTGCCGGGTCAGAAAACGGCCCTTCATTTTAAGTGTAATTATTACAAATCGATAGTAGGCCAACCAACTCACGCGTTCGTTACAGTGTCCATCATTATGTCTTATGGAAAATGCGCCTGCGGGAAGTGAAAAATCCCCCTCGCCGATTGTATCACTCATATGGGCTGGGTGAATCCAGGCATTCAGACGCCGCGAAGCCCTTTCGATTGTCCGTTTCCAGAGGCTGCCAATATGGGGCTCGACGCAGTGCTGAAGTTCGGTCCAGGACATGGCGGCTGGTTTTCGGCCGTGCTCCTGGCTGGGCTTTTGGTTGCAGGCGGCGTCCTCGGCGCGCCTGACCGGGCGCTGGCGCAGAGCGTCGTGCAGACCGCCTTCGACGTGCCGGCCGGTCCGCTGAGCCGCGCGCTCACCGCGTTCGGTCGTCAGGCGGGCCTTCAGGTCAGCTATCTCACGGTGGTCTGCGCCGGCAAGGAATCGCCGGGCGTTTCCGGGCGGGCAGCGCCCGAGGAGGCGCTGGCGCACCTCCTGCAAGGCACCGGGCTCAACTACAGCTTCACCAACGCCACCACCGTCGCCGTGTCGGGCCCCTCCGGAAATACCTTTTCCGGGGATGTCCTGCTGGTCGATGCGGTTCCGGTCGCCGCCGCACTTCAGCTTGCCTTCGCCATGTGGGCCTTCCGCGCGCCGAGGGGCGCGGGACGCGACACGTGGCGCGGCAACCGCTAATCCGCATCAGGAGCGCGACGTGCTCAATTCCTTCCGGCCCGCCGGCACCGGCCGCGGGCACCCACTCTCGGATGCGAGATCCCTCCGCCCGGCAACGGCGAAACGGGTTCGCAGCCTGGCGCCTCCTCCCTTGCTGAACAAGGGTCGCGGGGCGTGTCGGAGGTCGCGGCTCGTCTGAGGGCGGTCCTTCGGCTCGCTGCCCGGGACCCACGCATGGTGCGCGGCAGCCTCATCTTCACCGTTTGAATTTCTTCAATCCAACAGCCGAGAACGGCGACGTGCTCAGAACGTCTGCGGGCACGCACCAAGGAGACTGACAGATGTCCACTTCGCCCGCGGGTACCATCACCATCGACGCCTCCACGGCAAGCGAG
Source organism: uncultured Xanthobacter sp. (assembly GCA_937872325.1). Classification (GTDB taxonomy): domain Bacteria; phylum Pseudomonadota; class Alphaproteobacteria; order Rhizobiales; family Xanthobacteraceae; genus Xanthobacter. Next base: position 17,905 of record CALMSN010000166.1, on the reverse strand, counting down.
GGTGTCGACTTCGAGGCCTTCGTCCGCGGCGGCTTCCAGGACGGCGAAACGGGTGGCGGTTTCCCGGTGTTCGACAACGGCGCGGCTTTCTCCGGCGAGGAGATGTTCATCGGCTACGGCTCGGCCGCGAGCTCGAAGTACGTCCTGGCGCATGGTCAGGTGCAGTACGCCTTCTCGACCCATACCGTCGCCGGCACCATCAATACCATCGAGTACGGCACGCTCGGTTCGGGCTCCTACGATGCGGACGGCTACTTCACCGGCGGCAATGTCGAGCTGAAGATCACCGGGCTCGACCTGTCCAACCCGGTTCCGACCAACTCGACCGAGGAAACCCAGATCGAGGCGACCGGCCCGGTGCACAATTTCGCGCTCGCCAGCATGTATGGCGCCGCGACCGCGCAGACCCAGCCGCGCTACGATTCCTTCGCCGATTCCCTGGACGCCTATTCCCAGCACTTCATCGGCTCGGCCTATGGTGACACCTACACCGGCACCGCTTACGACGACATCATCGAGGGCGGCGGCGGCAACGACATCATCGACGGTGGTGCCGGCACCGACACCTATGTCTTCGACGGCGTGTTCGGCGGCCCCTCGGGCACCTACAGCTTCACCGGCGGCACCAACGGCAACCCGCTGGTGGTCACCGACAGCCGCACCGACGGGACGGGCGCGGATACGCTGACCAATGTCGAGATCCTGAAGTTCGACAACCTCACCTACAACCTGACCACCCACAAGGCGAACTACACCCCGACCGATCTCGCCCTCGACGATGCCGACGTGGAAGCCTCTGCGGCCGTCGGCACGGTTGTGGGCTCGCTGGTGGTGACGGACCAGGATGCCAGCGACACCTACACCTACGCGCTGCTCGACGACGCGGGCGGCCTGTTCGTGCTCGACGGTGCGTCCCTCAAGGTGGCGGGTGCCCTCTCGAGCGAGGACTACACCGTCCGCGTCCAGGTGACGGACAGCGCCGGCAACACCTTCGAGAAGGACCTCGCGGTAAACACCGTGAATGCCGCGCCGACCAATGTCGCGCTTTCGGCCTCCTCGATCGCCGAGAACTCGGCGAACGGCACGGTGGTCGGCGCCCTTTCGGCGACCGATCCCGACGGCGATGCGGTGACCTACAGCCTGACCGATAACGCCGGCGGCAAGTTCGCCCTCGTCACCGAGAACGGCGTCACCAGCCTGGTGGTCAATGGCGCCCTCAACTTCGAGACCGCGAGCGCCTACAGCGTCACGGTGAAGGCGTCCGACGGCAATGGCGGCGAGACCAGCCAGAGCTTCGCGATCTCGGTGACCGACGTGAACGAGGCGCCCACCGGCCTCAAGCTCTCGTCGCCCATCACCCCCAGCGTCACCGCCATCGCCGTGCCGGAGAACTCCGTCGCCGGCACCGTGGTCGCGACCCTCTCAGCGACCGATCCGGAAGGCGGCGCCGTCACCTACGCGCTGACCAACGACGCGGACGGCCTGTTCGTGATCGAGGGCAACCAGGTCAAGCTCGCCAAGGACACCGGCGACTTCGAGACCGCCACCACCAAGTCTTACCAGATCGGCGTTGTGGCGAGCGACGCGCAGGGCAATTCCACCGCCTCGACCGCCTTCAACATCAAGCTGGCCGATGCCTATGACGAGCCGGAAGGCACCCTGACCATCGACGTCTCCGGCTCGACCGAGGGCGTCAACTTCGACACCTTCATCGGCGACTACTACCAGGGCCTCTCCGGCGGCAGCTTCACCTTCTACGGCGGCACGCCGGTGCAGAGCCAGTATGGCCCGCAGAACGTCCAGGGCGACCAGATCTCCTTCTCCTACAAGGAGAACGGCGCCACCAGCAGCGATCGCGTCGTGCTCGAGGGCGACGGCGAGCTGGCCTATGACTACCTCACCTACGGCTCGACCTACGGCCACGGCATTTCCGGCTCGGTGGACAGCCTGACCTTCGGCCAGTGGGTCGACGGCCAGACCACGGGCACCGTCGGCACCGGGGATTCCGGCAAGCTGACCGGCCTCGACGAGCAGGTGAAGATCAGCGGGTTCGACCTCTCGGCCGAGCCCGGCACCGGTCACGTCGGCTCCATCAACCTCGTCTACGGGCTCTACAACTCGGTGCAGACGGGTAATTCCGCCGGCATCTACAGCGCCATGTCGCACTACGCCCAGAACTTCATCGGTTCGAACGGCGACGACACCTACACCGGCTCGCAGTACAACGACACCATCGAGGGCCGCGGCGGCAACGACACCGTCGATGGCGGCGCCGGCACCGACACTTATGTCTTCGACGGCGTGTTCGGCGGCCCCTCGGGCACCTACAGCTTCACCGGCGGCACCAACGGCAACCCGCTGGTGGTGACCGACAGCCGCACCACCGGCGGCACGGGTGTCGACACGCTGACCAATGTCGAGATCCTGAAGTTCAACAACCTCACCTACAACCTGACCACCCACAAGGCGAACTACGCCCCGACCGACCTCGCTCTGGACGACGCCGAGGTGGAGTCCAATGCGCCGGTCGGCACGGTGGTGGGCTCGCTGGTGGTGACGGACCAGGACACCAGCGACACCTACACCTACGCGCTGCTCGATGACGCGGGCGGCCTGTTCGTCCTCGACGGTGCGGCCCTCAAGGTGGCGGGCACGCTGGCCCAGGACGACTACACGGTGAAGGTGCGGGTGACCGACAGCGCCGGCCAGACCTTCGAGAAGGAGCTGACCGTCAACGGCGTTCTGCCCGCGACGGCGCCTGTGATCACCTCGAACGGCGGCACCGCCTCCGCGGCCATCAGCATTGCCGAGAACGGCACCGCTGTGACCACCGTGGCCGCTGCCGACGTCGACGAGGGCGCGGTGCTGGCCTACTCCATCTCCGGCGGCGCGGATGCTGCGCTGTTCGAGATCGATGCCGCCACCGGCGTGCTCGTCTTCAAGTCCGCTCCGGACTTCGAGGCCCCGGCCGATGCCGGCGCCAACAACGTCTATGACGTGGTGGTCCGCGCCACCGACAACACCGGCCTGTTCGACGAGCAGACCCTGGCGGTGACGGTGACGGACGTGCAGGACACGGCCATCCTCGGCACCCCCGGCAACGACAAGCTGTCCGGCACCCCCGACAACGACACGCTGGACGGCCTGGCGGGGGCGGATACCCTCACCGGCGGCAAGGGCGACGACACCTACATCGTCGACAACACCCGCGATAAGGTGGTCGAGAAGGCGGGCGAGGGCACCGATCTGGTGCTTTCCTCCGTCACCTACAAGCTCGCCAACAACGTCGAGAACCTCACCCTGACCGGCGCGTCCGCCATCAACGGGACGGGCAACAACGCCAACAACGTCATCATCGGTAACTCGGCGGCGAACAAGCTTTCGGGCGGTGGCGGCAACGACACCCTGGAGGGCGGTGCCGGCAACGACACCCTCGCCGGCGGCTCGGGCAACGACTTCCTGTATGGCGGGCTCGGCGCCGACGCGCTCAACGGCAACGGCGGGGCCGACACCTTCGTCTACAAGGCGGTGGAGGAGTCCTCGCTGGCCAGCTTCGACACCATCTCCGGCTTCTCCGCCAAGACCGGCGACATGATCGACCTGTCCGCCATCGACGCCAACAGCATCGGCGGCACGGACAACGACGCCTTCGTCTATATCGGCGCGCAGGAGTTTTCCGGCACGGCGGGCGAGCTGCGGTTCGCGAACGGCTTCCTGCAGGGCGACACGAATGGCGACGGCACCGCCGACCTGTCCATCAAGCTCTCGGGCGTGAAGTCGCTGTCGGAGGGGAACATCATACTGTGAGACGGATCCGCGAAGGGGCCACGCCCCGGCTCTCGTCTGTTGCGGGCCCGACGGCATGGCGGCGCGCATGAATGCCGAGGCGCCTTCCACCGCCGTTCCCGCGGCGCTGGAGCCGGCCGATGGCGGGCTGATCGCGCTGTGCGGCATCGCGGCCTTCTTCCGCATCCCGGCGGAGCCCCAAGCCTTGCGCCGCGACCTCGCGCTTGGCAGCGGGGTGACGGCCAATGCCGAGCATGTGGTGCGCGCGGCGCGCCTGCTCGGCCTGAAGGCGGCCATCGGCGCGCTGCGGGTGCCCGACGACCTCGCCAAGCTTCCCGCGCCCGCCATCCTGCGCACGCGGGATGGGGCGTTCCGCGTCTTCGGTGGCCGCCTCCAGGATGGCCGCTACCGCATCATCGATCCGGTGACGCGCATGGAAGTCGCGTTCGAGGGGGCGGACCTCGTGTCCCTGCTGGATCCGGTGGCGCTGCGGGTGACCCGGCGCTTCCGCGGGCCGGGGGTGCATCCCGACATGTTCGGGTTCACCTGGTTCCTGCCCTCCATCTGGCGCTACCGCTCGGCGCTGGGCCATGTCCTCCTGGCCTCTCTGTTCATCCAGCTTTTTGCGCTGGTGACTCCACTGTTCTTCCAGGTGGTGGTGGACAAGGTGCTGGCGCACCAGGGGGTTTCCACCCTCGCCGTGCTGGTGGTGGGCCTCGTCATCATCGGCGCGTTCGACGTTCTGCTGAACTATCTGCGCACCTATGCGCTCTCGCACACCACCAACCGCATCGACGTGGAGCTGGGGCAGCGGCTGTTCCAGCACCTGCTGAAGCTGCCCATCGGCTATTTCGAGACGCGCTCGGCCGGCCAGACGGTGGCGCGCGTGCGCGAGCTGGAGACCATCCGCGCGTTCCTGACGGGGCAGGGGCTGTTCGCGGCCCTCGACTGCCTGTTCGCCATCGTGTTCATCGTGGTGCTGTTCCTGTACAGCACCTCGCTGACGCTGATCGTGCTCGGCACCATCCCGCTCTATCTTCTCGTCAGCTTCTTCATCCGGCCGGTGCTGCGGACGAAGATCAAGGAGAAGTTCGATCGCGGCGCCCTCAGCCAGCAATTCCTGGTGGAGACGGTGGTCGGCGTCCAGACCGTGAAGGCGGCGGCGGTGGAGCCCATCGTCCAGAAGGAGTGGGAGGAGCGGCTCGCGGCGTACGTGACCACCTCGTTCGACGCCACCCAGCTCGCGGCCATCGGGCAGAACGCGATCCAGTACGTCTCGAAGCTCTCCACCGCCTTCATCCTGTATTTCGGCGCCCGCGCGGTGATCGACGGCGACATGACGGTCGGCCAGCTCATCGCCTTCAACATGATCGCCTCGCAGGTCGCGCAGCCGGTGCTGCGCCTGTCGCAGATCTTCCAGGACTTCCAGCAGGTGCAGGTGTCGGTGGAGCGCCTCGGCGACATCCTCAACGCGCCGACGGAGCGCGTTCCGGCGACCCGCTCCGCCCCACCGCCGCCCAAGGGGGCGATCGAGTTCCGCCACGTCACGTTCCGCTACCGGCCCGGCTTGCCGGACGTGCTGAAGCAGGTGTCGCTGGGCATCCGGCCGGGGGAGGTGATCGGCATCGTCGGCCCGTCGGGCTCGGGCAAGTCGACCCTCACCAAGCTGGTCCAGCGCTTCTACCTGCCCAGCGAAGGGCAGGTGCTCCTCGACGGCAACGACCTCTCGCAGGCCGATCCCGCATGGCTGCGCCGCCATACCGGGGTGGTGCTGCAGGAGAACCTGCTGTTCAACCGCACCATCCACGAGAACATCGCGCTGGCCGACCCGGCCATGCCGCGGGCGCGGGTGACCGCGGTGGCCCGGCTCGCGGGGGTGGACGAGTTCGTCTCGCGGATGCCGGAAGGCTACGACACGGTGATCGAGGAGCGCGGCGCGAACCTCTCCGGCGGCCAGCGCCAGCGCATCGCCATCGCCCGCGCGCTGGTCACCAATCCCCCCATCCTGATCCTCGACGAGGCCACCAGTGCCCTCGACTATGAGAGCGAGCGGGTGATCCAGGACAACATGCGCCATATCGCGCAGGGGCGCACCGTCATCATCATCGCCCATCGGCTGGCGGCGGTTCGCGACTGCAACCGCATCGTCGGGATGGTGGACGGCCGGATCGTGGAGATCGGCACCCACGACGAACTGCTGCGGCGGCCGGACGGCCTTTATTCCCGGCTGTGGGCGATGCAGACCGCAAGGAGCGCGCCATGAACGTCGCGGCCAAGCCTGCCGCCGAACCCGGCGCAAAGCCCACGGCGAAGGCGCCTGCAGGGCGGGACGCCCGCCGGCGGGATGCGAACCGGGAGTTCCTGCCCGCGGCGCTGGAAATCCTCGATACGCCGGCGTCTCCCATCCGGCTGGCGCTTCTCATCAGCATCTGCACGCTGGTGGTCATCGCGCTGGCGTGGAGCTGGATCGGGAAGGTGGACGTGATGGCGGTCGCCGCCGGCAAGATCCAGCCGACGGGGCGCGTGAAGGTGGTGCAGCCGCGCGAAGGCGGCCGCGTGGAGGCGGTCGCGGTCCGGGACGGGCAACGGGTGGCCGAAGGCGACCTGCTGATCCGCCTCGACCAGCGGGAGGCGCAGGCCGACGAGATCGCGCTGTCCTCGGCGCTCCAGTCGTTCGAGGCGGAGGTGACGCGGCGCGGTGCGGCGCTGATCGCGGTGGAGCGCGGCGTGCCGGCGGAAATCACCCAGTGGGCCCCCGGCATTCCGCAGGACGTGCGCGAGCGCGAGATCCGCGTGCTGAAGGGCGACGTGGACCGGCTCGGCGCCCAGCTCTCCGCGCTCGATGCCCAGCGGATCCAGAAGCTGGCCGAGGAGGCGCGCCTGGAGGCGACCATCGCCGCCCAGCGCGAGCTGCTGGCGACCCAGGACACCCGGATCGGGATGCGCACCGAGCTGATGGAGCGCGAGGTCGGCTCCAAGGCCCAGCTGCTGGACGCCCGCGAGGTCCGGCAGACGCAGATGGTGAACCTGCGGGTGCAGGAGGGCCAGCTCGCGGAGGCCCGCGCGGCGCTGGACGTGATCGAGCGCAACCGCACCGCCCTCAAGAGCACCTTCATCGCCGAGAACGCCCAGAAGCTCGCCGATACCGAGCGGCAGATCGAGGAAACCCGCCAGCGCCTGGCCAAGGCCCGCGCCCGTCTCGAGCAGACCACGATCACCGCCCCGATCGCCGGCACCGTGACCGCGCTCGCCGTGATCGGCGCGGGGCAGGTGGTGAGCATGGGCGAGGAGGTGATGCGCATCGTGCCCGAAGGCTCGCGGCTGGAGCTCGAGGTCTACATGCCCAATCGCGACATCGGCTTCGTCCATATGGGCGCGCCGGCGGTGGTGAAGATCGATTCCTTCCCCTTCACCCGGTTCGGCGCGATCGAGGGGAAGGTGGTGCGGGTCGCCCGCGACGCGGTCGCCTCCTCGGATGTGGAGCAGAGCTTCGTCTCCCCCGCCTCCGCCCCGCGGACCAAGGGCGCCGGCGGCTCCCAGGCCATGCAGAACCTGGTGTTTCCGGTGACGGTGGCGCTGGAGGGCCAGTCCATGATGGTGGACGGGGCGCAGATTCCCCTCTCGCCGGGAATGACCGCGCAGGCCGAGATCAAGACGGGCCAGCGGCGGATTCTCGAATACCTGTTCTCGCCCCTCGTCGATGTCTCATCGAGGGCCATGCGGGAGAGGTGAGGCGCCGCCGGGGGAGATGGCCGAATTCAGGCCATCACCGAAGGACCATCTCATTCACCTGCGAGCCGCATGGTGTCATTCTTCGACAGGATGATCTGCACCGTCAGGTCATAGTGAGACCGGATGAGGGCGCCTGCCGTTTCCGCATCCCGGTCCAGGACCGCGTCGCGAAGGGCGCGATGCTCCGCGACGTCATCGCGAGGCGCGCTCAGGTAGTGGACGGCGATGCGCAGGTAGCGCCGAGCCTGGGACGTCAGGATGGAGCGGAAGGCGATCAGCTTCGGCAGACGACATTCCGAGACCAGCTCGTAATGGAAGCGCAGGTGGTAGGTCTCCCAGTCCGCATCCACGCTGCCGTCAGGCCCCAGCTTCTTCCGCTTCTGCAAGCCGTGAAACGCGGCCAGGATCCGACCTTCCCAGGCCTCGTCGCCGTTGCGGATGGACTCGCGAATGGCGAGCGAATCCAACTCGCCCCGCAGCTTCGCGATTTCGTAGAGGTCCCCCTCATTGACCGGCGCGACGCGATAGCCCTTGCGTTGCTCGGAGACGACGAGCCCCTCGGACGCAAGCTGAGTCAGGGCTTCCCGAAGCGGGGAAATACCAATCGTATACTTGTGCCGCAGCTCATCGAACCTCAATCTCTCGCCCGGCTTCAGCCGAACGTTGATGATGTCGTCGCGTAGAAGCTCAAGAATCTCATTTGTTTTCGTCGGGCCACTTTCCGGCGGCCGTGAGGGCTCGGGATTCATGCACTTCCACTCTCGCAGAGCGGCTATTCAGCCTTATTCTCCACAATAAGCTCCCGGCCCGGCGAGGGCAAGGGAGTTTGGAAAAAACGCGTATTCACAATAGTTTTGGAAAATTCACCCACTTGATGTGCTAGACCATCAGCCTCTGGCGCTGTTCTCTCGTGGTTCGCTTGAGGAACTGCCACACGGCCTGCACCCGTGCGATCCGCTTGAGCTCCACCGGCATCATGACCCAATAGGTGCGTTGAAAGCTGACCTCGCTCCCAAGGACCGGGCAGAAATCCTTGCTGTCCTTCACGAGGTAGGATGGCAATATTGCGATGCCTCCCCCAGCCGCGACTATTGCGATTTGCGAGAATAAACTGGTGCTTCTGATCCCCGGATTGCCGGATTGCACCAGGTCCCAGATCACCGGCATGCCCTTGGCTGGCCCGCTTTCCTCGATATAGCTCACGAAGTGATGGTCGCGCAGGTCCGCAAGCCGTTTGATCGGCGCATGTGCGGCAAGGTAGGCGGGCGCAGCATAGAGGCGCAGGGCATAGTCGTAGAGCTTCGTGATGAGGTAGGGGCCGCGCTCCGGTCGATCGATGGTGATGACGATGTCCGCCTCGTTCCGCGCCAGGAGGATCGGGCGAGGCTGGATGATCAAGTCCACCCGCAGGTTCGGGTGCTGCCGGCGCAGTTCGGCAAGATCGCTGGGAAGCACGCCAACGCCGTAACCTTCCGTGCACCCCACGCGCACAATGCCCGAGACCGATTGAACTGGGGCCGTCTGCTCCTCGTCGATGCTGAGGAACAGATCTTCGATGGCCTGTGCTTCCGCCAGCAGATTGCGCCCGCGCCGTGTCAGGTCGTGGCCTGACTGCGTACGTGTAAACAGGGGTGCGCCGACCGCCACCTCGAGCCGCTGGATTCGACGTGAGACCGTCGTGTGCTTCACGTCGAGGCGGCGGGCGGCCTCGGTGAGCGTGCGGGTTCGCGCCAGCTCCAGAAAGAACCTCAGATCATCCCATTCCATGGGCGGGCGCCGTCATTGTGCATTTTTGCACACTAGCCACACATCGAGCGGGACTTCAAGCATTCCGCCCACGTGATACCAAGTTCCTCGAGGGATACCGATCCACGGAGCGCAGCGGCGCAAGACGCCAGGACGCTCAGGCCGATGCTGCGCAGACGCCAAAGACGGACGGACCCGGGGAGTGAATGTATATGTCCAGAATTGCCTTCATAGGCCTCGGAAACATGGGGTTTCCGATGGCGGAAAATCTTGTGCGCGCCGGCCGGCAGGTCCATGTCTTCGACCTCTCTTCGCAGGCGGCGCGCCGCCTTGCGGAGGCCGGTGGGCACGCCGCCGCGGACCCGCGGGCTGCCGCCGAAGGGGCCGATATCGTCATCACCATGGTGCCCAACGGCAAGGTGGTGTCCGAGCTTTATCTCGGCCCCAACGGCCTGCTCGCGACCCTGCAGGCCCGCCCCCTCCTGGTGGATTGCTCCACCATCGCGCCGGAAACCGCGCGTGATCTGGCTGCGGCCGCCGGGCGGGCAGGGTTTGCCATGCTCGATGCGCCGGTCTCCGGCGGGGTGCAGCGCGCCGCCGAGGGAACGCTCAGCTTCATGGTCGGCGGCAGCGAGGATGCCCTCGCCCAGGCGCGGCCGGTTCTGGAGCAGATGGGGCGCTTCATCTTCCATGCCGGCGGCAATGGAACGGGGCAGGCGGCCAAGATCTGCAACAACATGCTCGCCGCCGTCACCATGGCCGCCACCGCTGAGGTGATGGAGCTGGGGGCGCGCAACGGCCTGGATGCCGCGGTGCTCTCCGCCATCATGCAGAAGAGCTCGGGCGGCAACTTCTTCCTCGACCGCTGGAATCCCTGGCCGAACGTGCAGCCGGACGCCCCGTCCAGCCACGGCTATGCCGCCGGCTTCCAGCTCGCCCTGATGCTGAAAGACCTGGGCCTCGCCCTCGACAATGCCCGCGCGCACGGCTCCGCGGTGCCCCTGGGGGCGCTGGCGCAGAGCCTCTACGCCATCCGCTCGAAGGAGGAGGGCGCGAGCGCCTTGGACTTCTCCTGCATCCAGACGCTCTTCTCGCGCCCGGCGTGATCCACATTCTAAAGCATTCTCAAGGAGTTCGTTCCATGTACGGCATCGACCACTATATCGGCGGCGCGTTCCGCCCCGGTTCCGGCACCCGCTCCGGCCCGGTCTTCAATCCCTCCACCGGTGAGGAAATCTACCGCTGTAACTACGCCAGCCGCGACACGGTGGACGAAGTTGCCGGGATCGCCCGCGCGGCAGGCCGCGCCTGGGCGGCGCAGTCGCACGCCCGGCGCCTTCAGGTCATCTTCAAGATGCGCGAACTGGTGCTCGCCAATATCGACGCGCTCGCCGAGATTACCGGCCTCGAGCACGGCAAGACCGTGGAAGACGCCAAGGGCGAGATCGGTCGCGCCATCGAGGCCCTGGAGTTCGCCACCAACGCCGCCCAGATCACGAAGGGCGAATACTCGGTGAATGTCGGTGGCGGCATCGACACCTTCTCCATCCGCCAGCCGGTCGGCGTGGTGGGCTGCATCGCGCCGTTCAACTTCCCGGTCATGGTTCCGGTGATGATGGGCGCGATGGCGGTGGCCGTGGGCAATGCGGTGGTGGTGAAGCCCTCCGAGCGCGTGCCGGGAGCCACCGCGTTCATCAGCGACCTGTGGAAGCAGGCCGGCCTGCCGGATGGCGTCTGGAACGTGGTCAACGGCGATGCCGAGGTGGTGGATGCGCTGCTGGAGCATCCCTTCATCCCGGCCATCAGCTTCGTGGGCTCCACCCGCGTCGGCGAATACATCTACCAGAAGGGCTGCGCCCACAATAAGCGGGTCGCGGCCTATACCGGCGGCAAGAACCACATGGTGGTGATGCCGGACGCCGACCTCGATGCGGCGGCGTCCGCCTTCGTCAGCGCGGGCTACGGCTCGGCCAGCCAGCGCTGTATGGCGATCTCGCTGCTGGTGGCGGTGGGCGAGAATACGGCCGACCGGCTGCGTGAGCTCGTCGTGCCCCTGGTGGAGAAGCTGCGCGTCGGCTCCTATGACGACAAGACCGCCGATTTCGGCCCGCTGGTGACCGCTGCCGCCAAGCAGACCGTGGAAAGCGCCATCCAGCGCGCCGTGGACGAGGGTGCCGAGCTGGTGGTGGACGGTCGCGCCGCCGTCGCCGGGCGCAAGGGCTTCTATGTGGGTGCCTCCCTGGTCGACAACGTCACCACCAACATGCAGATGTGGAAGGAAGAAATCTTCGGCCCCGTGCGCGGCATGATGCGCGTGGCCTCTCTCGACGAGGCCATCGATGTGGTCAACGCCCATGAATACGGCAACGGCGCGGTGATCTTCACCCGCAACGGCCGCTCGGCGCAGCGCTTCTATACTGAGGTTGAAGCGGGAATGCAGGGCGTCAACGTTCCGGTTCCGGTGCCGGTGGGCTACCACAACTTCGGGGGCCTGCGCCGTTCCAAGTTTGGCGACGCCCACATGTTCGGGCCCGACGCCGCGCGCTTCTACACCAAGATGAAGACCATCTCCCAGCGCTGGCCGGAGCCGGAGGCGCAGGAGGATCGCGCGCTCTCGCTGGCCTTCCCCAGCAACGACTGAGCCGTTCAAGCGCCCGGCCGGATGGCACCCATCCGGCCGGGCGCGCGCTGCCGCCGGCCGGCCGGCCGCCGCCGCGCCGCAAGATCATTTTTGTAAAAAACCCAACAACGATAAGTGGAGGAATGCCGTGAGGCTTGCAGTTTCCCTCGCCGCGCTGGTCGCGTCTGCATCTTTGTGTCAGGCAGCCGATATTTCCGGCGGCGTCGTCAAGATCGGGGTCCTGAACGACCAGTCCGGCGTCTATGCCGATTTCGGCGGCCGCACCTCGGTCGAAGCCGCCCGGATGGCTGCTGAGGATTTCAACGCGAAGAACAAGACCATCAAGGTCGAGATCGTTTCCGCCGATCACCAGAGCAAGGTGGATATCGCCTCGGCGACCGCAAAGCAGTGGTTCGAGGTGGAAGGGGTCGACGCGATTGCCGACCTCACCAATTCGGCCGTGGCCATCGCAGTGAACACGGTGGGCCGCGACCTCGGCAAGATCACCTTGATGACCGGTCCGCTGACCGCCGCGCTTTCCAACGAAGCTTGCTCGCCCACCGGCTTCCATTGGGGCTGGGATACTTACTCGCAGTCCGTGGGCACCGCCTCCGCGCTGCTCCAGCGTGGCGAAAAGAACTGGTTTATTCTTGCCGCCGACTACGCTTTCGGCGCCGCCATGACGTCCGAGCTCGATCGCGTCGTCAACGAGAAGGGCGGCAAGGTTGTCGGCCAGGTGAAGCACCCGCTCGGCACCAGCGATTTCTCGTCCTTCCTGCTGCGCGCCCAGGCTTCGCAGGCGCAGATCATCGCCCTTGCGAACGGCGGCATGGATACAATCAATGCCGTCAAGCAGGCTGGTGAGTTCGGCATCGCAACCGGCGACCAGAAGCTTGCCGGTCTTGCGGTGGTGATCAGCGATATCCATGCGCTGGGCCTGAAGGCGGCGCAGGGTCTCATCGTGACCACCCCCTTCTACTGGGACAACGATGCCCAGACGCGCGCTTTCTCCAAGCGTTTCTATGAGCGCACCAAGCGGATGCCGGGCGTGGTGCAGGCGGCGACCTATTCCGCCGTGCTCCACTATCTGCAGGCCATCGAGGCGGCCGGGACCGATGACGGCCCCAAGGTGGCCGCCAAGATGCGCGAGATGCCGGTGCGCGATGCCTTCGCGCCCAATGGCCGGATCCGTCCGGATGGCCGCATGGTGACCGATATGTATCTGGTGGAGGTGAAGGCCCCCGCGGAGTCGAAGGGCGAGTGGGATTACTTCAAGGTTCTCGCGACCATCCCGGAAGCGAACACCGCAGCCCCCCTCTCCGCATCGCGCTGCCCCGGCGCTGCTGCCGCCAAGTAAAACTACAAGACATGAAGTGCGCGCTGGCGAATTCGTTTTCGCCAGCGCGCTTCTTTTTTAAGAAGATGTGGATCCCGGCGGTGGGATTGCGCAAGGTATTTGCCTGCGTTTCCAGGCAAATGCTGTCGTCAGGCGCGGGCCTTTCCCCTTACGGCCAAGCGCCGGCGTGTTCGATCACCCGCGCGGTTCGGTTCAGCGAACATTTGCGCCTGTGTCGCCCTTGCGGCGATGGCGGTTTCCATCAGCAGATCCATGGGGAGCGGGAGGGACAGCGCCCGGCCGAGCCGGCGCGCCGTCCCGCGCTGCCTTTTCGCCATAAAATGATATTTTGGAAAACAGAGATAAAAGTCGAAAAAATTTGGAAAAATGATTGCGGCGTGGAAAACGACGCGGCATGATCCAGCCACAAAATCAAACGCTGCGACGAGGGCTCCGCCCGCGAAACGCGCGTCCACGAGGGGAAACATTCATGTCAGGGACGGTGGATTTTGACGTCGCCATCGTGGGCTGCGGCCCGGTGGGGCAGCTTCTGGCGATGCTGCTGGGCAGGCAGGGCCACAAGGTCGTAATCCTCGAACGCCACAAGGCGTTCTACCCGCTGCCGCGCGCCGTAACCTTCGACGACGAGACGGCGCGCACGCTTTCGGGCATCGGTTTCGATCCGGACACGGATCCGAAGATGGAATTCTTCGATACCGAATACTTTCTCAAGAATGCCAGCCAGGATGTGTTGCTGAAGCTGAACTGGCGTGGCGAGACCCCGTCCGGCTGGCGTCGCTGGTATTGGTTCAGCCTGCCCGAGTTGCAGGAGCGCTTCCAGGAGATCATCGACGCCCTGCCGCAGGTGAGCGTGATGCGCGGCTTCGAGGTGCAGGCGCTGCGGCAGGATGAGGCCCAGGTCGAGGTGCGCGGCACCCACCGGCCCGATGATGGCGAGGCAAAGCTCAGCAGCCTGACGGCGAAGTTCGTGATCGGCGCGGACGGTGCCAACAGTGTCGTGCGTGAGCTGATGGGCACGACGGTGACTGACCTCGGCTTCTACTATGACTGGCTCATCATCGACATCAAGAATACCGGCAACGTGCCCTATGACCCGCCGATCTGGCAGTTCTGCGATCCCGCGCGGCCGCAGACGCTGGTGCCCGGCGGGCCGGGGCGTCGGCGCTGGGAGATCATGCTGCTGCCCGGCGAGACTGCGGCAGACGTCGCCAATACCGAGGCCTGCTGGTCCTTCATCGCGCCCTGGGGCTCCAATCCGTCGAACTGCGAGCTGGAGCGTTTCGCGGTGTGGCGCTTCCAGGCCAAGTGGGCCGACCACTGGGCGAAGGGGCGGCTGGCCATCGCCGGCGACGCCGCCCACCTGATGCCGCCCTTCGCCGGGCAAGGCATGTGCGCCGGGCTTCGCGATGCGGTCAACCTGTTCTGGCGGCTGGATCTTCTGCTTAAGGGGCAGGCCGGGCTGGATCTGCTGGACGCCTATTCCGACGAGCGCAAGGAGCACGTCAAATACTTCATCGATCTCAGCGTGGGCATCGGCAAGGTGATCTGCGTCATCGATCCCGATGAGGCGGTCGCGCGGGACCAGGCCATGCTGGCGGCCATGGCGGATCCCTCGCTCGCCCCGCCTGCGCCCCCGCCGCCGGCCCTCGGGCCGGGCAACTGGGTGGCCAGTCCCGGCGCCTCCCTCCTGTCGCGGCAGGGGCGCGTGTCGGTGAACGGCCGCCATGGGCGCTTCGATGCGTTCGCGCCGGGCGGCTGGCGCCTCATCGGCCTTGACCATCGGCCCGGTGCCGACCTGCCGGCTGCCCTCGGCGCGCAATTCGAGGCGCTGGGCGGCTCACGGATCGCCGTCTCCACCACGCCGCAGCCCGATGTGATCTTCGATGAGCACGGGATCTACGCCGACTGGCTGGCGGAGCTCGGGGCCGATGTGGTGCTGGTGCGGCCCGATCACTACGTCGCCTTTTCCGCGCGCAAGGACGAACTGGCGGAGCGGCTGGAGCGGGTGCTCAATGGCCTGCATCTCAAGGTTCCCGAACCGGCCTGAGCGGCCGTCATGCCGCCTGTCCCCCATCGGGCCCGCCACTGCGGTGGCAACGGCCCGGCCATGCCACGACACGTCTAGAGAAGGAATATCCAATGCGATACCGCGCCTACGAACGCGACGGGGTCGAGGGTCTTGCCGTACAGGTTGACGGCGCCTGGCGCGACCTCGGCCCGCGCGATCTCGTCGAGGTCATCCGCGGCGGCGGGGCGCAGGACCCGGCCATCGCGAAGGGCGCGCCGCAGATCGACCTCGGCGCCGTCCGCCTGCTGCCGCCGATCCCGCGGCCGGGCAAGATCCTGTGCGTCGGCCTCAACTATGTGGACCACGCGGCGGAAAGCCCGTACCTGAACGTGCCCGCCTATCCGGCCTTCTTCGCCCGCTTCTCCTCCTCCCTGATCGCCGACGGGGCGCCGATCGTGCGCCCGGATTGCAGCCCCGAGCTCGATTTCGAGGGGGAGCTGGTGGCGGTGATCGGCAAGCGGGCGCGCCATGTCAGCGAGGCCCAGGCGCTGAGCTGCGTCGCCGGCTATTCCATCTTCAACGACGGCTCGATCCGGAACTACCAGTTCCTCGCCCCGCAATGGACGCCGGGAAAGAATTTCGACAACACCGGCGCATTCGGTCCGGAGTTCGTCACGGCAGATGAATTGCCGGCGGGCGCGAAGGGGCTTCTGCTTGAAGTGTTCCTCAACGGCAATAAAATGCAGTCGGCAAACACTTCCGACATGGTGTTCTCGGTGGCGGCGCTTGTATCCAAGGCCAGCGAATTCATGACGCTGGAGCCCGGCGACATCATCGTCACCGGCACGCCTGCGGGCGTCGGCTTCGCCCGCAAGCCGCAGGTCTTCATGCGCGATGGCGATACGGTTGAGGTCGTCATCGAGCGCATCGGCCGCCTGGTCAATCCGGTCCGCAACGAAAACGCCGCGGCAGCAAGCGCGGCAGAATGAGGAACGCCTGATGAAACCCCTTGTGCAACGCTTGAGCTATGTGGCGCTCGACACCACCGATCCCGCCGCGCTGGTGCGGGACACCGTCAATATCGTCGGTGCCCGGGTCGTCGGCGAGGAGGGCGGGGCAATCCTCCTGTCCTCCAACGAGCGGCACGCCGAGCTGGTGATCCGCAAGTCGGCGGTGAGCGGGCTGAGCGCGTGCGGTCTGGAGGCCGTCAGCGCCGATGCTGTGGACGAGGTGAAGGCGCGCTGCAAGTCGGCGGGGCTCCAGGTCCTGTCCCAGACGCCGTCCCTCGCCTGCATCGAGAAGGCGGTGACGTTCGCCACCAGCGAAGGCCACGTCTATGAGGTTCATACGCCGATGCCGCATGACCGCCCGCGGCGGTTCCAGGGCCCCGGCGTGCATGCCAAGTGCCTCGACCATGTGAACTTCACAGCCAGCAATCCGGAACTTTGGGCGCAGGAAATGAACGCCTCGTGCGGCTTCATCCTCAGCCAGCGGACCTCGGGCCACGAGATTTCCTGGATGCGGGCGGCCGACGGACGGCATCACACCATCGCGGCGGTCAAGTGCCACTCGGGCGGCGTGCACCACATCTCGTGGGAGTTCAACGCCTTCGAGGACTTCAAGAAGCTCGGCGACGCGCTCACCGTCGACGGCCGGCGGCTGGTGTGGGGCCCCGGGCGCCATGGGGCGGGGGACAATTTGTTCCTTTACTTCCGCACTGCCGGCGACTTCTTCTACGAATGCATCGCCGAGATGGAGGTCATCTACGACGATGACATGCCCGCCCGCATCGTCGACCCGGGCGAGAACCTCTCCAATTGGCGCGTCGTCAACCAGTGGGGCGCCCTGCCGCCGATCGAATGGATCGATCACTACAGCCCGCTCGCGGCTCCCACGAAGAAGGCGGCCTGATCATGTCGGTGGACTTCCGGGCGCTCGAAGACGCCTTCTATGGCGCGATGCAACGCAATGACTTCGCATCCATGGAAAAGATGATCGATGAGGAGTGCGTCTACGTCCACTCCTTCGGCGCCCGCGATGACAAGGCCAGCTACCTCGAGAAGGTGAAGGCCGGGCTTATCATCTACAAGAAGGTGAACTTCACCCAGGACAAGATCTTTCATCGCGGCTCCGTCGCGGTGATCATCGGAACCATGACCGGCGTCGTCAACACGAACGGTCTGGACCGCGCCCTCAACAATGCGCGCACCTCCGTGTGGGTCGAAAGCGAGCACGGCTGGAGGCTGTTGGCCTTCCAGCCGACCCCGCTGCTGGATCGCTGACGCCCGAGCGGCCGTCATCTCGGCGGCCGCACCTGCTGCCCGCCTCACGGCACTGTCGGCGACGCCTCCGGCGCGAGCTGAAGGCGTCGCCGCGCCGGGCGCCGGCGACATAGCAAGCATGAAGACCATCGCTCCTCGTTCGGGCAGGCGGGTGACCCCGTTTGCCCGGATGCATTCACACGGCCAGACGAACCTGCCGCCAAAAGGGGAAACGACATGAGCAGGACCAAGGGGTTGATGGTCGCCGGCGGGGTTTTCGCGCTGGCCTGCGGGCCGGGCGCGGCTCACGCCACGGAGAACGGCGCCATCGCCTATCCCATCGGCGTCAACACCATCATGGCCGGCGCCATGCCGGACCTGGGCGAGACCTGGTA
>CALMSN010000165.1 GCA_937872325.1 uncultured Xanthobacter sp. | reverse complement strand
CCCCGGACGCGATGGCCGTGATCGCGGAGAACGCGCCCTCCTGGCTCGCCACCGCCGGCGCCGGCGATGTCCTGGCGGGCATCGCCACCGGACTTCTGGCTCAGGGCATGGACGCCTTCGCCGCCGCCGCCGCCGCGGTCTGGCTGCACGGCGAGGCCGCCCGGGTGGCCGGGCCGGGCCTCGTCGCCGACGACCTGCCCGAGGCGCTGCGCACGGTCTATGCCGCCCGCCATGCCGGCCACCGGGAGGGCGGGCTGTAATCGCCGGCTTGCCCTGCCTGTCCGGCGCTGGATCAAGCGGACTTGTTCGGCGGCGGCAGGGCTCGGGGCGATGCCGCGGATTCGCGGTATGCGGCGGCTTCGGCCGCTTGGTGATCGCTCCGTCAATGAGACCGGGCAGGCTCGACCAAAAGGTACGTGGGCGTTATCACCGGCCTTTGGAAGATCCAGCGCTCGGCTTGCATATCCCGCTACACGACGGCAAACGCCCGGGCGACGGCGTTGCCGCCATCGGTGAAGGCTGCCCCGGGCCTGAGGTGCTGTGGTCGCGCACCGGTCAGAGACCGAGGGTGCGGCGCGAGCAGGTGTGGCCAAGGTCGCGCCGCGCCTCGGGAGGAGGGCGGATCGCGTACCGACAAGAAGGGATGGCGGCGCCCATTTGTTGAAGGCCGCTCTCCGCCTCAGGGGGGCGCGGAGTGCCCGCCAGAGCGGGGGCAGGGGCGAGGCCGCCTTTGGCCAAGGCTGGGCCGCGTCTGAAGGGATCTCAGCTCGCAACGGCGAGAAAGCCTAGCATCCTCCAGTCAACGCCGCTCCCTGTCTGAGGGCACCCACCGCAGACTGGCGAGAAGAGGAAAGCGATGACGTCGGCGTCTTTGGCCAAGGTTTAACGGGCCTCTAACAAAATCTCCTGGGATCTGCTGGCCGGGGCTTTCGGCCCTTCTCCACCCAGGGTTTTGTTAGAGGCTCTAAGCGCCGGAGGTCCACCACCGCGCACCGGCCACAAAGCGAGGGCGATCGCTCACCTGCATTTGGCCAACATGGCTCTGCGCCTGCGCACGTTGATCGCGTGCCAACCAACCCGGTGGGCGGTCACGTCACCGCCGCTCCCCCGCCTAATGCCACCCACCACGGACCCGCCAGCGAGCAGGCGGCAATGGCTTCCCAAACACGCTCCCCGCCTGAGCGCCAGCCGCCGAGCACCGATCAGAGAACGGGCCCGGCGGGGGCAGGCTGACGGGTCCGGGGCACCCTCAGCGGGTCACCTCGTAGGCGGTCCGGACCACCACCGCGCCGTCGCCGCCGCGGCGGGCCACCACGGGCCAGCGGCCCGGCGTCTGGGCGAGGAAGGCCACCCGCACCGTCGCGCCCGGGGCCACCGGCACGGTATCGTGCCACCAGGGCTGCCAGCCGTCGTAATTGTGATCCAGCGGCCGCGCGGGATGGCCCTGGATGTTCACCGCCACCGGCGCGTCGGTGGGGTTGGTGAGGGTCAGCACCACCGCCCGCCCGGCCTTGAGGCTGCCGAGCACGGCCGGCACCCGCGCGGCCTCGCCGAGGGGCAGGTCGAACCGGGCCGCCCCCGTCAGCGGGAAATCCGGCGGCAGGCCGTTGGAGGGCAGGGGGATGGGCGCGCCGGATGGCGCCGGGCCCGATCCCGTCGCGGCGATGGTGGCGAGGGGGATCTCACCGCCGGGGCTGTCGAGTGTGATGCGGCCATCCGCCCCCGGCGCGGCGGCGATGTCGGCGCGCCCGCCCGGCGGTAGCTGGAGCCGGTCGCCCATCGCCGCGAAGGGCTCCACCGGCTGGCCGTCGATGGCGAGGACATACGGGCTCGCCAGATGCAGCTTGAGCGGCAGGAAGGCCGGGCTGGCATTCACCAGCCGCAGCCGCGCCCGCGCCTGCGCCGGGGCGGAGAAGGTGGGCGAGACCGCGCCGTTGACGGTGAACACCGGCATGCCGCCCGGCTGGGGGAAGGCCTGGATCACCAGCAGGTGATCCGTGTCGTAGGCGGTGCCCTTGGCCTCCTCGATCACCAGCGCGCCGGCGAGGGTATGCTGGGCCGGCGATTGGGCCTGGTAGAGGAAGGTGCCCGCATCGGGCGGGGTGAAGGTGACCTCCCGGCTCTCGCCGGGCGCCAGGGCGAGGGGCGTGGCGCCGAGCGGCAGCCGCAGCCCGGGAAAGGCCAGTTCGACCGCCTCGCCGAGGCCGTTCTGCAGCCGCAGCGTGGCGGGCTGGCCCTGCTTCAGCCGCACAGCAGGGCCGGGGAGGGCATCGTTGAAGAGCGGCAGCGGCCGCTGGCCGGCCAGTTCCGGACGACGGCCCGGGGCTGCCTTCAGCGTCGTGCCCGAGGTCGCGGCCTGGGCGGAGGCGCGCGGAAGGGCCGAGGGCAGCGCCATCGGGATTGCGAGGCCGCCGGCGGCGGCCAGCAGGGTGCGGCGGGTGAGGCGAAGGGCGGAAGGACGACTCAACGGTGCGCTCCGATGCAGGGGCGAGGTTGGCGTCGGCCCTCGCTTCGCCGCCCCGATTATTGCCGGCCCGCGGCCGGGAGCAAGGGGCGCTGAACGGGCGCCGGCACGATGCGCTGCACATGGGCGAGTCACGGGCGGATGGAGGTTGGGGCGCCACCGGGCGGCAGGCGCGGATCGGAGCCCGGCAAGGCTGGGGAGCGCCCACGGCATCTTCCGACGTGGTGGCCCGCTTCAGCGCGATCGCTGGGGTCCCGCGGGACGCCACCCGGCGCGGCGGCAGGGCGCGTGCCGGCAAAGCTGTGGCTCTGGTGAGGGGCGAGGAGGCTGACTGCGGTTCGAGCCAGGGGAGGGCCTACGGCATCTTCCGGCGTGGTGGCCCGCTTCGGCGCGATCGCTGGGCCCTGGCGGGACGCCATCCGGCGCGGCGGCAGGGCGCTTTCCGGAAAAGCTGTTGCCGGGCGTGAGGGTCGCAAGGAGGCCGGCCCGGCCCGGAGCCCGGGAAGAGCCCACGGCATCTTCCGGCGTGGTGGCCCGCTTAGCGCGATCGCTGGCCCCCGGCGGGACGCCGTCCGGCGCGGCGGCAGGGTGCGTGCCGGCAAAGCTGTGGCCCGGTGGAGGGTCGCAAGGAGGCTGGATCCGGCTCAAGCCCGCCCGGAGGCAGCGAAGATACCGGAGCGCACTGGGTGGCCCAGGCACGACGGTCGCGACGCACCCGATTCTCCCACGCGCACGGCGGCGGAAGGCCGAAAAGGGGCGGAAAAGGAGCCCTGCTCGAAGTGCGCGGGAAGCCGGGCCGGCAGCCGGGAAAGCGAGGCTGCCGCAGCGGCTGGAGCGGCCATTTTCTTGCTGCGCCGGCTGAACGGCGTGATATAAGCCGCCACCCGGCTGACGCGCTTGCGGCAGGCCCGCGGCCGTGCCCGGTGGTATCTCCCGGCGCCTCATCTCCCGGCGTTCGGAGGCCATCGCTCCGGTGTTCCGGAGAGGCGGGGGTTTCACGGACGTGGCGCCGGCGCTCCTGCGCGCGGCGGGGTCGGGCTCCGGCGGCGGCATTGCGGCCGCATGCAGCCCGGGCTGCGTTCCCGCGGGCGTGGCGGAACTGGTAGACGCGCGGGATTTAGGTTCCCGTGACGCAAGTCGTGGGGGTTCGAAACCCTCCGCCCGCACCATGTCCGCGGTGCTCTCCAGTCTCGCAACGCTGCGCGCGGGGGCCGTGGACTTGATTCGAATCTCGCCGGAGCACCCGGCGCACAGGATGTGAAGGCAAGACGATGCAGGTGACCGAGACCCTTTCCGAAGGCCTGAAGCGCGCGTTCAAGGTGGTGGTGCCCGCCACCGACCTCGACGCCCGGGCCAGCGAGCGCCTCAACGAGCTCAAGGGCCAGGTGAAGCTCAACGGCTTTCGTCCCGGCAAGGTGCCGGTGGGCCACCTCAAGCGCGTCTACGGCAAGACGGTGATGAGCGAGGTCATCGAGCAGACCGTCAACGAGACCAACGGCAAGATCGTCGAGGAGCACGGCTTCAAGCTGGCGCTCCAGCCCAAGGTCACGCCGCCGGAGGAGGATCCCCAGTTTCAGGGCCTGCTGGATGGCGGCAAGGACCTCGCCTACACCCTGGAAATCGAGATCCTGCCGAAGATCGAGCTCTCGAACTTCAAGGACATCGCCATCGAGAAGCCGGTGGCCGAGGTGAGCGATGCCGAGGTCGACGAGACCCTGCAGCGCATCGCCGATTCCAACCGCCCCTTCGCCGCCAAGGACGGCCCCGCCGCCGACGGCGACCGGGTGACCATCGACTTCGTCGGCTCGGTGGACGGCGTGAAGTTCCCCGGCGGCGCCGGCGAGGACATGCCGGTGGTGATCGGCTCCAAGAGCTTCATTCCCGGCTTCGAGGAGCAGCTGGTGGGGCTCTCCGCCGGTGAGGCTCGCACCCTCGAGGTGACCTTCCCCGAGGCCTATGGCGAGGCCTCGCTGGCCGGCAAGCCGGCCTCGTTCGAGGTCACCGCCAAGGCCGTCGAGGCCCCCGGCCCGGTGACTCTGGACGACGATTTCGCCAAGACCCTCGGCCAGGAGAGCCTCGAGGCTCTGAAGACCACCGTGCGTGAGCGCATCGGTTCCGAGCATGCCGGCGCGACCCGCCAGCGGGTGAAGCGGGCGCTGCTCGACGCCCTCGACGCCACCCACCAGTTCGACGTGCCGGAAGGCCTCGTCGAGCAGGAGTTCCTCGGCGTGTGGGGCCGGGTGCAGGAAGACCTCGCCGCCCAGAAGCGCAGCTTCGAGGACGAAGGCACCACCGAGGACGCCGCCCGCCAGGATTACCGCCGGATTGCCGAGCGCCGGGTGCGCCTCGGCCTCGTCCTTGCGGAAATCGGCGAGCGCAACAATATCCAGGTCTCCGACGACGAGCTGACGCGGGCCGCTGTGGAGCGGGCGCGGCAGTTCCCCGGCCAGGAGCAGCAAGTGTGGGACTACTTCCGTCGCAATCCCCAGGCGATGGCCACCTTGCGTGCCCCCCTGTTCGAGGAAAAGGTGGTCGACTTCCTGCTCGAGCTCGCCAGCGTGACCGAGAAGACGGTCTCCCGGGAAGAGCTCTACAAGGATGACGAGGACGAGAAGGCGGCCTGAGGGCCCGGGTCGCTTTCGTCGGTTATATAAGACCTTAGCGCGGCACGCCGATTCCGGCGTGCCGGAGCCCGCGCCCCCGAGGACTGACGATGCGTGATCCCGTTGATACTTATATGAATTACCTGATCCCCATGGTGGTCGAGCAGACCAACCGTGGCGAGCGGTCCTACGATATCTTTTCCCGTCTCCTGAAGGAGCGCATCCTTTTCCTCACCGGCCCGGTGGAGGACGGCATGGCCACCCTCGCGGTGGCCCAGCTCCTGTTCCTGGAGGCGGATAATCCGAAGAAGGAAATCTCGATGTACATCAACTCCCCGGGTGGAGTGGTGACGTCGGGCCTCGCCATCTACGACACCATGCAGTTCATCAAGCCCGCGGTGTCGACCCTGTGCATCGGCCAGGCGGCGTCCATGGGCTCGCTGCTGCTGACCGCCGGCGAGAAGGGCATGCGCTTCGCCCTGCCGAATGCGCGAATCATGGTTCACCAGCCGTCCGGCGGCTTCCAGGGCCAGGTGACGGACATCATGCTGCACGCTCAGGAGATTTTGAACCTGAAGAAGCGGCTGAATGAAATTTATGTGAAGCACACCGGCCGCGACCTGAAGGCGATCGAAGACGCGCTGGAGCGCGACAACTTCCTCACCGCCGACGCGGCGAAAGACTTCGGGCTCATCGATTCGGTGATCGACAAGCGACCCACCGAGGACACCTCCAAGGCCGCCTGAGCGCGGTCGCTCCCGCCGTCGGGCGGGATGGTGCGAGAGGCGATGTCGCATCGACCCTCTTGCGTGCAGTGCAAGATCGCGCTTGCATGTCCATGAGCCGGCATCGGATGCCGCGTCGCCGGCCCTCGCCTCATGGCGGGGGGCGTCGGGTTTCAAGGAGGGGGGATCTTTTCCTTGGCGGGGCCCTGGTCGGGGTGGGCCCCCCCGCCCATGTCCAGCGGGCGCCGGCCCCCCGCCCGCGGCCGCCGCCAGCAGGACCTGCCGCGGCTCCTCGGCGGGGGGCGGGGGGCCCGGCTCCGGCCGCCGCTCGAACAGGCGATCGACGACCGGTTTCAGCGGCCCTTCGCCCTTCACGCT
>CALMSN010000164.1 GCA_937872325.1 uncultured Xanthobacter sp. | reverse complement strand
CTGCTGCCGGCCGATCGCCCGGCCCCGCTCGACCTCACCCTGACCGGCGCCACCGTCACCCCGCTGCAGGAGAGCGGGCCGGTGGACCTGCGCGGGCCGGTGCTGCTGGGCGCCATCCTGCTGCTGCTGCTCGATGCGCTCGCGGTGCTCTATCTCGCCGGCGGCTTCGGCCGGCTCGCCGGACGGCCGGGACGGCGCTCCGGCACCGGCCCCGCTGCGGCCCTCATCGCTCTCGGCTTGCTGGGGGGCGGCGCGCTGCTGCTCGCCCCGCCGGCGGCGCGGGCCGACGATGCCTTCGCGCTGAAATCCACCAGCGAGACCCGCTTCGCCTATGTCGCCACCGGCGATCCGGAGGTGGACGAGATCTCCCGCGCCGGGCTCGACGGGCTCGCCACCTTCCTCGGCCAGCGCACCGCCCTGCAGGCGGGCGAATCGGCCGGCGTCGACATCGCCAAGGACGAGCTCGCCTTCTTCCCCGTCCTCTACTGGCCGATCCTGCCCGGCGCGCCGACGCCGCCGAGCGCGGTGCTGGCGCGGGTGGACGCCTACATGAAGCAGGGCGGCACGGTGATCTTCGACACCCGCGACGCGGTCGAGACCCCCGCCGGCCCGGGCGCCCGCCTCTCCCCGGCGGCGGCGAAGCTGCGCGAGATCCTCTCCGGCCTCGACATTCCCGAGCTGGAGCCGGTGCCGCGCGACCACGTCCTCACCAAGGCCTTCTACCTGCTGAAGGATTTCCCCGGCCGCTTCGCCGGCGGCACGACCTGGGTGGAGGCGATCCCGCCCGGGGAGGCCGGGGCCGACCGCCCGGCGCGGGCCGGCGACGGCGTCTCGCCGGTGATCATCACCTCCAACGACCTCGCCGGCGCCTGGGCGGTGGACCGCACCGGCCAGCCCATGCTCCCGCTCACCCCCGGCGAGCCGCGCCAGCGCGAGCTGGCCTTCCGGGCCGGCGCCAACATGGTGATGTACGTGCTTACCGGCAACTACAAGGCCGACCAGGTGCACGTCCCCGCCCTGCTGGAAAGGCTCGGCCAATGAGAACACGCCCCCAGCGATGGAGCGCGGAGCAGCGGCAAGGCTCGCGGGCCTGCCAGCCCGCGCCGGCGCCGCATCGGAACAGCCCCCTCTCCCGCCTGCGGCGGAGGGGTTGGGAGGGGGCGTGCCGCCCTGTCTCCCTCCGGACGGCAGCTCTTCCGGCAGAAAAACCTGCCCACACCCTGCCCTCCCCCGCAGGCGGGAGAAGGTCTGCCCGCGGGCTGAGCCAACGCGCCGGGCTCGCCCCCATCCGTCCGCGGTCGGGCCGGCATGACGGGCAAGGCGCGGTGGCCTGTCGGCCCGCGCCGAAGCGAACCCAAAAGAGCCCCCTCTCCCGCATGCGGGGGAGGGTTCGGGAGGAGGCACGCCGCCCTGCCCGCCGCGACGGTGGTTCCTCCGACAGACGCCCCTGCCCCCACCCTGCCCTCTCCCGCAAGCGGGAGAGGGTCTGCCGGTCGGGCTGGCCGCACCCTGTTTGCCTCTGGCCGGCGGCGTTGGGGCCGGGCGAAAGCACGCCAGCCGGCAAACCCTCGCCGGGGCGGGGCCGGAATACCCCTCACCCCCGCCATCCGGCGAGGGTTGGGGACGAGGCACGCGACCCTCTCCCCCTCATGGCTGCGGTCCTCTTGACAATTATCCCCGCCCCGACCGTGCACGCCCCCGCAGGCGGGACAGTGTCTGCCCGCGGGAAGAACCGCGCGCCATCCGCCCCTTCCGCCCGTAGCAGCGGGGTTGGCGCCGCTGCCGGCGCGGCCGTCCTCAGGATCATCGAGCACGCATGAATTACGGCCTCGCCTTCTCCCCCTTCGTCTCCTGGTGGATCTTCGCGGCCATCGCCGCGGCGGCGGTGCTTCTCGCCGGGCTGCTCCTGGCCTCGCGCACCCGCGGGGCGATCTTCCGGGCGCTGGCGTTGCTGGTGGGGCTGCTGGCGCTGGCCAACCCCTCCTTCACCAGCGAGGAGCGCGAGCCGCTGTCCTCGGTGGTGGCGGTGGTGGTGGACAAGAGCGCCAGCCAGTCGTTCGGCGAACGCGCCGCCCAGACCGAGGCCGCCCGGGCCGCCCTGGCCGAGAAGCTGGGCGCCCTGCCCGGGGTCGAGGTGCGCACCATCCTCTCCGACGCCGCCGCCCAAGGTGGAGTCCAGGACGGCACCCGGCTGTTCTCCGCCCTCTCGGCGGGGCTGGCGGACGTGCCGCCGGAACGGGTGGCGGGCGCCATCATGATCACCGACGGCCGGGTCCACGACGTGCCCGAAACCGCCCGCACCCTCGGCTTCACCGCGCCCGTGCATGCCCTGATCTCCGGCCAGCCGGGCGAGCGCGACCGCCGCATCTCCATCGAGAAGGCGCCGCGCTTCGGCATCGTCGGCCAGAAGCAGCAGGTGACCTACAAGGTCACCGACGAGGGGCTGCCCGCCGGCGCGCGGGTAAGCGTGGTGGTGCGGCGCGACGGCGAGATCGTCGCCCGGCCGCTGGTCACCGCCGGCCGGGCCGAGAGCATCGAGGTGGACATCACCCATGCCGGGCCCAACTTCGTCGAGTTCGAGGTGCCGGGCGTGGAGGGCGAGCTGACGCGGGTGAACAACCGCACCGCGGTGGCCATCGACGGGGTGCGCGACAAGCTCAAGGTGCTGCTCGTCTCGGGCGAGCCCAATGCGGGCGAGCGCACCTGGCGCAACCTGCTCAAGAGCGACGCCAATGTCGATCTCGTCCACTTCACCATCCTGCGCCCGCCGGAGAAGCAGGACGGGACGCCGATCAACGAATTGTCGCTGATCGCCTTCCCCACCCGCGAGCTGTTCCAGACCAAGATCAAGGATTTCGACCTGATCATCTTCGACCGCTACGCCCAGCAGGGCGTGCTGCCGCAGGTCTATTTCGACAATATCGTGCGCTACGTGCGCGGCGGCGGCGCGGTGCTGGTGGCGGCGGGCACCGACTACGTGGACAACGGCTCGCTCTACAACACGCCGCTGGAGGAGATCCTGCCCGGCATGCCCAGCGGCAACGTCACCGAGGCGCCCTTCCACCCCCGCCTGAGCGAGGAGGGCAAGCGCCATCCGGTGACCCGGTCGCTGCCGGGCGCAGCCTCCGAGCCGCCGCGCTGGAGCCGCTTCTTCCGCGTCATCGACGCCACCGCCCGCTCCGGCACCGCGCTGATCAACGCCCCGGGCGACAAGCCGATTCTGCTGGTGGACCGGGTCGGCGAGGGCCGGGTCGCGCTGCTGCTGTCGGACCACATCTGGCTGTGGGCCCGCGGCTATGAGGGCGGCGGGCCGCATATCGACCTGCTCCGCCACCTCTCCCACTGGCTGATGAAGGAACCGGACCTCGAGGAGGAACGGCTGAAGCTGCTGGTGGACGGCACCAACCTGGTGGTGGAGCGCCAGAGCATGGCCTCCGCCGTGCCCTCCGCGGTGGTGACGACGCCCTCCGGCGCCGTGCGCACCCTGACCCTGGAGGAGGCCGCCCCCGGCCTGTGGCGGGCCACCACCCCCGCCGACGAGCTGGGGCTCTGGCGGGCCGCCAACGGCCCCCTCTCGGCGCTGGCCAATATCGGCCCGCTCAACCCGAAGGAGTTCGCCGAGGTCACCAGCACCCGCGACATCCTCGCCCCGCTGGTGGCCGCCACCGGCGGCGGGGTGTGGCGGCTGTCGGAGCTCGCCGGCGGCCTCCCGCGGGTGGCGCAGGTGGGCACCGAGGAGCGCCGCGCCGGCGCCGACTGGATGGGCATCGCCACCCGCGACGTCTCGGTGGTGCGGGGCATCGGGCTGTTCCCGGTGTTCGCCGGGCTCTCCGGCCTGCTGCTGATGCTGGGCGTGCTCAGCCTGGCCTGGGTCCGCGAGGGCCGCTGAGCCGATAGCTCCCGCGATGCGGTGCCCCCCCTCTCCCGCGTGCGGGGGGGTGAGGGGGGGCCCGGTGCCCGGGCTGTGGGGCATGGAATGGGCCCGGCGTTGCGGCCCTATCCCTTCCCAACCCCGCAAGGGAGTTTGGGAATGCACCGCCCGCATTGACTTTTGCTGCGCCGGCTCCTAGAAGGCCGGTCACCTTGCGGGCCGGAGACGGCCCGCTCGGCGTTTCACGCACCCGTGGTCCCGACCGGCAGCGCGCCCGACGGACCTGTCAGCCGGCGCGGCTTCGGTCGCTCGGCAGAGGAGGGGCGCGATCCCCCGTTTCGCCCGCATCTCGCGGCGAAGCGGTCATGCCAACGAGAACACAGGATCCGCGTTCATGAGCAAGCGCATTGCGGCCAAGCACAAGATCGATCGCCGTATGGGCGAGAACATCTGGGGCCGCTCCAAGTCCCCGGTGAACCGCCGCGAGTACGGCCCCGGCCAGCACGGCCAGCGCCGCAAGGGCAAGCTGTCCGACTTCGGCGTGCAGCTGCGCGCCAAGCAGAAGCTGAAGGGCTATTACGGCTCCATCGGCGAGAAGCAGTTCCACAAGGTGTATGTGGAGGCCTCGCGCCTGAAGGGCGACACCGGCGCCAACCTGATCGGCCTGCTGGAGCGCCGCCTGGACGCGGTGGTCTACCGCGCCAAGTTCGTGCCCACCATCTTCGCCGCCCGCCAGTTCGTCTCCCACGGCCATGTCACGGTGAACGGCCGCCGCGTCAACATCGCCTCCTACTTGGTGAAGGTGGGCGACGTGGTCGAGGTGAAGGAGAGCTCCCGCCAGCTCGCGCTGGTGCTGGAAGCCGCCCAGCTCGGCGAGCGTGACGTGCCGGACTATCTGGAAGTGGACCACCACAAGATGAGCGCTCGCTTCGCCCGGATCCCGGAGCTGAACGAGGTGCCCTATCCCGTGCAGATGGAACCGAACCTGGTGGTCGAGTTCTACTCGCGCTGATTCTCGGGGAGGGTCCTTGCGGGCCCTTTGCCGCCGACAGACGAAAGGCCGCCCTGGGGCGGCCTTTTGCATTCGTGCCGGCCGGCGCTTGAGACGCGGCGCCGGGAAGAAAACCCGATGGACGGCCCGGAAAGAGGGCCGATCGGCCGGCGGCGGCCCCATCCCCCTCCCCGAGGGCGGAGCCGGGCTGCCGGCCGGAGGCCTCAGCCGGCCTTCACTTCCGCGGCGGCGGCGGCATAGAACTCGTCCATGCTGCGGCGGATCTGGTGCTCGGACACCTCGACGCCCTTGGCGCTGAAATCGGCGGTGAGCTTGCGGATCACGTCGTCGTCGCCCGCCTCCTCGAGGTCGGCGATGACCACGTCCTTGGCATAGGCCGCCGCCTCGTCGCCGGAGAGGCCGAGCTTCTGGGCGGCCCACAGGCCGAGCTTCTTGTTGCGGCGGGCCAGGGCCTTGAATCGCTGCTCCTCGTCGAGCGCGAAGCGCTTCTCGAACCCTTCTTCGCGCTTGTCGAACGTGGTCATGGCTGCCCTCTTTTATCTGACGTTTTCGTGACGCAGGCGGCATCTGCGGGGATCCGCGACCGCCCTTCGCACAAGTGCCAGCCTTGAATATAGGCGGGGCTGCGCCCGATCAACCGGCGTCTGCCCCGCGGCCTTTTGCTGCGAGAGGCGCGGCCGGCGCCCCCCCCACCCCGGCATCCGCCCCCCCGGCGCCCCCAAGGCGTGGTGGGTAGGGGCCACCGGAAAGGGACCGATGGGCCGGACCGCGTGCGCGTTGTGTCGCGCCACGGGATCGGCTAGTGTCCGCGCGGGTAGTATTGGCAAGATGCCACGACTGCCTCGCCGAGGAGCGTCACTCGAACGGAGCCTTGGCACCCATGGATTTCCTCAATCAGCGGTATATCCCCATGAGCCGCCGCCGCCGCATCTACGAAGGCAAGGCGAAGGTCCTTTATGAAGGTCCCGAGCCAGGCACCCTCATCCAGCATTTCAAGGATGACGCGACCGCTTTCAACAACAAGAAGCACGACGTCATCGACGGCAAGGGGGTGCTGAACAACCGGATCTCAGAATACATCTTCTGCCGGTTGAACGACATCGGCGTGCCGACGCACTTCATCCGGCGGCTGAACATGCGCGAGCAGCTCATCCGCGAGGTGGAGATCATCCCGCTGGAGATCGTGGTGCGCAACGTGGCGGCCGGGTCCTTGTCGACCCGCCTCGGAATCGAGGAAGGCACCCCGCTGCCGCGCTCGATCATCGAGTTCTACTACAAGAACGATGCGCTCAACGATCCGCTGGTGTCGGAAGAGCACATCACCGCCTTCGGCTGGGCCACCACCCAGGAGATCGACGACATCATCGCCCTGGCGATCCGGGTCAACGACTTCCTGTCGGGGCTCTTCCTCGGCGTCGGCATCCGTCTTGTGGACTTCAAGATGGAGTGCGGCCGGCTGTGGGAGAACGACATGATGCGGGTCGTCGTCGCCGACGAGATCAGCCCCGATTCGTGCCGGCTCTGGGACATCAAGTCCAACGACAAGATGGACAAGGACCGCTTCCGCCGCGACATGGGCGGGCTGGTGGAGGCCTATTCCGAGGTCGCCCGCCGGCTCGGAATCCTCATGGAGAACGACCCCACCCAGGGCAAGGGCCCGGTGCTGGTGAAGTGAGGCGTTGAGCCTCGCGGTGGAAAGATGCTAGGCGGGGGGTCGCAACGGCCCCCCGTTTTGCGTTGCGCCGCGCATCGGCGCGCGCAAGCGGAAGGAGCAGGTGCTGTCATGAAGGCAGAGGTGTCATGAAGGCGCGCGTGATCGTCACCCTGAAATCCGCGGTACTGGACCCGCAGGGCAAGGCCATCGAGGGAGCGCTGCACTCGCTCGGCGTCGGCGGCGTGCAGAGCGTGCGGCAGGGCAAGGTCTTCGACGTGGAGCTGGCCGGCAACGATCGCGCCAGCGCCGAGGCCGCCCTCAAGGATGCCTGCGACAAGCTTCTCGCCAATACCGTGATCGAGACCTACAAGGTCGAGTTCGCCGAGTGATGTGATATGGTTGCCGCCGTCCGAAAGCGGGCACCGGCGCGCAGCACCCCAGATGAGGGCCTTATGGCCGAGGTCACCCACCAGCGTCTCCGCGAGGTCCTGAGGTTGATCCAGCCGGATGCGTCTCTCCTGCGCGACGCGCCCCCGGCCTGCGGCATCCTCGCCCGGCACGACCGCATCGGTTACCGCCTCGGCCTCGTCGACACCGATTGAGAGATCATGAAGCCAGCCGTCATCCTCTTTCCCGGCTCCAACCGTGAGCAGGACGCCGCGCGCGCCCTCAGGCTCGTCGCCGGCGCGAAGCCTACCGTGGTCTGGCACGCCGAGCACGAGCTGCCCGCCGGCACCGACCTCGTGGTGCTGCCCGGCGGCTTCTCCTATGGCGACTACCTGCGCTGCGGCGCCATCGCCGCCCGCGCCAACATTATGGATGCGGTGCGCGCCCACGCCGCCAGAGGCGGGCTGGTGCTCGGCATCTTCAACGGCTTCCAGATCCTGTGCGGGGCCGGGCTGCTGCCCGGGGTGCAGGTGCGCAACGCCCGCCTGCGCTTCGTCTGCCGCGACGTGCTGCTGCGGGTGGAGCGGGCCGACACCGCCTTCACCCGCGCCTATCGCAAGAACGACCTCGTCTCGGTGCCGGTCGCCCACGGCGAGGGCAACTACACCGCCGACGAAACCACCATCGCCGAGCTGGAGAGCGAGGGCCGCGTCGCCTTCCGCTACGCCCGCCCGGACGGCCGCATCGACGAGACCGACGGCCCCAACGGCGCCATCAACGGCATCGCCGGCATCTATTCCGAGAAGTTCAACGTGCTGGGCATGATGCCGCATCCCGAGAATCACATCGAATCGGAGATCGGGCCGACCGACGGCCGCGGCCTGTTCCAGAGCCTCGCCATGGCGCTGAAGGCGGCGTGAGCGAAGAAAAGGGATCCCTACCCGTCGTGACCCATCTGCCCAACACGCCCGCCATCACCCCGGAACTGGTCGCCGAGCACGGCCTCAAGCCGGAGGAGTATGATCGCTTCCTCAAGCTGATCGGCCGCGAGCCGACGCTGACCGAGCTCGGCATCGTCTCGGCCATGTGGAACGAGCACTGCTCCTACAAGTCCTCGAAGGTCTGGCTGCGCACGCTGCCCACCACCGGCCCGCGGGTCATCCAGGGCCCGGGCGAGAATGCCGGCGTGGTGGACATCGGCGACGGCCAGGCGGTGGTCTTCAAGATGGAGAGCCACAACCACCCCTCCTACATCGAACCCTATCAGGGCGCGGCGACCGGGGTCGACGGCATCCTGCGCGACGTCTTCACCATGGGCGCGCGGCCCATCGCGGCGCTCAACTTCCTGCGGTTCGGCGACTGCCACAATCCGCGCACCCGCCGCCTGCTGGCGGGCGTGGTGGCCGGCATCGGCGGCTATGGCAACTCCTTCGGGGTGCCGACCGTGGGCGGCTCGGTGGGCTTCCACCGGCGCTATAATGGCAACATTCTCGTCAACGCCATGGCGGTCGGCCTCGCCCGCACCGACGAGATCTTCTATGCCGCGGCCACCGGGGTCGGCCGGGCGATCGTCTATCTCGGGTCGAAGACCGGGCGCGACGGCATCCACGGCGCCACCATGGCCTCGGCCGAGTTTGGCGCCGATGCCGAGGAGAAGCGCCCCACGGTGCAGGTCGGCGACCCCTTCGCCGAGAAGCTGCTGCTGGAGGCGTGCCTCGAGATCATGAAGGCCGGCTGCGTGGTGGCGATCCAGGACATGGGCGCCGCCGGCCTCACCTGCTCGGCTGTGGAGATGGGCGCCAAGTGCGACCTCGGGGTCGAGCTGAACCTCGATGCCGTGCCCTGCCGCGAGACCGGCATGAGCGCCTACGAGATGATGCTCTCGGAAAGCCAGGAGCGCATGCTCATGGTGATCGCCGACGGCAAGGAAGCCGAGGCCGAGGCGATCTTCCGCAAGTGGGGGCTGGACTTCGCCGTGGTCGGCCACACCACCGATACCCTGCGCTTCGTGGTGAAGCACCAGGGGCGGGTGGAGGCGGACCTGCCCATCAAGGAACTGGGCGACGAGGCCCCCGAATACCACCGTCCCCATGCCGACCCGAAGCCGCGGCCGGTGATCCAGCCCGCCGACATCCGCCCGCCGGGCTCGGTGGCGGACGCGCTGGAGCGGCTCATCGGCTCGCCGGACCTGTGCTCGAAGCGCTGGGTGTGGGAGCAGTACGACCACCTGATCCTCGGTAACACCGTGCAGCGCCCGGGTGGCGACGCCGCGGTGGTGCGGGTGGAGGACGG
The DNA here is from genome assembly GCA_937872325.1 of uncultured Xanthobacter sp. Taxonomy (GTDB): domain Bacteria; phylum Pseudomonadota; class Alphaproteobacteria; order Rhizobiales; family Xanthobacteraceae; genus Xanthobacter. The sequence goes on along the minus strand of CALMSN010000164.1, from coordinate 1,591 downwards.
GCCGAAGGCGCTGGCGCTGACCACCGACGTCACCCCGCGCTATTGCGAAGCCGATCCGTTCGAGGGCGGCAAGCAGGCAGTGGCGGAGGCCTGGCGCAACCTCACCGCGGTGGGCGCGACGCCGCTGGCGGTGACCGACAACCTCAATTTCGGCAATCCGGAGAAGCCGGAGATCATGGGCCAGTTCGCCGAGTGCGTGAAAGGCATCGGCGCCGCCTGCGAGCTGCTCGACTTCCCGGTCGTCTCCGGCAACGTCAGCCTCTACAACGAGACCAGCGGGCAGGGGATCCTGCCCACCCCCGCCATCGGCGGCGTCGGCCTGATCGACAATCTGGCGCTGGCCATGACGCTGGACTTCAAGGCGGCGGGCGAGCCGGTGTACGTGGTGGGCAAGAGCGTCGGCTGGCTGGGCGCCAGCGCGTTCCTCGCCACCGTCTGCGACCGCGAGGAGGGCGCCCCGCCCCCGGTCGACCTGCTGGCCGAGAAGCGCAACGGCAATTTCGTGCGCCAGCTCATCCATGACGGGGTGCTGACCGCGGCGCACGACGTCTCCGACGGCGGCCTGCTGGTGGCGGTGGCCGAGATGGCCATGGCCGGGCGCCTCGGCATCACCCTCGAGGCCCCGCCGGCCGGCATGGATCCCTATGCCTGGTGGTTCGGCGAGGACCAGGCGCGCTACGTCATCACCCTGCCCTCCAGCCAGAGCATCGAGGTGCTGCGCAAGGCCCAGGCGATGGGCGTCGCCATCACCAAGATCGGCAAGACCGGCGGCGACCGCATCGTCATTCCCGGCAGCGACCGGGCGGTGACGCTGGAGCGGCTGCGCGACCGGCACGAGACCTGGCTGCCCATCTACATGGGCGCCTCCTGAGCCGGCTGCGGGCAGGCCGGGACCAAGGCCGGAACGGGGGCGAGGAGCGTGGCGAGGACTTGCGCTTTGCCCCTGCCGGACCGATCTTTAGGCGACAGGGTCGCGATTTCCGGCCCGCAAGTGTGGATTGTCATCATGAGCATTCGCGACGATATCGATGCCATCGTGAAGTCGGGCGACGTGGTCCTCTTCATGAAGGGCTCGCCGCAGTTTCCGCAGTGCGGCTTCTCCGGCCAGGTGGTGCAGATCCTCGATCACGTGGGCGTGCCGTTCAAGAGCATCAACGTGCTGGAGAGCGATGCCGTCCGCCAGGGCATCAAGGACTATGCGAACTGGCCGACCATTCCCCAGCTCTACGTGAAGGGCGAGTTCATCGGCGGCTGCGACATCGTGCGCGAGATGTTCCAGTCCGGTGAGCTGGTGCCGTTCATGGAAGAGAAGGGCATCGCCATCCGGGACAAGGCCATCGGCTGACGCCTCCCGCGGTCCGCGGGCCGTCGATCCGGCCGGCCGGAGCCGGCACTGCCGCTCCCGATTCGGGTGGCGGTGCTGCACGGATCAAGATTGGGCGGAGCGATCGCCGATGCGGCGGGCTTCGCCGTCATCCAAAGCGGGCGGGGGCGGACCCGGGCCCTCGGGTTGCCCGCCCGCCGGTCCGGGCACCTTGGCGACCACCAGGCCTTCGGCGGCGAGCGCCCGGCGCACGGCTCCGGCGACGCA
>CALMSN010000163.1 GCA_937872325.1 uncultured Xanthobacter sp. | reverse complement strand
CAGGGCATCGCCGCAAATCAGGGGGGTGAGGCGGGCGGGGCAGAGGGCCATGGCGGGGGGGGGGGACAGGCTCCCGGGCAGCTTGCCGAGCCACTCGCCCTTCACCCGCGCCCGCTCGGCGAAGCCGCCGGACCAGTTCTCGCCCACGCCCCAGCCTGTCAGCACCACCTTGTCGCCGGCCGCGAAGGCGGGATTTTCGCTCGCCCGGACGGTGCCGGCGAGGTCGATGCCCGGCACCATGGGCAGGGCGCGCAGGATGCGGCTGAGCCCCTTCAGCGCAAGCCCGTCCTTGTAGTTGAAGGACGAGTATTCGACGTCCACCGTCACATCGGCCGCCGGAAGATCCGCCTCGGTGATGGTCTCGAGGGCGATGGCCTGTCCGCCATCGGCCTTGCGCGCCATGAGGGCGCGGAAGCTGTCGGTGCTCATGTGACGTTTCCCTGTGATCCGTGTTGGTTCTGTCCGGCGGGCGGGGTCAGCGCCGGCCGGCCTGGCGGGCTTCCTCGGCGCGGGCGTACTGGGCGCGGATGTAGTGGACGAGGCCGCCCAGGGCGGCCACCGCGCCCTCGCCGTCATGGGCACGCAGGGCGTCGAGCATGCGCTCGTGGTGGGCGACGATCTCCGCCCTGTCACGCACCCGGAAGATGATCATGTTGCTGACCGGCATCAGCGCCTCCACCACCGCGTTCATGAGGAAGCGCAGCAGGGCGTTGCCCGCGGCATCCACCACGGCTCGGTGAAAGCGCACGTCGGAGGCGCAGAAATCCTGATCGGAGACGGCGGCGTTGCGCTGGATCGCGATCTCCGCCTCCAGCGCGGCGAGATGCGCCTCGGTGCGGTTCTGCGCGGCGAGGCGGCAGCATACCGCTTCCATCTCCAGACGGGCGGTCGCGATCTCGTCGAGGCTGACGCCGCCGCCCGCCACAAGGAGGGTCACGGATGTGCCGAGGCTCGTCGCCAGCTCCTCCGGTGACGGACCGGTAACGAACGTGCCGCCCGTGGGACCGCGCCGCGAGCGGATGAGGTGACGGGCAGCGAGCCGCTTCAGCGCCTCGCGCACCGTGGGCCGGGAGACGCCGAACTGGGCGGCGAGCTCCTCTTCGGTCGGCAGGCGCTCATCGACCTTCAGGCGGCCGTCCATGATCGCCTGCTGAAGCTGATCGGCGATCTGGCTGGCGGCGCTGGTGGTGACGATCTGGCCGTAGGTCGGTTCCATCGCAAGTCCCGATTGTCCGGGATGCAAGCCCGGCTGCTCGCCCTTGGTCTCAGAACTGGCGCGTCAAATCAACCAAAAAATATTTGTTTGACAAATAGAGGATTGAGCGATTTCGTGGCGTTGATCGCGGCCGCCAGATGCCGCGGCGCTGAAACATTGTGGGAGAGAAACATGCGCGCTGCCCTTGTCGCGGCAACCATGCTGTCGTGCATGGTGGCTACTCCGGGCCTTGCCCAGAACCAGCCGGCTGGGAAGGACCTTCCGGTCTTCCGCATCGGCGTCCTCAACGATCAGTCGAGCCTCTATTCCGACATCGCGGGCCCCGGATCGGTGACGGCCGCGCAGATGGCGGTGGCCGACTTCAAGCCCGAGACGCACGGCTTCCGGGTGGAGGTCGTGGCCGCCGACCACCAGAACAAGGCGGACGTGGGGTCCTCGATCGCCCGGCGCTGGTACGACGTGGACAAGGTGGACGCCATCCTCGACGTGCCGACCTCGTCGGTGGCGCTCGCCATCGCCGACATCACCCGCGATCGCAACAAGGCGTTCCTGGTCGCCAGCGCCGGCACCTCCGACCTGACCGGCAAGGCCTGCACCCCGAACACCGTGCACTGGACCTACGACACCTGGGCGCTGGCCAACGGCACCGCCAAGGCCATGGCCAAGCAGGGCGGCGACACCTGGTACTTCCTCACCGCCGACTATGCCTTCGGCCATGCCCTCGAGCGCGACGCCGCCGAGGTGGTGAAGGCGACCGGCGGCAAGGTTCTGGGCCGCGCGCTGGCGCCGTTCCAGACCTCGGACTTCTCATCCTTCATCCTGCAGGCGCAGGGCTCGGGCGCGAAGGTGGTGGCGCTGGCCAATTCCGGCGGCGACACCATCAACTCGGTGAAGCAGGCCGCCGAATTCGGCCTGACCCAGAAGCAAAAGCTCGTCAGCCTGCTGATCTTCCTGTCGGACATCCACGCTCTGGGCCTCAAGACCGCGCAGGGCCTGATGCTCACCAACGCCTTCTACTGGAACCACAATGACGGCACCCGCGCCTTCTCCAAGGCGTTCGGCGAGAAGAATGGCGGCCGGATGCCGACCATGAACCAGGCCGGCTCCTACGCCGCCACCCTGCACTGGATGAAGGCCATCGCCGCCATGGACAAGACCAAGGCCCGCGACGGCACCGCCGTGGTCGACAAGATGAAGCAGATGCCTACCGACGATCCGCTCTTCGGCAAGGGCCACATCCGCCCGGACGGGCGCACCATCCACGACATGTATCTGTGGCAGGTGAAGGCGCCGGAGGAGTCCAAGGGGCCTTACGACTACCTGAAGCTCGTGGCGGTGATCCCCGGCGACGAGGCGTTCCGCCCCATGTCCGCCGAGACCTGCCCCATGCTGAAGAAGGCGGGCTGAGGTGCGCGCTCCGGCGGTTCCCGCCCCCCGGGTGGAGGGCAAGGCCTTTTCCCTGGCGATCCTGGTGATCGCCGAGGTGGCCGCCATGGCGACCTGGTTCGCCACCACCGCCTCGCTCGGGGCGATCCGGGCCCAGTGGCAGCTCTCTCCCTTCCAGGAGGCGCTGCTCACCAGCTCTGTGCAGGCGGGTTTCGTCGCCGGAACCCTCGTCAGCGCCCTGCTCTCTCTGGCCGACCGGGCGGACCTGAGAACCCTGTTCTCGGTCTCCGCCTTGGTCGCGGCGCTGGCGAACTTCTCCATCCTCCTGTTCGACCCCACCAGCCCGGCAGTGCCGGTGCTGCGCTTCATCACCGGCATGTGCATGGCCGGGGTCTACCCGGTGGGGATGAAGCTTGCCGCCACCTGGGCGAAGGGCGATCTGGGGCTTCTGATTGGCATGCTGGTGGCGGCGCTCACCCTCGGCTCCGCATCGCCGCATGCCATGGCGGCGGCGGGTGGGCTCGACTGGCGGGCGCCTGTCGCCGGCGCCGCCTTGAGCGCACTCGTCGCCGCCGGTCTCATCCGGTTCGCCAGGGTTGGCCCGAACCACGCCAAGGCCCCGCCCCTGCGCATATCCAATGCGCTGGACGCGATCCGCCGGCCGGCGCTGCGGCTCGCCAATCTCGGCTATTTCGGCCACATGTGGGAGCTCTATGCCATGTGGGCGTGGATCGGGGCGTTCTTCGCCGCGAGCTTCGCGCTGCGCTGGGGGGCGACCCCGCCGTTCGACCCGCGCCTCGCCACCTTCGCGGTGGTCGCCATCGGCGCCGTGGGTGCGCTGGGCGGCGGCTTCATGGCGGACCGGATGGGGCGCACCTTCGTCACCGCCCTTTCGATGGCGGTGAGCGGGCTGTGCGCCGTGCTCATCGGCTTCCTGTTCGGCGCCTCGCCCTGGCTGCTGCTGCCGCTGGCGCTGGTGTGGGGCGTCACGGTGATCTCGGATTCCGCGCAGTTTTCCGCCGCCGTCACCGAGCTGTCCGATCGCACGCTGGTGGGCACCATGCTGACGGTGCAGACCTGCATCGGCTTCGTCATCACCCTCGTGAGCATCCACCTGCTGCCCTATGCGGTGGACGGGCTGGGCTGGCGCTACGCCTTCTGCCTCCTCGCCATCGGCCCCTTCCTCGGCGTCGTCGCCATGCTGCGGCTGCGCCTGCGGCCGGAAGCCGCCGCCATGGCCGGCGGCCGGCGCTGACCTCCTGCGGAGCGATCCACCATGACATTCTCCAAGATCATCTACGAGACGCTGGACGGCGTCGCCCGCATCACCCTCAACCGCCCGGAGCGCACCAACGCCCTCGACCAGCAGATGCTCGGCGAGATCTGCACGGCGATGGATCAGGCCGAGGCGGACCCGCAGGTGAAGGCGGTGATCGTGCGCGGCGCCGGCAGCGCCTTCTCCTCCGGCTTCGACCTGAAGGCCCAGATGGAGGCGCGCCCCGTCGGCGTCGACGCCTGGCGGCCTTTGCTGCGCAAGGATTTCGATACGGTGATGCGGTTCTGGCATTGCCCCAAGCCCACCATCGCGGCGGTGCGCGGACCCTGCCTTGCGGGCGCCTGCGAGCTGGCCCTCGCCTGCGACATGACGATCGCCGCCGATGACGCCTTCTTCGGCGAGCCGGAGCTGAAGTTCGGCGCCGGCATCGTGGTAATGCTGCTGCCGTGGATCGTCGGGCCCAAGATCGCGAAGGAGATCATCCTGCTCGGCGAAGACCGGGTGAGCGCGCGCCGGGCCGCCGAGATCGGCATGGTCAACAAGGTGGTGGCCGCGGACGCGCTGGATGGCGAGGCGCTGCGCGTTGCCCGCCATATCGCGGCGGTCGATCCCGGCCTCGTCCGGGAGACCAAGCGGGCGCTGAACCGGGCCATCGAGATCCAGGGCATGCTGCCGGCGCTGGAGAGCGCGCTGGAGATCGACCTCGCCATCGAGGGCGCGGGCTCGCCCGACAAGGCGGCCTTCTTCGATGTCGCCCGGCGCGAGGGCCTGCGCGCCGCCATCGCCTGGCGCGATGCCCGCTTTCCCACTGAAAAGGCGTGAGGGAGGCGATGATGGGTGAGCCCGGAGCGCTCTGCCGCATCCTTGCCGAGGCACAGGGCGAGGTGGGCGACGACGCCGGCATGGTGGTGGCGGCGTCCGCCCTGCGCTTCGGCGCCGCCGACGCTGCGGCGCGCCTCCGCGCGGCCGGCCTCGCCCCCGACGAACCGGTGCTGGTGAGCGTGGCCAATCGGCCGGCGGACCTCGCGGCGCTGTTTGCCGTCTGGTAGGCGGGCGGGGTCGTGGTGCCGGTGCACGAAGCCGCGGCGCCGGCCACCTTCGCGGCGATCGCGGCGCAGAGCGGGGCGCGCTTTTGCCTGCGTGACGGCGTGCTAGACCTGATCGCCGATGATCCGCCGCCCGCCCGGCCCCTGCTGCGCGGGGCGGCGCTGGTGGTCTTCACCTCCGGCTCCACCGGCACGCCGAAGGGCGTGGTGCTGGGCCACGCCCGCTTCGCCGCCAAGCTCGATGCGCTTCAGGCGCTGCTGGAGCTGACGCCGGGCGACCGGGTGGTGCTGCCGCTCCAGCTCATCTTCATCTTCGGGCTGTGGGTGGCGCTGCTGTCGCTGCAGACCGGGGCGCGGCTGGAGCTGGTGGGCAAGTTCACCCCCGCGACCCCCCTGCCCCGCCTGGACCGCGCGACGGTCTTCGCCACCGTTCCCTCCATGCTGCGCACTCTGTTCGGGCAAGGCGCGGTGGCGGCGCCGCACCTGCGGACGATCCTCACCGGCGGCGAGGGGCTGGGCGCGCATCTCTCCGGCGAGATCGCCCGGCAGCTACCGCAGGCGGGCGTCCACGACCTCTACGGCCTCACCGAAACCGGATCCTGCGACTTCTGCCTGCGGCCCGAGGACGCCCGATCCGGACGCGGCACCATCGGCACGCCGACCCGGGACGTCGAGTTTCGCATCGACGGCGCTGGCGAGAGCGGTGAGCTGCTGATCCGCTCGCCCTTCGGCATGCTCGGCTATCTCGACAATCCCGGCCTGACGGACGCCGCGTTTCTTGATGGCCACTTCCGTACCGGCGACGTCGCCCGGCTGCGGGCGGACGGCTTCGTCGAGATCGTCGGCCGCATCAAGGAGATCGTTTCGCGCGGCGGCAACAAGATCGCCCCGGCGGAAATCGAGCTGCTTCTATCCGCCCATCCGGCGGTGGCGCAGGCCCTGTGCGCCGGCGTCCCCGATCCGCGCCTGGGCGAAGCGCTGCATGTGGCGGTTGTGCTGAGAGCCGGCCACCCCGCCGGTGCAGAAGAGCTGAAGGCCTGGTGCCGCGCCCGCACGGAGCGCTTCAAGGTGCCCGATGCGATCCATCTGGTGGACACACTGCCCACCGGCCCCACCGGCAAGGCCTTGCGATCCGGCGTACGGGCGCTGGCGGAGCTGAAGGCGCCCTGAGCGTGGCGTTTGTAACGCGCGGAAATCTCATCGGCGCAAGGGGTAAGGCGATATCCGGAAGTTGAGCCACGCGTGGCAATAAAACGCGATGTGGAGCCAGAATATACAATCAGAACAAGCGCCATCTAATGGGCCTGCCAAAAAGCTCGACTGAAGACGGCTCCGACAGTCAGGAGGGCGGCGAGCAATGCAGCTGAGGCGAACATGGAGAAACGCTGCATCCTCCCGCAGCGTAGAGCCCCAGCCTGACCTCACCTATGATTCTCCAGCGATAAGCTTGGGATGGGTTGGCTATGTGGTTTGCGTCACGCCCGATTGCGACCATCTCCCTTGTGGGGATTGACGTGCTCCCCTGACTTCCTGCCGCGGATAAGCTGGGTCCTTCGATCAGGAGAAGGACCATGCGGCGCAGCCGTTTCAGCGAGGAACAGATCATCCCGGTGCTGAAGGAGCACGAGGCGGGGATGAAGACCGCCGACGTGGGCCGCAAGAACGGGAACTCGGAGGCCACCCTCTAGAAGCGGAAGGCCAAGCACCGGGGCATGACAGCCTCCGAGATAGATAAGTGTCTTATTTCTCATGGCAAAGAGAGAGAAATACTGAGCGTTTGTGCAGCGCAATGATACGCTCCCGCGCGACCGCGGGTGAGTAAGCCTCTCGCTGCCGAATGCCCCAATGCGCGATACGACTGAACGGGGATCAGGAATAGCACACGGGGGTCGACGTCTTCATTCACCGCTCGGACTCGCGCCCGAGCCGTGATCCTGCCCTCCGCTCAGGGCTGCGGCTTGCCGGGCGCCGCCGCCGGGGTGACCGCGGCGGGCGGCGGGCTCTCGATGGTCTTGCGGATCCAGTCGGTATAGAGGGCGAGGCGGGTGTAGACACCCGGCAGCTCGGCATGACCGCAGCCGATGCCGAAGGTGACGATGCCCACCTGCGCCAGCGATCCATCCGGCTTGCGGCTGAGGATGGGGCCGCCGGAATCGCCCTGGCAGGTGTCGACGCCATCCACCGCCGCGCCGGCGCAGAACATCTGCGGCGTCACCACTCCGCCGATCTGCGGCAGCTGCTGCTCCAGCGCCTTGCGGCCGGTGGGCGAGAGGTTGAACACGTAGCTGAGATCCTCGATCGCCTTGCGCGCGCCGGGCGAGTTCACCAGCGCCGCGGTGAGGACGCGGTTGCAGGTGTTGCGGTCCACCGCGGTCAGCTTGGTCTGCAGCAGGTCGGGCGAGGGCTTGCCGCCCTCGGAGGTGGTGCCCCAGCCGACGATGTGCAGCTCGGCCCGCTCCGGCAGGTCGAGGGCCTCGGTCTCCCGCGCCGTCACGGTCACCTGCTGCACCTTGAGGCCGCGCCGCGGCGGGCGCTCCAGCTCCACCAGGGCGATGTCGTTCACGTTGGTGCCGGTGACATACTTGGGATGCGCGATGATCCGCTTGATGGGGATCCAGTCGCGATCGGCGTCATCGGCCAGAAGGCTGGTGCTGCCCACATGCACGAACAGGTTCTTGGTGCTGCGAAGGCCCTCGACCTTGCCGCCCTCGCCCTCGACGAAGCAGTGCGCCGCCGAGAGGATCCAGCGGGCGGTGAGGATGCTGCCGCCGCACACCGGGCTCAGGCCGGTGACCTTGCCGTTGGTGCTGGCCACCCGGATGATCGCCGCCTGGAACGGAAAGGTGCCCGGCGCCGCCTGGGTGCCGCCGACGATCTTCTCGTTGGCCCCCTTGGCGAGCAGCCCCCCGCCCTTGAGGGCGCGGCCGGCGGCGGCATAGGGCAAGGCGCCGGCATCAGCCGGGGCCCGGGTCCGGCGATCGGCGGCCGTCTCGGCGGCGGCCAGATCGTCAGAGGCCGGCAGGGTGGCGGGGCGCGGGGCCGGGGCGGCCGGGGCCGGCTGCACCTGCAAGGCATCGCCGGGAGCCGCGGCCGGGGCCTGCGCCCTTGCCACCGGCAAGCCGCCCGAAAGGCCGGCGGCGAGCGCGAGGCCGCCGAGGCCCAAAGCGAGGGGTCGAAGCAACTGGAGCATCATGGATTGCACTCTGCGACGACGGAGGGATTTCGGATGACCATGCGCGCGGGCCGGGAGGACGGCCGGCGGGCCTGGGTGGGTGCGGGCCCGGGAGGCCGCGCGGAACGGGGCCGCGAGAATGTCAGACATTTCCGGAAGGTCAAACGGCGCGATCATGGCGGGGTCCCCGTCCGGCTGGCCTGCCAGTCGGCCCCCACCAGCGTCTCCAGCAGCTTGCGGTCCTCCCGCGCGCTGGTGGTATCGGTGGCGGCCGGGCGGGCGATGGTGAGGGCGGCGCGGGCGGCCGCGCGGGCCCGGGCGCCGTCGCCGAGGTGATGATGGGCGAACGCCTGCGCCCGCAGGATGCGCTGGCTCAGCTCGCGATCCGCCTTGACCCGGAGCCGGGCGCGATCGAGCAGCGTCGCCAGCGACCGCAAGGTGGCCTCGTCCGGCCCGTAATAGGCCTGCAGATTGGCCAGCCCGAGCCGGTCGGCGATCGCCCTCTCCTCGCCGTCGATGACCGGGTCGCTGCGCGGGAAGACGTAGGTTTCATAGGTCTTGCGGGCATCCTCCATGCGGCCGAGGGCGGCATAGAGCGCGGCGAGGTTGCGGGCCGGCTCGACGATGACCCAGCTCTCCGCCTTCCCCGCCGCAACGAGGCCGGCGATCGCCCCCTCGCCGAGGCGGAGGGCGAGCGCGCGATCGTCATCGTCGAAGGCCATGTAGGCGCGCTTCAGGTCGAGCCGCGCCTGCACGGTAACGCTGATGCCGGGGGTGGCCTCGCGCAGCTTCTGGGCCTCCCTGACGAGGGCCTGGGCCAGCCCCTTGTCGGTCTGGTCGATCACCATGTCGAGCAGCAGCTCGATGCGCTGGGACTCCCGCCCGGGCAGGCCGGTGACGATGCCGTAGGCCTCGCGGGTATACCGCGCGCTGAGCTCCGGGCTCGCCGCCTCGGCCATGGCGGCGCGCATGGTCAGCAGGGTGGCGAGGGCAGGCTCGCGGCCCTGCGGGGCGGCGCGGATGTCGCGGATGCCGTCGTCGGCGATGGACGCGGCGCGCGCGGTGTCGGCCCAGAAGGTATCGACGACGCCCACCCAGCGCAGCAGCGTCGCGTCGCGCCGCGGATCGCTCACCGGCAGCCGCCGGCTCAGCAGGCCCAGGAGCTCCACCGCCGCGGTGAAGGTCGGATACACATAGTCCCGGGCCTCCGCATAGACGCCGGCGGTGAGGCTCTCCACCCGATCGAAGTCGGCAAGGTCGATGGCCGCGACCAGTGGCTGCGCCGCCGCCCGTTCGGCTGCCGCACGGCGGGCATGGCCGGCGCCGGCGGCGATCTGCGCGCCCTCCAGCCGGAGAAGCCCGGCGACGAGCTGCCGCTGAAAGGCATCCGAAGCCGCGAGGCTATCGGACGCGGGACGCCCGGCGAGCGGGCCGTCGGTGGCGGAGATGCCGGCGGCCGGGCCCTCGGCCGACAGGGTTCCATCGGGTGCCGGCAGCCCGGCCATGACCACCGCCCATTGCAGCGTCAGCATGCGACGCGCCATCGCCTCGGCGCCGTTGCGCGCCGCCCGCCGCGCGATATGCCCGCACATGCTGGCGATGGCGACGTCATGGCTGCCGCGATCGATGGCGGCGCGCGCCGCCCGGGCGCCGATCAGCGCGGCGGCGGTCACCTCGCCGATGCTGGCGAGGTAGTCGGCGACCAGGGTTGTGCTCGCCGTCAACTCCGGATCGGAGGCCTCCCGGGTGAGCATCCGCAGCAGCAGGAGATCGCGCGCGGCGTCATAGCGCTCCGCCCGCAATGAGCCGCGCGGCACGTCGGCGAGCAATCCCGACAGGATCCGCTCGGCCGCGGCCGCATCGCCACGGGCGATGGCCGTATCGGCGGCGGCGCGGCAGGCCGCCATCTCCGCCTGGGCCAGTGCGGCGCTGCCGATGCAGCCATCGGGCGCCGGTGGCGGCGCCGGCGCCCGGGCTTTCAACTCCTGTTCGATCTCGGCGATGACGTTGTCGATCTTGCTTGCATTCGAGGGGTCGAGGCGGCCGCGAAGCGCCAGCTCCCGGGCCCGGCGATAGAAGACGAGGGCAAGCTCGGGGCGATCGTCAGCCCTCAGCCGCTCCGCCATCAGCGCCTCGGCCATGGCCTGCACCTCCTCCGTCTCGGCGGTGAGCCGTCCGGCCCTGCGCTCCGCCGACACCCCCGCCTGGACGTTGGCGAGCAGATAGAGCTGGGCGTCGCGCACCCCGTGGCGGCGATAGGTTTCGACGAGGGTCAGCTCGGCGAGCAGCGTGTCGACGGCGCCGAACGGCTTCAGCATGTGGTTCAGGATCACCGAATGGACGTGGCCGCCGATCTCGGCCGCGCGATCATGAAGCTCGGCGCCGGCCAGCCCGATCATTTCCTGCACCGCGAGCAGCAGCTCCGGATCGCCATCGTCCTCCAGCGCGTCGCGCAGGGACGGCAGGACTTGCATCGCCTTGCCGGCCTCGCCGGCCTCCAGCAGCCGGTAGGCGGAGGCGATGCTGCGGCGGAGATCGGCATCGCTTGCGGCCCGAGCGGCGGGGGGGGGGGGGGGGGGGGGCGGGGGGGGGGCCGGGGGGGGGGGGGGGGGCGGGGGGGCGGGGGGGGGGGGGGGGGGCGGGGGGGGGGGGGGGCGGGCGGGCGGGGGGGGGGGGGGCGGCCGGGTTCCCGGAGCCGGGGGGGGGGCCGCGGGGGGGCGGGCCACC
>CALMSN010000162.1 GCA_937872325.1 uncultured Xanthobacter sp. | reverse complement strand
TGGTGGAGCCGAGGGGAATCGAACCCCTGACCTCTGCAGTGCGATTGCAGCGCTCTCCCATCTGAGCTACGGCCCCGAACCATGGGGAGCGCCATTTACGATTTGCGCTTCCATGCTGTCAAGCCGCACAAGGCGCCCACCTGCACCGTCACGCGATACCCCCCGGCGGGGCTGAAAACCAAACCGGCCGCCATCCGCCGCGCCCGCACGGCCTCGACCGTCAGATGCTGCTGCGCACGACCCCCCGCTTCACCGCCGCCAGTGCCCGGGCGAGATCGCCGGCAAGGTGGGCCTTCTGCGCCGGGCCGAGAAAACGTCCCACCGGCACCGTCCGCGGGCCGCTGACCAAGGCGAGGTCGAGGGTGCCGTGGTCCTCGTCGTCCTGGCGCCACAGCCGGGTCCAGAACGGATTGAGCCGCGCCGTCCAGCCCCGTCCGCGGGCCGGGACGTGGCAGACCTCCACCAGGCTGGCGGTGATGCGGATGTGCTCGCGCGCCCGGGCGGAGCGGAAGCTGGCGCGGAAGGCCAGGGAGACCAGCAGCACGTCGAGCCCGAAGAAGCCGAACACCGGCCACGCGCCCATGCTCAGGAAGACCAGGCCGCTGGCGAAGCTCAGCGCCGCGAAGACCCCCATCAGCAGCCGAAAGCCGGCCGGCGACAGCGACCGGTGCGGCGCAAGGGTCACCTCATAGACCAGCACATCGTCTTCCGGTGCCGGCGCGAGGGGCGCGGCAGGCAGCGGGCGGGGAGGCCTCGACATGGGGCAGGCTCGTGTTCCGCACAGCGCGGAAGGCAAAGCATACATAAAAATGTCGCTGCCGGCAGATCCCCTCACACCACCCGCTGGTGCTGCTCGCCCAGGCCGGTGACCCCGAGGCGCACCCGGTTGCCGGGCTTGAGGAACACCGGCGGCGTCCGCCCCAGCCCGACCCCCGCCGGAGTGCCGGTGATGACGAGGTCGCCCGGCATCAGGGTCATGAAGCGGCTCACATAGCTGATGAGGAAAGCCACCGGAAAGATCATCTGCCCAGTGCTCGAGGACTGGCGGGAGACCCCGTCCACCTCCAGCCAGAGGTCGAGGGCCTGCGGGTCGGGCACCTCGTCGGCGGTGACCAGCCAGGGGCCGACGGGGCAGAAGCCGTCATGGCTCTTGCCCTTGGTCCACTGGCCGCCGTGCTCCAGCTGGTGCGCCCGCTCGGAAAGGTCGTGGGCGACGCAATAGCCGGCCACGTGGCCGAGCGCCGCCTCCGGCGCGACCCTGCGCGCGGTGCGGCCGATGACGACGCCGAGCTCGGCCTCCCAGTCGGCCTTCCGGCCCCCCTCGGGCAGGACGATGTCGTCGCCCGGCCCGCTCAGGGCGGTGGTCGCCTTGAGGAAGATGATGGGCTCTTTCGGAATCTCGAGGCCGCATTCCAGGGCATGGTCGTGATAGTTGAGGCCGATGCCCACCACCTTGCCGATGCCCGCCACCGGGCAGCCGAGCCGGGTGCCCGGTGCGATCGCCGGCAAGGCATCCGGATCCAGCGCCCTGAGGGCGGCGAGGCGGCCGGGATCGGCGAGCAGCGCCGGGCCGATGTCGCCGCCCGGCCCGAGGATCGCCTCCAGGCTGCGCACCCCGCCCGCCGGATCCAGCACTCCCGGGCGCTCTTGTCCGATTTCGCCGTAACGCAGCAGCTTCATGGCGCGCTCCCCGACCGCCCTCCGCACCGCCGTCAAGCCGCAGGAGGGGACGCGCAGCCCGAGCGACCGCGCCCGTCCTTCTTACACCATCGGCCCCGGTGTTCGACCGGCGCGGCGCGGGGTTCGCTCCAGGGCGGCTGCGGCGCGGGAGATCGTTACGGCAGGACTTGGCCGGGGCGAGGTGGGCCGGCCGTCCGGCCAAGAGCCTGTCCGGGAAATCGGCGACTGAGGATCAGCAACGGATTCCTGGCGCTCCGGAACGACGACAGGCCGTCGCGGCGGCGACCATCGGACCAGGTTTTCGACGCCCCGGGCGTCGATAAAGACACGGCTGCCCCCCTCCGAGTCTCCAGACCGGCCCTCAGGCCTTCAGGCGATCGAAGGCCGACGCCATTTCCACATCGCTCACATGGCGGATCATCGCCGGCTCCAGCAGGTCGCCCCCGGCGGCAAAGACCACCTCCGCATCCGGGCGGGCCAGGGCGATCCGCACCGCGGCGACGAGGTCGTAGAGCTTCCAGGCATAGCCGGCGTCGTGCAGAGCCGACTGGAGCGCGTTCTGCACCAGGCCGCGCACGGTGCGGTGGGGCTCGGACACCGGAACGTCGTCGACCCCGCCGAGCAGCGCCGAGACGCAGGCCGCCTCGTCGAACGAGGCATGGCCCCGGCAGGCCATGGGCCGCACCGGATAGGCGACGCAGATGCCCTCCGCCAGGAACGGGCATTCGCGCACCAGCGCCATGCCCGCCTCCTCCCGCGGGGGCGAATCGGGAAAATCGGAGGCCGCGGCGAGCCGGCCGGCAAGGTCGATGCCCACCTTCATGAAGCCGGGCGCCATGGCCCGCACGTAGCGGGCGACCATCAGCACCTCCGGCGCGGTGGCCGCCACCAGGATCTGGCAGCAGGTGCCGCAGCCCTTGCGGCAGGCCAGGGCCGGCAGGGCGCGGGTCTGGTCCGCCACATTGCGCTCGAAGCTGGTGAAGGCCTGCATCCAGACCCGGTCCACCAGCTGGCCGGAGCCGCGATGGGCGGCTAGGGTGGCGAGGAAGCCGGCCTGCTGGGCGCGGAAGAAATCGAGCGCGCCCGAGGCGGCGCCTGGGCCGGCGGCCGACGTCGCATCGGATGAAGCCATCTCGCGCTCCCGTCGCGGCGCCGGGGGCCCCGCCGGAGCAGCGGCCCCGCCCACGCTCCGCGCCCATGCAGATGGCACGAAGCTATGTAGCCGAGGCTACAGCGCTCAAGCCCGGGGAAGTGCGTAGCCGGCACCGCGGGGTGCCGGCCGGGGGCGCGAGGGCTTCAGAAGTGCGCGCCGACGAGGCTGCTGTGCTCGATGCTCGGCGGCGCCGAGAAGAAGGGCCCGGCGAGCCGCCGCCACTCCTGGAACTCGGGCGAGTTGCGGAAATGGACCATATGATCCTCGACGGTCTCCCACTTCACCCGGAGGAAGTAGCGGGTGGGCACCTCCAGCGAGCGCTCCAGCACCAGGCCATGGCAGCCGCGGGCCTTCTGGAAATGCGGCGTGGCGGCCTTCACCGCGGCCTCGAAGGCGGCTTCCTCGCCCTCGCGCACCTGAAGGGTGGCGATCTCCCAGATCATGGCATCATCCTCCTGCGCGGCCAAACCATGGGACGGCGGCCGTCGCGGGCGGACTTTACCGGCCGCCTCCCCCGGCGCAAGGCGCGTGCCCACAAACACCTTGCGCCGTGGGGCGGGACTGGGCAAACCGCGGAGCGGCATCGCGATGCCACTCTTCCCGCCCTTAGCCCCCGCGCGAGGCCCATCCCATGGCCCATTGGCTCTACAAGTCCGAACCCTTCAAATGGTCCTGGGAGATGCAGGTGAAGGCCGGCGCCAAGGGAACCCACTGGGACGGGGTGCGCAACCATCTCGCCAAGCAGCAGCTGATGGCCATGAAGACAGGCGACACCGGCTTCTTCTACCACTCCAACGAGGGCAAGGAGATCGTCGGCATCGTCCAGGTGATCAAGGAATTCTATCCCGATCCCTCCGATGCCTCCGGCAAGTTCGGCATGGTGGACATCAAGGCGGTGAAGCCGCTGAAGACCCCGGTGACGCTGGCCGCCATCAAGGCCGATCCGCGGCTCGAGGAGATGGCTCTGATCAAGTTCTCCCGGCTCTCGGTGCAGCCGGTGACGGACGAGGAATGGGAGCTGATCTGCGCGCTGGGCGGGGTGTGAGCGCCGCCGCGGGGCGCCCCGCCATCGCCGATCCCGCCGCCTTCATCCGCGCCGAGACCCGACTGCGGCCGGTGCCCCTGGTGCCGGAGCTTTCTCTCCACGTCGCCGACGAGGCGGTGCCCCTGTGGCAGCGCACCGAGGAGGAGCTGGGGGCGATGGGCCTGCCGCCGCCCTTCTGGGCCTTCGCCTGGGCCGGCGGGCAGGCGCTCGCCCGCTACGTGCTCGACCACCCCGAGGCGGTGCGCGGGCAGCGGGTGCTGGACTTCGCCTCCGGCTCGGGACTGGTGGGGCTCGCCGCCGCGCGGGCCGGCGCCGCCGCGGTCGCCTGCGCCGACATCGATTCCTTCGCCCTGACGGCCATCGAACTCAATGCGCAGGCCAATGGCCTGTCCGTCGCAGTCACCGGCGACGACCTGATCGGCCGCGACGACGGCTGGGACGTCGTGCTCGCGGGCGACATCTGCTACGAGCGCGAGCTCGCCGAACGGGTGTTCGACTGGCTGGCCGGCCTTGCCCGGCGCGGCGCGGCGGTGCTGATCGGCGATCCCGGCCGCACCTACCTGCCGCGGCAAAGCCTGGTCGAAGTCGCCGACTACAAGGTGCCGGTGACCCGCGAGCTGGAGGACATGGAGATCAAGCACACCCGGGTCTGGCGCCCGCACTGAGGGCTGGTGCCCGCCCCCCGCCCGGGTGAGGAAAGAGACGCCTCAGGCGCGGCGGCTGAGGAGGCCGCCGACCGCCACCATAAGCCAGCCGGCGATCATCGCGCCGCCGCCGAACGGAGCAGTGCCCCATTTCTGGGCAGACGAGGTGATGGCGCGCGCGGCGAGGTCGCCGCAGAATAATACGGTACCTGCGGCGATGAGGCTGCCGCCGGCCAGCAGCAGCACCCGCCCGCGATCGGCCGCCAGGACCAGGGCGCCGATGCCGACCAGGGCCGCCGCATTCATGATGAGGAAATGCGCCGCGGTCTCCAGCAGCGCCCCGCCCGCGAGATGGGCCGAGACCGCTGCAGCGGCAACTCCCGCCGCCCCGGAGAGCCCGGCCAGGCCCAACAGCACCCGCCGCCACAGATCCATGACAAACTCCCTGCCTTGCCACCTGCGGTTACAGCAAATGGGCGCCGAAGGTGATGCGACAGATCGGTGCGCCCGCAGGCTTCGCGGGGCCGGGAGGCCTTGTGTATACACGTTCTTAAAACTTCGCCAAAAGTCTGCCCTGTCGCAGCTTGTGCTGGCGGGACGGCCTCACCATAATCCGCGGTAACAAAGGGCGGCTGGGGCCGTCCGGAATAAGCTGCGGCGCGAATAAAGCGCGGGAGGAGCAGAACCATGTCCGAGAAGATTTACGACGTCCCGGCGGCGTGGGCCACCAAGGCCTATGTGGACGACGCGGCCTACCAGACCATGTACGCCGCCTCGGTCGAGAACCCGGACGCCTTCTGGGGCGAGCACGGCAAGCGGATCGACTGGTTCACCCCCTACACCAAGGTGAAGGACACGTCGTTCGCCCCCGGCGCCGTCTCCATCAAGTGGTTCGAGGACGGCGTCACCAACGTCGCCTACAATTGCGTCGACCGTCACCTGGAAACCCGCGGCGACCAGGTGGCCATCATCTGGGAAGGCGACAGCCCGGATGAAAGCAAGAAGATCACGTATCGCGAGCTCTCCGAGAACGTGAACAAGATGGCGAACGTGCTGCGCAACCGCGGCGTCGCCAAGGGTGATCGCGTCACCCTCTACCTGCCGATGATCCCCGAGGCGGCCTACGCGATGCTCGCCTGCGCCCGGCTCGGCGCCATCCATTCCATCGTGTTCGGCGGCTTCTCGCCCGACAGCCTTGCCGGCCGCATCTCCGATTGCGGCTCCAAGTGCATCATCACCGCCGACGAAGGCCTGCGCGGCGGCCGCAAGGTGCCGCTGAAGGCCAACGTTGATGCCGCCATCAGCCAGGTTCCCGGCGGCGTCGACCATGTGATCGTGGTCCGTCGCACCGGCGGCAAGGTCAGCATGGAGGCCGGCCGCGACGTCTATTTCGACGAAGCCGCCGCCCAGGTCACCGCCGAATGCCCGGCCGAGCCGATGAACGCGGAGGATCCGCTGTTCATCCTCTACACCTCCGGCTCCACCGGCAAGCCGAAGGGCGCGCTGCACACCACCGGCGGCTATCTGGTCTATGCGTCCATCACGCACCAGTACATCTTCGACTATCACCCCGGCGACATCTACTGGTGCACCGCTGACGTGGGCTGGGTGACCGGCCACTCCTACATCGTCTACGGCCCGCTCGCCAACGGCGCGACCACGCTGATGTTCGAGGGCATCCCGAACTATCCGTCCAACTCCCGCTTCTGGGAGGTGATCGACAAGCACCAGGTCAACACCTTCTACACTGCGCCCACGGCGATCCGCTCGCTGATGCAGACCGGCGAGGAGCCGGTGAAGAAGACCTCGCGCGCCTCCCTGCGCCTGCTCGGCTCGGTGGGCGAGCCCATCAATCCGGAAGCCTGGGAGTGGTACTACCGGGTGGTCGGCGACAGCCGCTGCCCGATCGTCGACACCTGGTGGCAGACCGAGACCGGCGGCATCCTCATCACCCCGCTGCCCGGCGCCACCGCGCTGAAGCCCGGCTCGGCCACCCGCCCGTTCTTCGGCGTGCAGCCGCAGATCGTGGATGCCGAAGGTAAGGTTCTGGAGGGGGCCTGCGAGGGCAACCTCGTGATCGCCGACAGCTGGCCGGGGCAGATGCGCACCGTCTATGGCGACCATGAGCGCTTCGAGCTGACCTACTTCTCCACCTATCCCAACAAGTACTTCACCGGCGACGGCTGCCGCCGCGATGCCGACGGCTATTACTGGATCACCGGCCGCGTGGACGACGTCATCAACGTCTCCGGCCATCGCATGGGCACGGCGGAGGTGGAAAGCGCCCTCGTCGCCCATCCGAAGGTCTCCGAGGCCGCGGTGGTGGGCTTCCCGCACGACATCAAGGGCCAGGGCATCTATGCCTATGTGACCGTGATGGACGGCATCGAGCCCACCGAGGAGCTGCGCAAGGAGCTGGTGGCCTGGGTGCGTCGGGAGATCGGCCCCATCGCCTCGCCGGACCTGATCCAGTTCGCGCCGGGCCTGCCCAAGACCCGCTCGGGCAAGATCATGCGCCGCATCCTGCGCAAGATCGCCGAAGACCAGTTCGAGAGCCTCGGCGACACCTCGACGCTCGCCGATCCCGGCGTCGTGGACGACCTGATCCACAACCGCCAGAACAAGCGCGACGCGGCCGCCTGAGCCGCGCCGTCTGAACCGTTCAAAGAACTTCTCCCGACCTCCCTCCCCCGCCCCGCGGGGGAGGGTTTTTCGTTTATGGGGCAGACCGAAGACGGCGCTGACGACCCATCAGGCCGGCTCTCCCGGGCGCGGGAGAGGGGTAAGACCGCTCCATCTTTCCCGCTTCCCGGAAAGCATGGAGAACCGCCTCCTCCCGCCCACCCGAGAGGGCCCCAGATCGAGTTCAACGCAAAAGGTGAACTCAGACTGACCCAAGACCAAAAATACGTTTGTTTCCTCCCTGTCGTAATTCCGGGATAAGTACGCAGACTTCGCCGGGCTCCGGCACGAGGAGGGGCTGACTGATGAGCGATGCCGAACGAAAATTGCTTCACGCGCTTGCCGTGATGGCTCAACAATATCTTGGGGACCAGGTGTTAGACAGTCTCTCCATGAGCGCGGGAGAGGAAGCCATCGAAGTACTGGCCAGCTACGGCCTTGTCCAAAAAGATCCCGGACAGGCAAGGTTCGGCGAATGGACCCAGGCGGGCTACGATTTACTGAACTCGAACTGACCAGCCAGCCGGCTTGCCATCGGGCGCCGGGCACGCCATATAGGCGGCGGGAGGTTGGCGGTGGACGAGCCACTCGCCAACCGGGTCAGGTCCGGAAGGAAGCAGCCCCAACGAGCCCGGTCTCGGGTCTTCGTCCAGCCTCCCACCCCTTTTCTGCGAAGCGCGCGTCATCCGCCGGTACCCGGTCGGAACGCGCCCGTCAGGGCTCGATGCCCCCGCGGCCCGGCAGGCGCTAACCGGGCGGCCGGCGCGGACGATCGCCCGGCCCGCGGCTCATCCGCCGCAACGTCTGGCCCACGCGGCTCTCGCCCAAGGCCGGTATGGCTAAGAGCTTCTAACAACACCTCTGGGCTGAGGATGGCCGAGGACCTTTGGGTCTCCTCCCAGGCGCGCAACGCAGTCGATGCCACAAGCATCGGCGAGGATCGGCAACGCCGCAGGATGCCGAAAGGCCCCGTCAGCCGATCCGAGAAGTTTTGTCCGAAGCTCTTGGTGACCCGCGCGACGGTCCCGCCTCCCCTCCACCAACCGCTGCTCGGCCGCCCTTGGCCCCGGACCGGCCCGGACGTCCCCTGCCCTCTTCCCACCATGCCCGGCCCGCAGCATGCGGCCGTCGCCGATTCGCATCGCGGCGCCGCATCGGCGCGCGGCACCGGCGGAGGGAGAAAATCCATGTGGGTGGTCGTGCTCGTGGTCCTCAACGCCCTTACCGGCCCGGACGTCACGGTGAACCGGGATGCCGTCTATGCCACCGAGGACGCCTGCAAGGCGGCCATCGCCCGCAACGTCCCGGCCCGGCTGGATGCCACCCACAAGACCGCTTTCGAGCAGGGCTATCGCCGCTATGTCTGCGTGCGGGTGGGCGGCACCGACGACCTGCTGAAGGCGAAGTAGCCCTGCCGCGGCCCGCGTGCGCCATGCTATGAAGACCGCATGAGCGCCGACGAGCACAATGCAGACCCCGGACCCGGCGACGGCGAGGCCTTGCCCGGCCTCGATCTCGGCCCCGCGCCCGGGGCATCCCCGCCGGTCGCGCTTCCCGCGGCCAGCGCCCCCGCGACGCCCGCCCCCTACCGCGTCCTCGCCCGGAAATACCGGCCGCAGAGCTTCGCCGACCTGATCGGCCAGGAGGCGATGGTCCGCACCCTGTCCAACGCGTTCGCCTCGGGGCGGATCGCGCAGGCCTACATCCTCACCGGGGTGCGCGGGGTGGGCAAGACCACCACCGCCCGCATCCTCGCCCGCGCCCTCAACTACGAGCCGCCGGAAGGCGGCGGCGGTCCCAGCCTCGACCTTTCGGTGCCGGGCCGCCACTGCCGCGACATCATCGAATCACGCCACGTGGACGTGATGGAGATGGATGCGGCGTCCAACACCTCCATCAACGACATCCGCGAGATCATCGAGGGCGCGCGCTACCGGCCGGTGATGGCCCGCTACAAGGTCTACATCATCGACGAAGTGCACATGCTCTCCACCGCCGCCTTCAACGGTCTGCTGAAGACGCTGGAGGAGCCGCCCGAGCATGTGAAGTTCATCTTCGCCACCACCGAGATCCGCAAGGTGCCGGTGACCGTGCTTTCGCGCTGCCAGCGCTTCGACCTGCGGCGGGTGGATTCGGGCGTGCTCGCCGCACACCTCGCCGGCATCTGCGCCAGAGAAGGCGTGGGCATCGAGCCGGAGGCGCTGTCCATCGTCGCCCGGGCGGCGGAAGGCTCGGTGCGCGACGCGCTGTCGCTGCTGGACCAGGCCATCGCCCACAGCGGAGCCAATGCCGGCGGCGGCACCGTGGGGGCGGAGGCGGTGCGCCGGCTCATCGGCCTCGCCGACAAGGGCCGGGTCATCGACCTGTTCGAGGCGCTGATGCAGGGCGAGGCCGCCCGCGCCCTCACCGAGTTCCGCGACCAGTACGAGGCCGGCGCCGACCCGGCGGTGATCCTCACCGACCTCGCCGAGTTCACCCACCTCGTCACCCGCCTCAAGATCGTGCCGCAAACCGCCGACGACGCCGCGCTGGTGGAGGCCGAGCGGGTGCGCGGCCGGGCGCTGGCCGAGGCCCTGTCCATGCGGGTGCTCTCGCGGGCCTGGCAGATGCTGGGCAAGGGCATCGGCGAGGTGCAGCAGGCCGCAAAACCCCTGCAGGCGGCGGAGATGGTGCTGGTGCGGCTGGCTTACGCCGCCGACCTGCCGACCCCCGACGAGGCCCTGCGGCAGTTGCGCGACGGGGCTTCCGCCCCTCCGGCGGCCCCCGCGCCGTCGCTGCCTTCGGGGCCCTCCGCCCCACCTGCGGGACCGCGACTTTCGCTCGCCGGCGGCATCGCGCCGGTTCCACGCGCCGCGCTGCCGCGCGAGCAGGCCCCCGCCGCCGCGCCAGCGCCGGCACGCGATCCCCAGCCGGCGAGCTTCGCCGAGGTGGCGGCGCTGGCCGGCCGCAAGCGTGATATCGGCCTCAAGCACGCGCTGGAAAATCAACTGCGGCCGGTGCATTTCGAGCTCGGCCGGATCGAGGTGTCGCTGGAGCCGGGCGCTCCCGGCACCCTGGTGAGCGACCTCGCCCGCAAGCTTTCCGACTGGACCGGGCAGCGCTGGCTGGTCTCGGTGTCCTCCCGCTCCGGCGGGCCGACCCTGGCGGAGGAGACCGCCGCCGCCGATGCCGAGCGGCAGGAGGGGGTGAAGGCGCATCCGCTGGTGGCCGCCGCGCTGGCGCGCTTTCCCGGCGCCGAGGTGGTGGACGTGCGCAGCCGTGCCGCGCCGGCCGACGACCCCCTCGCCTCCGGCGAGGCCGACCCCTATATGGGACTGGAGCCGCCGGATCCGGCGGGCGACGACGGGTTCGACTGAGCCGTCGCCGCCGACCATCCGCGGGCAGAGCGGGCCGCTCGTGGCCCCGAGCACGTCAAAGAGGAAGGCCAGGAGATGCGCGACCTGTTGGGCATGATGGGCAAGGCCAAGGAGCTGCAGGAAAAGATGCAGCAGATGCAGGCCGAGCTCGAGACCACCGAGGTGGACGGCGCCTCCGGCGGCGGGCTGGTTCAGGTCCGGGTGACCGCCAAGGGCGAATGCAAGGCGGTCCGGATCGACCCCTCCCTGGTGAAGCCCGACGAGGTGGAGATCCTCGAGGACCTGCTGGTGGCCGCCTTCGCCGACGCCCGCGGCAAGGCCGAGCGGGTGATGCAGGAAAAGATGCAGGACCTCACCGGCGGCCTCGCTTTGCCGCCCGGGCTCAAGCTGTTCTGAGACCGAGGACCCCGCGAAGGGAGCCGCGGGCCGTGGCGTGATCGGATGCCACGGCCGAGCCTGATCGTTTCAGTGCGTCATGGAACCACTGAAATGATCTAACACTTTGATTGCAGAGTATTTTTATCAGACCGGATGTCCCATCCGATCGGGAAACGCTCTGGCGCCCGCGCCGAGCGGCACCGCATCGACACGCCTTGGGAAGCCGCCATCGGGCTGGGTGGCCGGGACGCTTCCGGCGATGACGTGTCGCGATGCATCGTGCCATCCGGCGCAGTGATGCCCTGGATGTCCGAAAGAGCCACCTTTACCGGCGCTGCGGGGACCCGAACCCCGCGAGCAGTGCTTGCCGGTCGTTGGAATGGCTCGTCCGCCCGCGAGCCCGGTTCCGCCCGCGCATGCGGGATCCACGATCGTGAACGCCGCGCCGGCCTCGACTCGCGTGCCCGCCTGGCGGTGAGGGCTGGTCCCGTGGCCCTCTCCACAATCATGGTGTGCGAGGTGACCGCCCCCGATGGCGACATCCGCCCCCACCGCTCACCGCTCCGCCCCTGGCCTCGGCCTCGGCCCGAGGCGCGATTCCCGGCGAGCTGCCGGCCGGGCCACCGCCCGAGGCGGCGACAGGCAAGCGCGAGGCGGCAAGGCACCTCCGGCTTTTCTTTCATAGCAGCGCGCCGGGGATCCGGAGGGGCGCAGAAGCGGCGGGCAGGGAGAGCCGAGGCTCAAGGCCGCCGCGGCGTGCCTCACCGGCCGTCCGGATCACGAACCGCGCCGTTGCGCCGCGCCCCACTCTCAGCCGGCGCTGAAGCGTCGGAAATTGAGCACCACCTGCTCGTAGACCGGCCGCTTGAAGGGGATCACCAGGTCGGCGAGCCGGTCGAGGCTTTCCCAGCGCCATTCCAGGAATTCCGGCTTGTGCTGGCCGCCGCCGGGGCGAGCGATCTCGATCTCCGCCTCTTTGCCGGTGAAGCGGAAGGCGAACCATTTCTGGGTCTGGCCGCGATACCGGCCCTTCCACGCCTCGCCGGCGATGGCGCCGGGCAGGTCGTAGGCCAGCCAGTCGGTGATCTCGCCCAGCTTCTCCACCGAGCGGATGGAGGTCTCCTCATAGAGCTCCCGCAGGGCAGCGGCGAAGGGATCTTCTCCGGGATCGATGCCGCCCTGGGGCATCTGCCAGGAATGGGTGGCATCCACGTGCTCCGGGCCGCCCAGCCGGCGGCCGACGAAGACCCGGCCCGCCGGGTTGAAGATGCACAGCCCGACGCAGGGCCGATAGGGCAACGCGCTCACATCCGTCATCGGTCTTTCCTCGTCGCGGCCACGGATGGCGCTCCGTGGCGCGGCCTGTCCTGGTCCACCCGTCTTTGGCCCGGCCCCGACGGACAGGCAAGCGCCATCGCCAGTCGATACGGGGGCCGTTTGAAGCAGACCCCGCCAGCCCCCTCGCCCGCGTGCGGGGAGAGGCAGGAGCGGGCAAGGCCGCGTGCTCTTCCGGCCTCGGTGGCAGTGCGGAAAGGCCTTCCCCCACCCTGCCCTCCCCCAAACGCGGGAGAGGGTTGGCCTTCAACCCGCAACCGATTTCAAGCCGGCCGACGATCCCTTGTGCGGCCGGCCCGCCGCGATGTCGCGGGCCGGCGAGGGACGGGATCAGACGGCGGCGGCGCGCCGGTGCGGCAATGCGGTGGAGCCCCAGGCGCGGATCGACACCCAGGTGCGCCGGTCGAGCTGGAAGCGGTCCACCGGCACCGAGGCGCCCAGGGCCCGCACCCGGGTGAGGCCGACTCCGGTCCACTGGAAGCCGCACTTCTCCAGCACCCGGCGCGAGGCCGGATTGACCACCCGCGCCGCGCCCGCCAGGGACGGCATGTCGGTTTCGGAGAAGACGTAATCGATGACCGCGCGGGCCGCCTCGGTGGCGATGCCGCGGCTCCACAGGGGCTCGCCGATCCAGTAGCCGAGCTCGGGCAGCGCCTCGCCCGGGCGGGTGGCGATGGAGGCCATGCCGGCGAAAAGCCCGGCGGCGCGGGGGCGCTTCAGGAAGATGGCGAAGGTGGCCGCATTGGCGCCGAGGGCGAGGGTCTCGACGAAGGCGCGGGCGTCGTCGGCCCGGTAGGGATGCGGCAGGGACACCGTCATCTCGGCGATGGCGGCGTTGTCGGCAAGCTCCGCGATGGCAGGCACGTCCTCGATGCGCGGCGCACGGAGCACCAGCCGCTCGGTCTCGAGGACGGGAATACTGCTCTCCGCGTAAGGCGCGGTGGGGGGCGATTCAAGGATCGTCATGGCGGGCTCCTGGTAGCTGACAAAGGCGTCAGACGTGTGAAAACCGGGAAGACGCTCGTCTCCCCGGTTTTCACGGAGCCCGGACATCTGAGGTCCGGATCAGGCTCCCCCCGGTTCGACGAGACCGGCGGGATCCTGCATGTCAGGTCTGGCCGGTTATTCAGCCGCCTCAGCGGCGGCGGGAATCACGGATACGAAGGTGCGGTCGTTGGCTTTGGTGCGGAATGCGACCTTGCCTTCCACGAGCGCGAACAGGGTGTGGTCCTTGCCCATGCCCACGTTGGTGCCGGGATGCCACTTGGTGCCGCGCTGGCGCACGATGATGTTGCCGGCGATCACGTCCTGACCGCCGAAGCGCTTCACGCCGAGGCGGCGGCCATCGGAATCGCGGCCGTTGCGCGACGAGCCGCCTGCTTTCTTATGAGCCATTGTTGCTCTCCCCGTTCTTCAATCAGGCGTCGGCAGCGGCTTGCGAAGCCGGCGCGCCAGAGGTTTCAGCTTCGGCCTTGACGCTCTCGCCCAGGCCGGAAATCTCGGTGATGCGCACGACGGTGAGGTCGGCGCGGAAGCCACGCTTGCGGCGGGAATTCTGCCGGCGGCGCTTCTTGAAGGCGATCACCTTGTCGCCGCGGGTGTGCTCCACCACTTCGCCGGTGACCATGGCGCCGTTCACGTGGGGGGTGCCCACGGCAACGCTCGCGCCGCTCAGCATCAGCACGGGAAAGGTGAAGACCGCACCCACCTCGGCATCGAGGTGGTCAATGGTGATCTTGTCGGCAGCGGCGACGCGATACTGCTTGCCGTTTGCCTTGATGACCGCGAACATCTTGTCTCGCTTTCGTGTTCCGCCACGCCTCAAGGACGGGCTTCTTCCGGTCGGAGGTGTCGGGGATGCGGGCCCGGAAGACAAACCTCCGGCTCGCGCGAAGGCGTCCGATACACCACGGGGCGCCGTCAAGTCAACAAAGCTGCCGCGCCGGCGGCCCTTGGGCTCAGGCCGCGGCGTCCGCGCGCTGCGGCATCAGCACGATGGCCACGTCCACCTCGTCGCCGGCCTCCTTGAAGGACTGGCGGACCGCGGCGCTCACCTCCGCCGCCGCCCGCCGGGCCCGCGCCACGGTCCAGTCGTCGGCGAAGGCGAGATGCAGCTCCACGAACATCTTGCCGCCGAACTGCCGGGTGCGGATGTCGCCGAGCTCGTCGAAATCGTCGAAATGAGCGGTCAGCACCTTGAGGATCCGCATCTGCCCGGCCTCGTCGATGGCCTGGTCCAGCAGCGAGGCCATCGACGAGGAAAGCATGACGACGATGTTGTAGATCATGAAGCCGATGACCACGAACGAGGCCATCGGATCGAGGTAGAGGATCCAGCCGATGCCGTGGAACACCGTGTTGATGGCGGTGACGATGAGCACCGCCCCCGAGCCGATGGCCGAGATGAAGTGCACCCGCGCCTGCGCCGCCAGCACCGGCGACCGGGTCTCCTGCGCCAGGCGCCGCGCCTTGCGGTTCAGGTAGACGTTCCCCGCCACCGCCATCGCCGTGACGAGAAGGCCGACGAAGGCGCCTTCCACCGGCTCGGGATGGATGATGCGCGACACCGCCTGCGAGCCGGCCACAAACACCATCAGCGCCTGCAGGATGGCGATCATCAGCTCGGTGAGGTTCTCCAGCTTGCCCAGGCCATAGGCGTAGCGCCCCGAATTGGCGCTGTGGGCGAGGCGCAGCACCAGCCAGCAGGAGGTGAGGGCCACGAGGTCCAGCAGGGTGGAGAGAAGATCGGTGAAGATCGCCGCCGAATTGGAGAGCAGCGCCGCGAGGACGTAGAAGGGCATCAGCAACGCGGTGAAGATCATCGCCTGGAATGACAGACGCTGGCTCTCTGATCCCGACACGCGCTTCCCCCTATGCCATCCGCCCCGATGGTCCACCGGCGCCAAGCGGGTTACGCGCAGGCGCCGCGCAGGCATGGCCAAGACCCCGCGAGGCATCCTCACGGCTCATTGGCAGTGTCGCCCGCGCTGCGCTGCGGCAGCCCCCTCTTCCATCAGCATCGCCCGCGGCCCGCGCGTCAAGGGCGGACCCGGGCCTTCGCGCAATCCGGCCGGCGGGATCACGGCACCGCCCGATCGGAATGCGCCGGGACGCGGGACACCGCTCGAAGCGGGCGAGCGATCGTGTAAGCTGCGCGGTATCCATGCAAGGGGAGACGAATGAGCAAGACGAATCCGGGCAACTTCTTCGAGGACTTTTCCGTCGGCCAGGTGATCCGCCACGCCACCCCGCGCACCCTCACCACCGGTGATACCAGCCTCTACAGCGCGCTCTACGGCATGCGCTTCGCGGTGCAGTCGGCCGACAGCTTCGCCCAGGCGCTCGGCTATCCCCGCGCGCCCATCGACGACCTCTTGGCGCTCCACAGCGTGTTCGGCAAGACGCTGCCGGACATCTCGCTGAACGCGGTGGCCAATCTCGGCTATGCCGGCGGCCGCTTCCTGACCCCGGTTTATCCCGGCGACAGCCTCTCGGCGGTGTCGGAGGTCATCGGCCTCAAGGAGAATTCCAACGGCCAGAGCGGCGTCGTCTATGTGCGCTCCACCGGCTTCAACCAGGATGGGGTCGAGGTGCTCGACTATGTGCGCTGGGTGATGGTGCGCAAGGGCGACACCTCCCGCCCTGCCGCCGAGGCGGTGGTGCCCACCCTGCCGGCGGCCCTCGCCCCCGATGCCCTCGGCGGCGCGGTGCCGGTGATCGATGCCGGCGCCTGGCGCGACGACCTCTCCGGCTCCTCGGCCCGCTTCTCCGACTACCAGGTGGGCGAGCGCAGCGACCATGTGGACGGCATGACGGTGGAGGAGGCCGAG
>CALMSN010000161.1 GCA_937872325.1 uncultured Xanthobacter sp. | reverse complement strand
CCAGAAACTCGGAGAATGTCCTTATGCCCTTCTGTTCGATTTGTCGAACATTTTTCCTGCGAAGCGGACGATATCCATAACCCACCGTCAGACATAGACCCGTTGCGTTCCGCGCGCCGGCTCCTATGAAGGGCGGCCCTTTCGCAGCCGCACGGCCCCATGCCCGCCGCCCCCGCCGAGGGTCAGCGATGCCCCCTGATAGGCGTAGCTGAACGGGTTGCCGTAGCCCGACGTACTCTGCGCCGCCGCCGGGCCGCAGACGCTGCAGGCGGTGCCCAGCGTGATGAAAACGATGATGGTCCCGATTGATATTTTCATGGCGGCTCTCCCGCCTGAAATCATTCGGTGACTATGGTTAATGCTTCGTTAAACAGTAATGTCCCGCTCCGCCGCGCGCTATTTGCGCCGCCGCTCGGCCGAGAGATCGGCCATAAGGCCCTCGATATGGCGGGCATTTCGGCCAAGGTCGTGCCCGCCATAGCGGGAGACCGAGCGCATATCGACCCGCGAGCCCTTGGGCGTCGCGCGGATGCGGATCACCACGTCGCTGCGCACCCCCATCACCGGCGAAGAGGCGACGGCCTCGATCTGCCCGTCCCGGCGGGGGCCGCGGGGCTGGACCTCGTCGAGGATCCGCCAGTGGCGCTTCTCCACCAACGCCTTCACGGCGTTGTAGGCCTCCTCCGCGGTGGCGCTGAGATCCACCGGCTTGATGCCGGGATAGGTGTGCCGCTGGGTCATGGCGGCGGCCTCGCCGGGGTAGGTCTGCGGATTGGCGCTGCGCGGGTGGGCGAACGCAAGCGCCCGGAAGCGCGGCGGGTCCTCAGCGTCGGTGGCGATGTCGGTGAGCTGCGGCAGCATCACCCCCCGGGCCAGCACGCTGGCGGGGCCGGTGAGCACCCCAAGGGCGATGGCCACCGCGGCCACCGACCGGCCCATGCCGCGCCAGCCGCTTTCCCAGATGACGAAGAACGCCACCACCCCCATCAGCCCGGCCAGCAGGGCCATGGCCAAGCCGATGGCCAGCGTCGCCATGGCGGGGCGGAAATCGAGCAGGCCGAAGCGATAGAGCAGGGCGCCGAGCACCACCACCGGCACCGAGAACAGGGACAGGCGGAAGCTCCACCGCGCCAGCGGCGAGAATCGCTCCTCCACATAGAGCCTGCGCCTGATCATCGAGAACCACGCCTGCCTTTGCCGGCATCCCGGCTGCACTGTCCGGCCCGGGGCTTCCCGGCGGGCCATCCTCTAGTATCATGGCGCCGATGCGGTTGCGATGGCTCGATCCCCTCCTTTCGCGCCGCGGGGGCGCGCCCACCCGTCGCGGCGCACGCGGCTTCCCGTGCAGGCCCGGCCCGCGCCCGGTGGCCGAGGCGCATTCCTCGACCAGAGCGCCGGCTCGGTCGGCCGGGGTCACGGGGGCGGCGCTGCTCCTGGGTCTCGGCCTGTGGGCCGCAATGCCTGCCGCTGCCGCCCCGCTGCCGCCCCAGCGCCCGCCCGAGCGGGCTGCGGCGTCTGGTGGCGCCACCCGTGCGCCGTCTCCAAGCCGGCCTCTTCGCACCGCGCCGCTGCCGCCCCGCATGCCGCCCGAAGTGATTTCGGCGCGTGCGGCCGCCGAGGAGACGGGGGAAGACGAGCCGCAGCAGGGTGGCGCGGCCACGGGCCGGCCTGCCGCCCCGCTGCCGCCCCGCCCGCCCTGGGCCGAGGCCGCAGAGCCCGAGCCGGAGGTCGATCCGCCGCCGGCTGCCGGTCGGCGGACGGCCGCCCGCAGCGTGCCCCTCCCGCAGCGGCCGCCTTGGGCCCGTTCCGACGACGCGCCGCCCGCCGAGGACCCTGCGGCCGAGGAAGAGGCGGTGCCGGCCGGCAACGGATCCGCCGGCGCACCTTCTCCGGGGCCGGGCTGCCGGGCCTTCCTTGCCAGCGGCATCGTGGTGGCCGAGCCGGCGCCCGGCATCTCCGTAAAGCCGGGATGCAGCCTCACCGAGCCGGTCCAGCTCGCGGCGGTGTTCCTGGAGGACGGGACCCGGGTCAATCTCAAGCCCGCCGCCCTCCTCCAATGCGATATGGCGAGGGCGGTGGCCGACTGGATCCGCGGCGACCTGGCGTCGGGCCTTGCCTCATCGAGCGGCCGTCTGGCCGCGGTGCGGGTGGCCGGGGCCTATGAATGCCGGCCGCGCAACCGCCAGCCGGGCGCGCCCATGAGCGAGCACGGCACCGGCAACGCCTTCGATGTGGGCGGGTTCGAGCTCGCCTCCGGGGCGGCGATGAAGGTCGCCTCCGGCGGGCTGGGCAGCTTCGCCCCGGCCATGAAGGAGAGCGCGTGCCGGCGCTTCACCACCGTTCTCGGCCCGGGCTCGGACGGCTTCCACGAGGATCATATCCATGTGGATCTGGCGCGTCGCAACGGCGGCTACCGGCTTTGCCGCTGGCGGCTGCCCGGGGAGGCGAGGGCCCAGAGCGCCCGTCCCGGCCGGGCCCGCACCGCGAGTGACTGACCGGCGCGAAGGCCGACGGTTTTCCTTCAAAACCGCCGGCCCTTGCCGTAAATCGGTAGGGACAGCCGGGGCCGGCGGATCGGCCCGGCATCGGCCCGACCCCAGCATGGACTCAGCCTGACATGGGCCGGAGCGGACCGATCCAGTGACCATCTACCTGCCCATCGCGGAACTGCCCGTCTCCGTCTTCTCCATCTTCCTGATGGGGCTGGCGGTGGGGTTCATCTCCGGCATGTTCGGGGTGGGCGGCGGCTTCCTGATGACGCCGCTGCTCATCTTCAGCGGCGTGCCGCCGGCCTATGCGGTGGCCAGCGTCTCGCCCTACATGGCGGCCTCCTCCCTGTCCGGCGCGCTGTCGTATCTGCGCAAGGGTATGGTCGACCTGCCACTGGCCGGGATGCTGCTGGCCGGGGCGCTCATCGGTACCCTCGCCGGGGTATTCCTGTTCCTCTGGCTGCGCACGGTGGGGCAGGTCGACCTGTTCATCCGCATCGCCTACACGGTTCTGCTGGGCTTCATCGGCACCATCATGCTGCTGGAAAGCATGCGGGCGATCCTGCGCGGGCGGCGGGGCCAGCCGCCCCTGGTGCGCCGGCCCGGCCCCCATGCCTGGTTCATGCGCCTGCCGCTGAAGATGCGCTTCCGCCGCTCGCGCATCTACATCTCGGTGCTGCCGGTGATCGCCATGGGGGCGGTGGTGGGCCTGCTGGGCGCGGCGCTGGGCGTGGGCGGCGGCTTCATCCTGGTGCCGGCGCTCATCTACATGCTGCGGGTGCCGACCCAGACCTCGGTGGGCACCTCGCTGGTCCTCACCCTGGTGACCATGGCCGCCGCGACCGTGCTGCATGCCGAGGCCAACCGCACCGTGGACGCCGTGCTGGCGCTGATCCTGATGCTGGGCGGCACGGTGGGGGCGCAGTTCGGCGCCCGGGCGGGGCAGACGGTGCGGGCGGAGCACCTGCGCCTGCTGCTGGGTCTTCTGGTGCTGGCGGTCGGCTTGCGCGTCGCCTCTGACCTGGTGGCGACCCCGGCCGATCCTTATGCCGTCACCGCGGTCGAGGCGCAGCCATGACCCGGGCCGGCGGCGCCGCGCCCAGGTCGGCAGGCTGTGGCCGGGCGCTCCCGATCGCCGTGCGGGCTCTGGTGGCGCTGGCCGTGGCGGCGCTCGCGGGACCGGGGGGCGCCTTCGCCATGGATGCGGTCGCGGCGGCGCCCGAGCGGCTGGTGCTGTCCATCTCGCAGCCGGAGGTGCGCATCACCTCCAGCTTCGACGGGGCCGATCTGGTGGTGTTCGGCGTCGCGCCGGACGGTGGCGACTTCGACGTGGTGGTGACCGTCCGCGGCCCGGCCGAGGAGTTCGCCACCTGGCGCAAGTCGCGGGTAATGGGGCTTTGGGTGAACACCGAGAGCCGCCGCTTCCTGGACGTGCCGGCCTTCCTCAGCGTCCAGTCCAACCGTCCCATGGAGCGCATCGCCGGTCCGGACGTGCTGCGCAGCGAGCAGGCCGGGCTGGCGCGCAACGTGCTGGTGCAGCGGGTGGGCACGGATTTCAGCGACGTGGTGCAGAGCGATCCGTTCCGGGTCGCCTTCCTGCGGATCCGCCAGGCCGAGGGCCTCTACCGCGAGAACGAGGCGGGGGTGAGCTTCCTGGCGCCCGACGTGTTCCGCAGCGATTTCGCCATTCCCGGCACCGCGCCCATCGGCCGCTACACGGTCAATGCCAAGGTTTTCCGCGACGGCCGGATGACGGCCCACGCCGCGACCGAATTCACCGTGAAGAAAACTGGTTTTGAACAGAATGTCGCACAATTTTCCCAGGATCATGGTTGGCTATATGGATGCCTGGTAGCGCTTGGCAGCCTATTCATCGGTTTTGGGGCCAATATCTTGTTTCGGAGAGAGTGAATACCAGTTCCGTTACGTCATCAAGAGCGGGATGAATTCACTTTCGCTCTTGTCGGCTTGAGTTTTATGGCGCGTTTCGGCAGAAACAAGATCGCTTCCGGGCGCAACGCCGCGGAAAAGTCCTCCGCCCCCGCCGGGCTGCGTTGAATGCGAGCTTCGGGTGCCAAGCCCTGACCGGCACCCGCAGGGACGGAACGGCGCTCCAGCAGCGCCGTTCCGGATCCTGCACGCAGCGCGCCTCGCATGTGCTTTTCCGCACATCCGCTTTTCCCTTGGATCTGTCATCCTGTCGCCTCGGAAGCCCCGTATGGCGCGGGCGCGGCTTTTCGGGCATAGAGCCGGGACACTGCCGACACGCAGTGCCGCCGCGCGCCGGGTGCGATTTGCGGCGACTGCGCCTTCGAAAGCAGGCCCGCGCATCGTCGCGGCGGGCCTGCCCCTTGAACCGGGATCGGAGCCACGCCGTCCGTTCGCTTTGCGATCCGGCCGGAGGCGGCGCGAGCCTTGAGCCGGATGCCGGCGGGCGGGCAATCCGTCCCCCAGCCGCTTGCCGCGGGAGGAACATTTGGCCGGAAGCATTGCCGTGACCATCGAGGGCGGGATCGCCCGTCTGGTGCTCTCCAATCCGGAGCGCCGCAATGCCATTTCCAGCGGCATGTGGCGCGAGCTCTCCGCCTTCGCGGTGGAGGCGGCGCGCCGCAACGACATCCGCGTCGCCATCCTGCGCGGGGCGGGGGACCTGGCCTTCTCCGGCGGCGCCGACATCTCCGATTTCGACGGCGCCCGCTCGGATGCCTCCGGCGCGCAGAGCTACGACGACCTGGTGGAGAGCGCCTGCGCGGCGGTGGAGGCGCTGGCCTTCCCGACCCTGGCGCTGATCCGCGGCGCCTGCGTGGGCGCCGGCGCGGCGCTGGCCGCGAGCTGCGACCTGCGGGTGGCGGCGGACGATGCGTTCTTCGCGGTGCCGGCGGCGCGCCTCGGCCTCGGCTACGATCCGCGCGGCTTGCCGCGGCTGCTGCGGGTGTTCGGCAGCCAGGGCGCGCGCCAGCTCTTCTTCACCGCCGATCGCCTGGGCGCGGTGCGCGGCCACGAGCTCGGCGCGGTGGATATCCTGACCACCGGGGCGGAGGTGGAGGCCAGCGCCGAGCGGCTCGCCCACCGGATGGTGGAGAACGCGCCGCTGACGTTACGCGCCGCGAAGCTGTCCATCCGCGCCGCTGAAGGCGCGCCGCAGCATGTCCTGGCGGAGGCCCGGCGGATGACGGCGCTGGCCAATTCCAGCGCCGACTATCGCGAGGGTCGCCTGGCCTTCGGCGAGAAGCGCGCGCCCCGATTCAGCGGAAGCTGAGGCGAGACGCTCCCGGCCGGGCGTACCATGCGGTCTGGGGCGCAGTGCCGGAGCTGTCGGTGCGTCCGCGGAATTCCACCCTGCGGGAGCCGCCTCGGCGCACAGCGAGCGCGTATGAGCTTCTAACAAAACCTCTGAGGTCGGCGGGCCGGGTCGTTCGGCCGCCTGCGGCGTTCCTGGTCCTACGATGGTTCCGGAATCGACTGCGGCCGGCGCCTTGCAGGCGGCCAAAATGCCGCGACCATCCTACGCCCGGAGGTTCTGTTAGCGGCCAGTTGTGAGCGATCGGCCCGTGCGTGCTGCGGGTGAGTGATTTTGCGCGCTGGCCCTTGGGCGAAGGGGGGCCACGCCGCTCGAAAATGCGCCAACAGCCTTTGGCAACGCTTCCGGGCAAGCGGGCGAGGGATTTTGGTCCCCTGCCAGGGCGCCGACGGCGGTCGATGCCTCACGCATCGGCGCGGATCGGCAACGCCGCAGACCCGGCAACCGAGCTGTTCGCCCAATCGGCATTGCGCAGCGGGCGCGCGCCCGGCCGTTTCAGCCCGACCAGCTCTAGCTCTGCGGCGGATGTCCGATGCTGTTTCGGCCGCGCCTGGCTGGGGCGCCTGGATTCGAACCAGGGGATGGGGGAATCAAAATCCCCTGCCTTACCACTTGGCTACGCCCCAACGCGGGGCGGGACCATAGCCTCGCCGGCAGGCACAGCGCAACCTCGTCCGGCCGCTCATCCCCGACGTCGTCCGGCGAGCGAAGCCGCACGTTGGCAGCACGCGCCCTTCCAGCCCGCCGCGCCGGCAGAGCGATCAGCCCAGCCGGGCCTCCAGGTGGTCGGCGACCGCGCGCGCCACCTGCACCCGGGCGTAGCGCTTGTCTTCCGCCTCGACCAGGATCCAGGGCGCGGCGCGGGTGGAGGTGCGGTCCACCATCTCGGTGACGGCGGCCTCGTAGAGCGGCCATTTCTCGCGGTTGCGCCAGTCTTCGGGGGTCAGCTTGAAGCGCTTGTAGGGCGTGTCCTCGCGGGCCTCGAAGCGGCGGGCCTGCTCCTCTTGGGTGATGGCGAGCCACACCTTCAGCAGCACGTAGCCGGCATCGGTGATCTGGGCCTCGAAATCGTTGATCTCGCCATAGGCGCGGGCCCAGTCGGGCGGGGCGGCGAAGCCTTCCACCCGCTCCACCAGCACCCGCCCGTACCAGGAGCGGTCGAAGATGGCGGTGCGCCCGCGCTCCGGCACATGCCGCCAGAAGCGCCAAAGATACGGCCGGGCGCGCTCCTCGTCGGTGGGGGCGGCGATGGGGTAGACGCGAAACCGCCGCGGATCCAGCGCCTGCCGCAGCCGCATGATGGTGGAGCTCTTGCCGGCGGCGTCGCTGCCCTCGAAGGCGATCATCATCCCGCTCGACTGGAACGCCTTCGACGCGGTGAGCTTGGTGATCCGGGTCTGCTCGCGGGCGAGCTGGGTGTCGTAGTCGTCCGAGTCGAGGCTGCGGGTGTAGTCGAGCGTGGACAGGATGGAGAAGACCGGCAGGGCGGTCGGCACGCGGGTCGGGTTGTCCGCGTCGGCGGGGGGGCTGGGGGCCCCGGCGGCGGGGCTGCGGCCGCCGGGCCACGGGAACGCCCCCCGCCCCCCCCGCGGAGGCCGCGGCCGACTGGCCGGACGGGCGGGGGGCGCGGTCATGGCGGCGAGGCGCTCCAGCAGCAGGTTGCCCACCATGGCGTCGCGATAATTGGCGTCGGTGGCCGGCACGACGTGCCAGGGAGCGGCCTCGGTGGAGGTGATGCGGATGAGGTCCTCGGCGATGGCGGCCACGCGGAGGCGGTCCTTGCCGGTGCGGATGCCCGCCCATTCCCGCACCACGGGGCGCCGGTCCTCGCCCTTCTCCAAGGCCTTGAGGCGTTTGTGCGCCTCATCCGGATCGATGTAGAGCCACAGCTTGAGGACATCGACGCCCTCGGCATGGAGCATGGCCTCGAGCCGCCGGATGCCCTGCAGGGCGGTCGCGAACTCGGCCTTGCCGCTGGCGCCGCTGGCCCGGTCGAAGATCGGGGCGTGGTACCAGGAGCCGAGCACCACCGCGATCTCGCTGAACACCGGCAGCTGGCGCCAGTAGTTCCAGAGCGGCGGGTGGCTGGTGGCGGCGCGGCTGACGTCGTCGAAGGTGAGGGTGCGCAGCTTGTGGGCGTCGAGCCAACTGTAGAGGCGGTTGAGCACCGCGCCCTTGCCGGAGCCGTCCGGACCGTGGATCAGCACCAGAAGGCTGCGGCGCTTCTGGTCGATGAGCTGGAACTGGGCATTGAGCAGGCGCTCGCGCAGATCCGGCTCGATGGCCTTGAACTGGGTTTTATCCAGCTTGTGGGCGAGCCTGGCCGACTCAAACATGGCCACCTCCCGAAAAGACGCCACAGACGTTGCGCCGGCCGGAGCGCGGATGCAACCGTTCTGCGTCGCCTTGTCGGGGGCGGGTCAGTTGCCGGGATGGATGTCGCGGGAGGGGACCTTCACCACGGCCTCGCCTTCCAGCACCACTTCGTCCTTGACGGAGCAGATGCAGGACAGCCGGGCGCGGTTTTTCTCCGGCACCAGCTCCACCACCTTCACCTCCACGTCCACGGTGTCGTCGATGCGAACCGGGGCGCGGAAATGCAGGGTCTGCGACATGTAGATGGCGCCGGGGCCGGGCAGGCGGGTGCCGAGCACGGCCGAGATCAGGCTCGCGGTATAGAGGCCGTGGGCGATGCGGCCGCCGAACGGCGTCTTGGCGGCGAAATGCTGCGACAGGTGGATCGGGTTGCGATCGCCGGTCAGCTCGGCAAAGCCGATGATGTCCGACGAAAGTACCTTCTTCGAGATGCGCTCCGACATGCCGACCGACAGCTCATCGAAGAAGAGATTGCGCAGTTCCAGAAACATGGGAGCCCTTGGAAGCCGGAGATGGGGCGCGGACCTTAGCGCAAGCAACGCCGGCGGCAAGGGGGAACCGCTCAACCGCGTACCGCCACGCCTTCGCCGCCAACCGTCCCGCCCGCTTTAAGGGACGGGGAGGCCGCGCCGGCATGCCGCCAATGCCGCCGCTCCGTACCGGGCGACGCCCTACGCGTCGGTGCCGTCCCGCATCTTTTGCATCAGGGCCTCGAGATCGGCGTCGTGGGTGCGCGGCAGGGTGAGGTTGATGCGCACGATGATGTCGCCGTGCCCGCCCGCCGCCTTGGGCAGCCCCTTGCCGCGCAGGCGGAAGGCCCGCCCGCCCGAGGTCCAGGCCGGCACGCTCAGCTCCACCGCCCCCGACAGGGTCGCCACCCGCACCTTGGCGCCCAGCACCGCGTCGGGCAGGGGGACGTCGATGCTCTGCTTCAGGTCGTCGCCGTCGCGCTCGAACACGGGGTGCGGCGCGTAGGAGATGGTGACGTAGGCATCCCCCGCCGGGCCGCCCATGGGGCTCGGCTCGCCCTGGCCCTTGAGGCGCATGCGATGGCCCTCGCGGGTGTTGGCCGCGATCTTGATGTCGATCTGCTTGCCCGAGGGCAGGGCGACGCGCTTGCTGGCGCCGTGGGTCGCATCCTCGAAGCCGACCGCCAGGGTGACCTCGATGTCGGCGCCGGGCTGCGGGGGAAAGCCGCCGCCCGCGGCGCGGCGCTGCTGGCCGAAGCCGAACATGTCGCCGAGGTCGTCGAAGCTCCCGCCCGCTCCCGCACCGCCGCCGCGGCGGCCCCGGCGCATGCCCTCGGGGCCGAAGGAGAAGCTCTCGAAGATGGTGTCGCCGTCGAAGCCGGAGAATCCGCCGGGCCTGCCGCCAGGCCGCGCGCCGTGGAAGCCGGAGAACTCGGGCGCCCGCGGCTTGCCCTCGGCATCGATCTCGCCGCGGTCGAACTGGCCGCGCTTTTCCGTGTCGGACAGGATCTCGTGGGCGGTATTGAGCTCGGCAAACCGGTCCTGCGCCTTGGGATCATTGGCGTTGGCGTCGGGATGCAGCTTCTTCGCCAGCTTGCGATAGGCGCGCTTGATCTCGGCTTCGTCGGCGGTCTTGGCCACACCGAGGACGTCGTAGGGATCGCGCATGTAGTCTCACCTCGCCGGCCAGCGCTCAAGCGGCCGGCCGCGCCCGCTGATGTGGGTCCGCAGCGCAAAAAATGCAACGGCGCCGGTCAAGGCTGCAAGCGACTTTCACGACGCACCCTCCGCAACCCGCCCCGGCCTTGGGTCCGGTCTGGAAAATCGGGCGAACCG
Organism: uncultured Xanthobacter sp.; assembly: GCA_937872325.1. Lineage (GTDB taxonomy): Bacteria > Pseudomonadota > Alphaproteobacteria > Rhizobiales > Xanthobacteraceae > Xanthobacter. The sequence continues at coordinate 4,067 of CALMSN010000161.1, read as the reverse complement.
GACCACCGCGCCTTTTCGGCGCCCGGGGCTTCGAAGCCTTGTCCCGATGCGCGGCATCGCACCGGCATTCTCTGCCTCCACAGCCCCCGAAAATCCCTCGGCGGCCCGCAGCCGCCGACTTTCCAGGCAGGCTCTCAGGCCTTGCCCAGCACGCGGACCTGCGAGAGCACGGTGCCCGAGCCGTCGCGGCAGGCGGCGCCGCTGATCCAGCGATCGGGCACCTTGCCGTCCACCACGGCGATGAGGAAGTCGCGGCAGCCGCCGTCCCGGGCGGGTCCGATGGGGGTGGCGGTGCCGCGGGCGCCGGTGGCGGCATTCTCCCACGGCACGCTGGCATCGCGCTGCTGGCCCAGCAGCGCCTCGTGGAGGGCGCGTCGGGCCGCCAGCCAGTCGCCGGCCGCGATGCCGTGCGGCGCCTTGCCTTCCGGCAGCACCGGCTGCGCCGACGCGGGGACGGAGCCGGTCACCAGCGGCTCGTCGTCGAAGCCGGCGGTGGTGCTGCAGCCGCCGCAGGCGAGCGCCAGGGACAGCGCCGCGGCCGCGGCGCTGCGGCGCGCTTCGCTTGAGCGCGCGGCTCGTCTATATGAGGGGAACCGGGAGCCTGGGTGGGCATCCGGCGGACGGTGAGACACGAGGGGGCTCCGGCATGACGTCGAGCAACAGCATGGAAGCCCGGGACTCCTTAACATCCGGTGATTTCACCGCCGCTGAAGAGCCATTCCGGCTGTTCGCCGAATGGCTCGCCGAGGCCGAGAAGAGCGAGCCCAACGATCCCAACGCCATGACCCTCGCCACCGTGGATGCCGACGGCCTGCCCGACGCCCGCATGGTGCTGCTCAAGGGGGCGGACGCGGAGGGCTTCGTGTTCTTCACCAACACCGAGAGCGCCAAGGGCCGCGAGCTGGCCGCCAATCCCAAGGCGGCGCTGGTGTTCCACTGGAAATCGCTGCGCCGCCAGGTGCGGGTGCGCGGGCCGGTGGAGCAGGTGGGCGACGACGAGGCCGACGCTTATTTCGCCACCCGTCCGCGGCTGTCGCAGATCGGCGCCTGGGCGAGCCGGCAGTCGCGTCCGCTGGAGGGGCGGTTCGCGCTGGAGGCGGCGGTGGCCTCCACCACCGCCCGCTATGGCCTCGGCACCGTGCCGCGCCCGCCCCACTGGACCGGCTTCCGGGTGCGGCCCGTGGCCATCGAGTTCTGGCACGACCGGCCGTTCCGCCTGCATGATCGCATCGTGTTCCGCCGTCCGGAGCCCGCCGCGGCCTGGACCCGGACCCGGCTCTATCCCTGAGCGGTTTCGCAAAAATCCCGGATCTTTGCGCTGCTGCCCTTGAAATGCCGCAGACGCCCCCTATATCTCACCCAACCCAGCCAGGACGCTTCGAAACGAAGTGTCGGTGAGACGGACGGATGTACTCCGCTCACCACGGTCTGGGCTCTCCCCGCATCCGTCAGGCGTTTTGCGCTTCCGATGAGCGCGGCGTGATCCCGAGGCGATAGCCCGGGGCGCCGCCTGTCAACCGGCGGATTTGCGAGCGATGTCTCACGACATGCCGTTCGGGTGAAGCCGTTCCATGCCGGGCCGTCCAGGCCCCGGATGCGGGAGAGATCGCGTCTTTCGGTAGTCGCGTTCATCGATGTGGGGGAGACGGACGGATGTACTCCGCTCCCCCGCATCGATTTTTTTGTCTCCACGAATACCCCGCCCGGCGCTTGACTTTACCGCCACCGGGCCCTGTCCTGCCGCCCACCAGATTGGGGTGACGGCCTGCTCGCGCAGCCGTCCAGCGGGAGAGCGCAGCGTGAAGTCCAGAGCCGCGGTCGCGTGGGAAGCCAAGAAGCCCCTCACCATCGAGACCATCGAGATCGGCGGCCCCAGGGCCGGCGAAGTGCTGGTGGAGATCATGGCCACCGGGGTCTGCCACACCGATGCCTACACCCTCGACGGCCTCGATTCGGAGGGCAAGTTCCCCGCCATCCTCGGCCATGAGGGCGCCGGCATCGTGCGCGAGGTGGGGCCGGGCGTGACCACGCTGAAGGCGGGCGACCATGTGATTCCGCTCTACACGCCGGAATGCCGGCAGTGCAAAACCTGCCTGTCGCAGCGCTCGAACCTGTGCACCTCGATCCGCGCCACCCAGGGGCAGGGGCTGATGCCCGACCGCACCTCGCGCTTCTCCTGCGACGGCGGCGAGATCTTCCACTACATGGGCTGCTCCACCTTCTCGAACTTCACGGTGCTGCCCGAGATCGCCCTCGCCAAGGTTCGCGAGGACGCTCCCTTCGACAAGATCTGCTACATCGGCTGCGGCGTGACGACCGGCATCGGCGCCGTGGTCTACACCGGCAAGGTCTGGCCGGGCGCGAACGTCGTGGTGTTCGGCCTCGGCGGCATCGGCCTCAACGTGATCCAGGGCGCCCGCATGGTCGGCGCCGACAAGATCATCGGCATCGACATCAACCCCTCCAAGGTCGAGATCGCGAAGAAGTTCGGCATGACCGACTTCATCAATCCGCTGGAGGTTGGCGCGGACAAGGTGGTCTCCGCCATCCAGGACCTCACCGACGGCGGCGCCGACTTCTCCTTCGACTGCACCGGCAATGTGAACGTGATGCGCCAGGCGCTCGAATGCTGCCATCGCGGCTGGGGCACCTCCATCGTCATCGGCGTGGCGCCGGCGGGGGCGGAGATTTCCACCCGCCCGTTCCAGCTCGTCACCGGCCGCAACTGGCGCGGCACCGCGTTCGGCGGCGCCCGCGGGCGCACCGACGTGCCGAAGATCGTCGATTGGTACATGGAGGGGAAGATCAACATCGATGATCTCATCACCCACACCATGCCCCTCGACGACATCAACAAAGCCTTCGACCTGATGCACGAGGGCAAGTCGATCCGCTCCGTCGTCATCTACTGAGGGCCGGGCGATGAGCGCAGTGGAGACGGTGTCCACCGCCAAGGCCCATGGCGGCATCCAGGGGGTCTACCGCCACGCCTCGCGGGAGACGAACACCGCCATGACCTTCGCGGTGTTCGTGCCGCCGCATGTGCCGGGAACGAAGCTGCCGGTGCTGTGGTATCTCTCCGGCCTCACCTGCACCCATGCCAATTGCATGGACAAGGGCGAGTACCGGCGGCTCGCCAGCCGGCTCGGCCTCATCATCGTGCTGCCGGATACGTCTCCGCGTGGGCCGGACGTGCCCGACGAGCCGGACAACTGGCAGTTCGGCTCCGGCGCCGGCTTCTATCTCGACGCGACGCAGGCGCCCTACGCCGCCAACTACCGCATGCAGGCCTACCTGACCCGGGAGCTGCCGGAGCTGATCGGGGCGCATTTCCCGGCGGACCTGTCGCGCCAGTCCATCTTCGGCCATTCCATGGGCGGGCACGGGGCGCTGACCCTCGCGCTGAAGGCGCCGGGGCGGTTTGCCAGCGTCTCGGCCTTCGCGCCCATCGTGAAGCCGTCGGCGGCCTTCTGGTCGCGCCCGGCGTTCGAGAAGTATCTCGGGCCGGACGAGGCGACGTGGCGGGCCTATGACGCGTGCCTGCTGATCGAAGATGGCGCCCGCCTGCCGGAGCTGCTGGTGGACCAGGGGACCGCGGATTCCTTCCTTGAGACGGGGTTGATGCCCCATCTCCTGCGCGCGGCCTGCGACGCGGCAGGCATCCCCCTCACGCTCAACATGCGCGAGGGCTACGACCACTCCTACAACTTCATCTCCACCTTCATGGACGACCACCTCGCCTGGCACGCCGCCCGGCTCGGGATCGCGGTGTGAGGGCGTAGGATCCGGCCCACCCGGCCCCGGCGGAAGACCGGGGCCGACGGCACGGGATCAATTGCAGCGCCGGCGGGATTCCCAATACTTCACTTCGTCCACGAAGCGCTGTTGCTGCGGGGTGAGGTTGCCGTAGGGCGGATAGCAGCGCCGGCCGAAGGTGGCGATGGCATCGGAGGTCTTGAAGCAGTGGCCCTGCTCGGCATAGACCGCGTTGCGCTGATACCATAGGGCGCGGCACGACAGCTCCGAGAGGGGCTGCGCGGCGGCCGGCGCCGGTGCCAGAAGGGTCG